>JABUST010000137.1 GCA_021442595.1 Lachnospiraceae bacterium | reverse complement strand
ATCCAGACCGATCTCTCCGATGGCCACCACTCTGTCAGAGCTCTCAGCAAAGTCCACTATGTCTGCCACATGGTCGATGTCCAGACCCTTCACGTCTGAGGGGTGAACTCCCATGGCAGCATGCATCCACTTGTGCTTTTGGAGCATTTTCAGGATCTGGCGGCAGTTTTTCAGGTTAGTGCCGCAGTTGATGATGGTCTCCACACCACTCTGGTGCAGCGTCTCCAGCAGCTGATCCCGGTCAGCATCGAAGGCTGCGTCATCATAATGGGCGTGGGTGTCAATAAAGAGCGCGGATCGCTCCGCGCTCTGTGTATTAGGAAACGATGCCGCCATCCGGTGCCTCATCCTTCTCGGGGCGCAGCAGGCAGTATCCGCCGTTTCCGTCATCGGTGCAGAGGATCATGCCTTCGGACAGGGTCTTGGCCAGCTTCACAGGGGGCAGATTGGTGACCACTACCACCTTCTTGCCAACCATCTCCCCGGGGGTATAGTACTTGGCAATGCCGGACACGATCTGGCGTACTTCACTGCCGATCTTCACCTGGGAAACCAGCAGCTTCTTGGAGCCTTCCACGGGCTTGCACTCCAACACCTGTCCCACCTTCAGCTCCACCTTGTCGAAATCGTCGATGGTAATGGGCTCCTTGGCAGGGGCAGCCTGGGCGGCAGCGGCTTTTGCTTCTGCCTTTGCCTTTTCTTCTGCCTCTTTGGCCAGCTTCTTCTCCAGAGCTTCCTGCTCCGCCAGCACTTCGGCCATGACCTTCTTCTCATCGATGCGGGCAAAGAGAGGCGTAGGAACTCCAACAGCTTCCCCAACCTTCAGGGCGCCGAAATTCTCCAGGGACTTCAGAGTCCAGGCATCCTCAGCCACGATGGCTCCCAGCTGGGTGCGGATGCTCTCTCCGGTCTCGGGCAGGAAGGGGCTGAGCAGGGTTCCGATGTAGCGGACACCCTCCAGCAGGTTATACAGCACGCTTCCCAGGCGGGCTTTGGAGGCTTCGTCCTTAGCCAGCACCCAGGGCATGGTCTCATCGATATACTTGTTGCAGCGGCGGGCCAGATCCACGATGG
>JABUST010000183.1 GCA_021442595.1 Lachnospiraceae bacterium | reverse complement strand
CATCGGCATCGCCCGGGCCATATTGAAGGATGCGCCTATCCTCATTCTGGATGAGGCCACCTCTGCGTTGGATAACAGTGCGGAGGAACGGGTCTACCGGGCTCTTTCGGAGCTGCGAAAGGGGAAGACCACCCTGGTCATTGCGCACCGCCTGTCCACCATTCAGGATGCGGATCGGATCCTGGTGCTGGAGAAGGGTGCCATCGCAGAGGAGGGCACCCATGAAGAGCTTCTTCAGAAGGAAGGCATGTATCGGAGTCTGTATCTTCGGATGAAATAGGTGAATCTGATGGAGGAGCGTGCTATAATCTGCTTGTAGGGCAGATCGGTCAGAGCCGGGTGCTGCAGACTCCGGGAGGTGGAGCTATGAAGAAAATGAGTAAGAAGAAGGTGGGCGTCATCATCGGGTCGGTGGTGGTACTGCTCATTCTGTGTGTCGGTGGTTATTTTATGTTTTTTAGTGGTCATTATGTGAATGTAAATGGTCAGTCCCTCAATAAGTTCTCCATGTCTACCGGGGGCAGCATGACGGGGTACTTTAAGAAGACCACGGTGACCCGGTACGATGATGAGCGGGCCCTTCTGACTATTCAGGTGAGCCGTTCCTTCCTGATGGATCCCGAGGTGAGGGAATACTTCATTGATGTAAAGTGCCTGGATGAGATTCAGAGTATTTTATCCAGATATCACATGAACTTCTGGAACAATAAAGAGTTCTATAAGGGCTTTGCGGCCGATGGAGAGAGCTATACCTATACCTTTCAATTTGATTCTGAGAGGGTATTCTTTTCCAGTCAGTACTATCCTAAAAGGTACCGGGAGAAGCTGCAGAAGATCGATGATGTGCTGTTCTTCTACGGGAATGAGCCGGAGCTTCTGCCTGCTTTGGTGGTGCCCCGCCCGGCCGATAATGACGTTTATTATGAGTATTATACTCCCCAAGAGGGGGAGGCGGCCCTGTATGTGAATAAGTATGGGGAGAATATGCTTTACTACACACTGGTGAATGATTCGGAGGAGAGCGTGGAGCTTACGGGTCTGCCGGTAATCAGGAATAAGACGGATGGCACGGTGGTATAT
>JABUST010000142.1 GCA_021442595.1 Lachnospiraceae bacterium | reverse complement strand
CATCGCCGTGTTCGGAGAAGATCCCCGCAGATACTGTACCACCGTGAAACAGATTCTCAGAGATGAGGATGGCAAGCTCTTTGGCTTGCAGACGGTTCGCCTGGAGCAGAAGCCGGGAATGCAGGAAGTGCCCGGTTCAGAGGAAGAGATTCCCTGTGATCTGCTGCTCATCGCAGCCGGCTTCACAGGCTGCCGCAAGGAAACAGCGGAAGCCTTTGGCGCTCCCTTAGATGTCAGAGGAAATCTGATTACCAAAGACCATCAAATAGATACCAAGGATTCCCGGCAGGCCGAATCGGGATTTTTTGCGGCGGGTGACTGCCGCCGCGGACAGTCTTTGGTAGTCTGGGCCATTGCGGAGGGCAGAGAGTGCGCCCGCCGGGTTGATGAGTATCTTATGGGATATTCCGAGATGTGATGAGAGAGCGAATTTCCGTTCACATCAAACAAAAAAGTCACCGGAAATCTGCGAAATGCGATTTCCGGTGACTTTTTCTATTTTCATTTTACTGCCAAAAGCCTTACTTCTTCAGCCTCTCCATGGCTTCCAGGGTATTCTCCCTGGTGGAGAAAGCAGTCAGGCGGAAGAAGCCTTCGCCGTTAGCGCCGAAGCCGGCGCCGGGGGTGCCCACAATGTTCTTTTCCTGAAGCAGATAGTCAAAATACTCCCAGGAGGTCATGCCCTCGGGACACTTCATCCAGATATAAGGAGAATTCTTGCCGCCGGTATAGAAGATGCCCAGCTCATCCAGAGTGCGGGTGATGATGGCGGCATTTTCTCTGTAATAATTCAGGTTGGCGGCAATCTGCTGACGACCCTCGGGGGAGAGCACAGCAGAGGCAGCCCGCTGTACAGGGTAAGAGACACCGTTGAACTTGGTGGTCTGGCGGCGGAGCCACATGCGGTTCAGACTCATGCCATCAAATACCAGGGCGTGAGGCACCACGGTGTAGCCGCAGCGGGTACCGGTGAAGCCGGCAGTCTTAGAGAAAGAGCAGAATTCAATGGCGCAGGTCTCAGCACCGGGAATCTCAAGGATGCTTCCGGGAACTGCCGGGTCTGAGATGAAGGACTCATAAGCAGCATCATAGAGGATCACTGCCTGCCTTGCATTGGCATAGTCCACCCATGCCTTCA
>JABUST010000160.1 GCA_021442595.1 Lachnospiraceae bacterium | reverse complement strand
CTCTGCCAGCGGCTGAAGGATGCCGGACAGGTCCTTCTTTCCCAGAGCGCTGAACACCAAAGTGCAGCTGCCGGGAGCATAGCTTTGGTCCAGATAGTCTGCCAGCATCCGGGCCCCTCCCGGATTGTGGGCCCCGTCCATGAGTACGGTCTGTCCCTCCACCTGCAAGGTCTGCATGCGTCCCGGCCAATCGGTCCGGGCCAATCCCTCTCGGAGACTCTCCTCCGTGATGGGGAAGCCCTGCTGCTGAAGGAGCCTCAGCGCTGTGACCGCTGCCCGGCGGTTCTGTTTCTGGTAGTTTCCTGCCAGGGGAATAGGATAGTCAGATGCTCCGCTTTCAAAGGAAGGGGCATAGATAAAAGGACATCCCTTCTCCCGGGCGGCTGTCTCCACCACCTGCTGCACGCACAGGGGATTCTCCGACAGCACCACCGGCCTTCCTGCTTTCAGGATCCCGGCTTTCTCTGCGGCGATGGCTTCTAAGGTATCTCCCAGAACCTTGGTATGGTCCAGGCTGATGGAGGCGATCAGGCACAGAGCAGGCTCCTCCACCACGTTGGTGGCATCCAGCCGGCCGCCTACACCTACCTCCAGCACGATGACATCTACCTGCTCCCGGGCAAAGTACAGGAAACCGATGGCCGTAAGGATCTCAAAAAAGGTGCAATGGTTCTCTCCTGCGGCCACCATCTCTTCAAGCTGCTTCTTCACTTCCAGTCCCAGCCGAACCAGCTCCTCCTCGGAGATATTGATCCCGTCTACCCGGATGCGCTCCCCGTAGGTCACCAGATGGGGAGAAGTAAACAGCCCCACCTTCATACCGCTCCTTTGGAGCACGGAGGCCATCATGGCGCAGCAGGAGCCTTTTCCGTTGGTGCCCGCCACGTGGATCACCGGCGCGCACTTTTCCGGATGTCCCAGGCGCGCCAGCAGTTTTCTGATATTATTTATACCATCTTTATGGCCGTAGAGGGGAACCTTCTCCAGCCAGGTGATGAATGCTTCGTAAGTCATGTATATCCATGGTCCTTGTTTGAGAATCACTCCACACTATACTCTCTTACTGCTGAAATGTCTATGCCGGTCATTCCAAAAAACATCATCCATCGGGACGTCCATTCGGAACATGCCAAACAGAGCAGTAAATTGGCATCCCCTTGCCTGTCCTCTTATTGTTTTAAGAAGAGCGAATTGATATAATAGTACGGA
>JABUST010000013.1 GCA_021442595.1 Lachnospiraceae bacterium | reverse complement strand
GCACGCTGGCCACGGTCAGGTCCTTGATCATAGGCATGATGAGCCGCTCCAGCCACTGGGAGGGCAGGCTTACCTTGGAGCCCAGCAGGACCACGTAGGCGGAGCGGGAAATGATCAGACCCCGGTTTATAGTACTGACGATGCCGATCTTCCGCTCATTGTGGACCACCTTGGACTCCGGATATTCCCGGCAGTAATTCTCCAGATATTCCAGGACCTCCCGGGAGCCGATGCAGTCATCCAGAAAGATCATGCGGACATGGATGTTGGTGTTCAGGATCTGCTCCAGCTGGTTCTTCAGCTCTTCCGTGTTTTCTCCCACGGGCACCAGCACATCGGCGGTGGTCTCATAACCAAGGGGCGTGGTGACCTCCATGTCCCGGCGGATGCAGCGCTTGTTGATGAGCCGGTAGGAGACCGGCCGGCGGGCAATATCGCTGATGGGCCAGGCAAACTCGCTTTCTCTGCCTGCCCAGGGCATCTCCTGCAGGATCTGCTCTTCCCGTTCTTTCTGTTTTTTATTCATGGGGTTTATCCTTAATGAGAATACAGCCGGAAGGGGCTTTGTCCAAAAGTTCGGCAGACAGCCCAATGGCTTCTGCAGTTACCTGCTGCTGGGCGCGGTTGGCGCTGGCAAGCACATTGCCTTCTTCATCCCGGAGGACGCCTACCGTAAAGGGCACCGGCTCCCTGCCGGGAATCACCAGATAGGCCGTCTCGCCCGGAGAAAATTTACCCCGCTGCTCCAAAGACAGGGTACCTTCATCGCTTCCCTTCAGGACAGCAATGAAATCGGCTTCCCGCACATACTGGGCGGAGGTGTAGATCTGGGCATCCGGACCCGGCTCTCCCAGATAAAATCCGGTGGTATATTCCCGGTGGGAGGCCATGGCCAGGGCTTTTTTATAGTCATCCATATGGTTGTAATACAGCTTTTTACTGATCTTCAGATCGTCAAGGGCCTGTCTGTAGGCCTTGGTGACCATGGCTGCATACAGAGGGGTCTTCATGCGTCCCTCGATCTTCAGGCTTCCCACACCGGCCTCCATGAGCTCCGGCAGATATTCGATCATACACAGATCCCGGGAGTTAAAGATGTAGGTACCTTCCTCCCCTTCCATAACGGGAAAGTATTCTCCCTCCCGGGTCTTCTCCATGAGAGCATATTCCCAGCGGCAGGGCTGGGCGCAGGCTCCCAGATTGGAGTCCCGTCCTGCCAGATAATTGCTCAGCAGGCAGCGGCCGGAGATGGA
>JABUST010000106.1 GCA_021442595.1 Lachnospiraceae bacterium | reverse complement strand
CAGCAGGATGGTGAGGGGAACAAAGATGATCAGGGAAACGTCGTTGGTGACGAACATGGAGCTGAAGAACACGCCGAAGACCAGGAAGAAGCCCAGACCGCAGAGGGAAGGAATCTTTCCGGTGAGTTTGATGATGGGAAGAAACAGGTTCTCATGCTTGAAGCCGTCCAGAACGGAAAGGAGCATGAAGAGGGTGGCCAGAGTTTTCCAGTCGATGGCCTTCAGCAGGGCGGCAGAGGGGGGCGTGATGAAGAGAGAGATCAGAGCGGCCAGCAGGCTTACCACCAGCATGAGCTCTTTTTTCATAAATGCCAGGATCTTTTTCATGGAGGGACCTCCGTAGGGTGTATCTGTGTATTATACATCACCTTTTGAGGGTGAGAAAGATGCCTGGGATAATCTTCCGGTCTCCAAAATTCTTTAATCTGAGGATGCGTTTTTCTTCTTTTTGCATTTAAAATGTGATATATTATGGGGAAGTGTACATCTCCCGGGAGGATATCATGGAAGCAAAGAAACCAAAGGTGAAGGATCATTATCTGAGACATAGGATATTGTTTGCTGTCATCAGACCTCTGGGATGGCTGGTTTCCAAGATTACGGTAAACTACTCTTACAAGAGAGTTCCTCCCATGTCCGAACCTTACATTCTTCTGGCCAACCACTGTACGGATCTGGATCCTATTCTGGTAGCATTAGGTATGCCCGGTCAGGCATATTTTGTGGCCAGTGAGCATATTACCCGGTGGAAGGTCTTCGGTCTTCTGAAATTCGTGTTCGATCCTATCATCCGTTACAAGGGAACGGTGGGAGCCGGCACGGTGAAGGAAATTCTGAAAAAGGTTAAAGAAAAGAAGAATGTGGCTTTCTTTCCCGAGGGTGTCCGCACCATGGACGGCAGGACCATGCCCATTGTGCCGGCCACTGCCAGACTGATTCAGCGCAGCGGTCATGCTCTGGTGACCTACAAGCTTCACGGAGGCTACTTTACCAGCCCCAACTGGGGAGAGAGCGGTCTTCGCAGAGGAAAGCTCTGGGGAGAACCGGTTCATATTTACTCCTCTCAGGAATTGAAAAGCATGAGCCTGGCGGATCTGACCAGAATCATTGATGAGGACCTGGCGGAGGATGCTTATGTCTGGCAGCAGGAGCACCGGCAGGCCTATAAGGGGAAGAAGCTTGCGGAGCATTTGGAGAACATTCTGTTTATCTGCCCTGATTGCGGAAAAGTTCACACCATGGCCAGCCGGGGAGATAGGATATTCTGTACATCCTGCGGCT
>JABUST010000215.1 GCA_021442595.1 Lachnospiraceae bacterium | reverse complement strand
AGGAAACTTGAATCATTATTCAGCAGGAGACAGCTATGTTAGTAGAACCCAGAAACATTGATCAGACCGGGGATGACCTTCGGATGTCGGACCTTTTTTATTGCCAGCAGACCCTCAGAGCAAAGCATCACTGGCCGGAGCATCTGCCGGACCAGGGACCCCTTCTGCTGCTCTGGGCCTATGGCGAGATGGGTGAGGTAGGAGAGATCATCAAAAAGAAGGGGAACGGGGCCGTCATGAATAACCCCGCCGTCCGCCGGCACTTCGTGGAAGAGTGCGGAGATGTCTTAATGTATCTGGTGGATATGATGGACAGCTATGGCGTCACCCCGGAGGAGATTTCCGAAGCCTATGCCCGCAAATGGAAGAAGAACATGGACCGCACCTGGGAAGAGAATCGGAAACTATACGAGGACGAGGATGAGTAAACACCAAAACAAAGCCGCCAGGTCTCTGATCCTGTTGATGGTTCTGGCCCTGGCCATGACCTCCCTCACCGGATGTAAAAAGGAAGAGCACAGCATCTATTCCGATGGTACCGTTACGGTGCCGGACACCTATGCATCCTACACCGTGGAGCCCATGACCTTCCGATTTGAAGCCGGCTGGACCAGCGCAAATTTCGACGACGCCCAGAACCAGATGGAGTATCTGGGAGCCGGCATCGGGGTTTCGGACAACCTTTGTATCTATCAGCGGCTGAAATCCCCTGTATATGACCAGGGAACCGTGAACTACCTGGATTTCGGCTACATGCAGATCGGACATACCGTGGAGATGACAGAGCTGGAGGAGATCCTGGAGAATTTCGACCAGCTGAGCTCCGGTGTCAAGAAGCTGGAGCTGGCCTCCAGTCAGCTGCAGAATGCCCGCATCCGCGCCTACGGAGATAATGAAATAGAAGCCTTGACGGTATGCTACCGCATATCCGCCAGCGTTAACGGCTATACCATCAGCTGCGTGGAGCAGCTGGCCCTGATTCCCATCGGCAGCCGCATTTACCTGATCCTGTATTCGGATTTTACGAACACAGAGGATGACCCCTGTCTGGAGAGGCTTCTCAGCAGCATGACCATTACTGAATAAGTGCAGGACATTGAGCTTTTGCAATGCATATTACGGAAAGGGCAAAATCTTCACTATTGATCTGAAAACGATAAAGCACCTGCATACCGCATTACATGCGGCCTTGCAGGTGCTTTCTGTTTGTATTTAATGATGTGTCCTCTGATTATTCCGATTCGGCTTGATTGCTCCCAGCTTATCAGGAAAAAGATATCCCCTGCAAGC
>JABUST010000033.1 GCA_021442595.1 Lachnospiraceae bacterium | reverse complement strand
ATCAGAACAGCCGCCGCGATAAGTCCCAAAATAATAGCAATCATTGTTTTCTACCTCCTCATATAATCAAGTAGTTTTCCTTGAAAAAGCGTGGTTTTTTGACCACTCATATCTCAGAGAACAAGCCGATGTCATGGATGTTTCGGTGTATCAGGTACTGAAATAGCGGTTGTAGGGTGCACGAAATAAAACGTCATTGATTACGCTCTACATGGCCTTGTGTGTACCCTTCCCTCTATGGCAGCTAACCTCCTATGTCCACCGGGATCATCTCTGTCTCCAGGGGTCCCAACTTCCTTCGTCCTGCCTATCCATAACCAGGGTGTCAGCTAAGCTCCTTTACGGGGTCATGCCCCATGGAACGCACTCCTGCCGACTACTGGCTCATTCTTTGTATTTTTTGATTACTGACTCGCTTCCTGTACCAGCACTGTTTCCAGCGGACGTTATCTGTTACTTTCTGCTTGTTTCAGTGGCTCGCTGTCGAGCCTGGTTATCAAGTTACTGTCTGATTATGCTGCCTGCAGATATGCTGCCGGTCTCCTGATATCGCTGAGCATCTTTGTCGGATCATAGTCCACACCCTTTGTCAGCATCGCATAGAATACTCGGATCAGCTTACATGCTACAGCCATTAGCGACTGCATCTTTTTCAGCGGATTCAGCTTTCTGGTCGTGTAGTATCGGTGCAGTTCACCGAACTCCGGATTCTTCGCCACAAGGGACATCGCAACCTCGAAGAGCAGATATCTGAGTCTCTTTCGACCACGCCTGCTTATTGTTGTCTCGCCCTTGTGCTTGCCGGAACTGTTTTCTGCCAGTGCTAAACCGGCCAGCTTTTGCAGCTCCTTTGGATTGTCAAAGCGGGTAATGTCACCCACCTCTGCCAGGAAGCCTGACACTGTTTTGATTCCTACGCCTTTGATCTCCATCATCTTTTCAGCCATGGGGATCTCTTTTAACAACTCTTCAATCAGAGCCATTACTTCCTGAAGACGAGCATTCCTGGATTCATAATCCTCAAACAGCATCAGGACCTCTTTCCTTGCTACTCTGGCCCCTTCTTTGCTTCCAACGCTGTGCTCCGCCGCCTCCATAAGAGTCTTTGCCCTGTTTCTGCCGGCGCCTCTTAACTTTGCATCTCGCCAGATCTGGTTTATACCGTCAACACCTAACGCCTTGATGTCTTCCGGCAAGGGAGCCTGTTTAAGGATCATCATCCCGCTTACGGCATCCGGTTTCCCGTACACCGTCTTGTATTCAGGAAAGTATATATTGAACCAACGACTCAGCCGATTCTGGATTCTCGTAAGCTC
>JABUST010000100.1 GCA_021442595.1 Lachnospiraceae bacterium | reverse complement strand
CCTGGCTGCATTTTCGCTGTTGCCTCCGGCACATCTACACTGTAGCCTGGCTGCATTTTATCATTTGCCTCCAAATCGTTTGCGCTGCCATGTCGGCTCTTATTTTCATCTTTTCCCGGAGCAAAGAAATAGATGGCAAGACCGATAACGATGATGAAGATGCCCACAAGCTGCCGGGGGGCAATGGTTTCAGACAGGAACAGGGCGGCCAGGATGCAGGTCCCCACGGGCTCTCCCAGGATACCCATGGTGACGGCGGTAGCGGACATGTCTTTCAGCAGAAGGTTGAACACGAACTGACCGCCGATGGTGGCGATGAGGGCGATGCCCAGGAATGCCATCCAGGTGCTGCCGTTGAAGCCTGTCAGGGAGTCTCCTTTGATGAGATTATAGATAAGTAGAAACACAACGCTGCTGAAGTAGGCGGGGACGGAGTATGTCAGGGCACTGACCTGCTTGCGGACCACCTGTCCGCAGAGATAGTAAAGGGCAATGACCCCTGCGGCGAGAAATGCCAATACATCCCCCGACAGTGCCATCTGGTCCAGTTGAAAGTCACCCCAACCGATGACAGCGCTGCCGACAATGGCGATGAGTCCGCCCAGAATGGCGCCGGGTTTTACATGTTCTTTCAGAAAGATGCGGCCAAGCACCATGGAGTACAGGGGCTGCAGGGAGACCAGCACTGCAGAGCTGGAGACCGAGGTGAGGTTCAGGGATTCAAACCACATGATGTAATGGACTGCCAGAAGAATACCGGCGGTGACCATAGTGATCCACTGTTTGAGGTTCAGAGCTTTCAACTCTGCCATGTGCTTTTTGCTCAGCAAGAGGAAAGGCAGCAGAACCACTGCTGTGATCAGCAGGCGATACAGGGCCACCACTGCAGAGGGAGCCTGGGCCACCTTGACGAAGATGGCGGAGGTGGATAAGGCGAAGACGCCAATGAACAGGAAAAAGTAGGAGGTTGATTTTTTCATTTTATGAGAGTGGGCATTCATGAGAGTGGGCATTTATGAGAGTGGTGTGAATGATGTGGCGGGTTCGGATGTTTTGAGTGATATAGAGGATCAGAATGAACTTGTGTCTACAGAAAGCCAGTTAGTCAGAAATCCCGGCGACTCTGTTCTTCCGGGCTGTCGCCGGATTTCCTTGATTCCGGATTTTCCGGCGACTTGATTTGCCGACTATGTCGCCGGATTTCCTTATTTTCATACTTTCCGGCGACTCTGTTCTTCCGAGCTGTCGCCGGATTTCTTTGATTCCGGATTTTCCGGCGACTTGGTTTGCCGACTTTGTCGCCGGAATTCCTTATTTTCATACTT
>JABUST010000175.1 GCA_021442595.1 Lachnospiraceae bacterium | reverse complement strand
TCAGCGCAGACACCGTTTCCGCCGGCTTCGGGATTGCAGGCGATAAATACGGGAATTTTGGCATATTTCTGAAGCTTCTGATTCTGTTCCAGTACCTTGAAGCCGGGCATGTTGTTGTAGCGGCAGCCGCCCAGATGGTATTTCTCCATCAGGTCCTGCAGATAGGCCTCATCCTGGGAGGAGGTGAGCTGGAAGAACAGCTGACCTACCTTTTCTTCCGGGGTCATGGAAGTAATGGTGTTCTCTACCCATGCGATGTCGGCATCGGAAAGATTGTAGGGAATCGCTTTTAAGTTGACCATGATAATCTCCTGTTATTGATAGTGAATGGGATGACCCTGCGGGATAATCCGGTGAGATAACTCTGTGAGAAAACTCGGTGAGAAATCTCACCGAGTTTTTCTGAATATATGGGAAGGGAATCAGAACCAGTCGCCGTATCCCATCTTGACCAGATTGTCCCGGCTGATCTTCAGACTGTCGAAGGGATCTCTGCCGTAGCAGTCATCCTGCTCCACCAGGAAGTATTCGCTTCCGCCGGCCAGACCGGCTTCGATGCAGGCGGGGGTGTCGATGGTGCCTTCGCCAACTTCTGCAAACTGAACGATGCCGGTAAAGGCTCCCATGAACTTGGCCATGGCTTCTTTGTTGGTGATGTCAAGTCCGCCCTCAGGCATAGGCATCTCGCCGATGCGGTAATCCTTCAGATGGAGGAGACGGATGCGGCCGGCATAGTTGTTGATGATCTTTACGGGATCGAAGCCGCCCCTGTGGATCCAGTGTACATCCAGCTCAAAGCCCATATCGGGAGCGGTGTCACGAATGATGTCCAGCAGCAGCTTGCCATCGTAACGAACAAATTCTACATGATGGTTGTGATAGTAAAGGTCGATGCCTTCTTCCTTCAGCTTAAGAGCATATTCGTTGGCCTGCTTGGCAAATTCAACGGCTTTGTCGTAGCTGCCCATATGGGTCATGGGAAGCATACCGATGCGGAGCATATCGCAATCCAGCTTGCGGCAGTCATCCACCATCTTCTTAAATCCGTCGGGATCGCAGAGATACTCACCGGGCATACCGGGAATCATGGGAGCCACAGAGGCGGAGCAGCTGGAGACGTTCATGCCCAGCTCATCCACAGCCCGGCGGATACCGGCCACATTTTCCGGTGTCATGGGCATCTGAGACAGTTCGATGCAGTGATATCCGATATCCGTGAGTCTGGCCATGGATTCGTAGGCATCGAAGTTGGGCATTTTGGCGGGAGCAATGGTGCTCATCTGAACACCGATCAGACCTTTTTTAGCCATAATGGGTTCTCCTTACTTATT
>JABUST010000168.1 GCA_021442595.1 Lachnospiraceae bacterium | reverse complement strand
ATAGGCTGCGCCGGTGGGATTGTTGGGGGAGCAGAGGTAAATGATGTCCGCAGGCACGGAGGCATCCGGCATGGGGAGGAAGTTGTTGCTCTCATCCGCTGCAGCGAACAGGACCTTTCTTCCGGACATGAGGTTGGTATCCACATACACAGGGTACACAGGATCCGGGATCAGCACCAGATTATCCGTATCAAACAGATCCAGAATATTGCCCAGATCGCTCTTGGCTCCATCGGAGACAAAGATCTCATCGGGAGCCAGGGTCACACCCTTCTCCAGGTAGTAGGCCCGCAGGCTGTCCTTAAGAAAATCATATCCCTGTTCGGGACCGTAGCCCCGGAAGGTCTCCGGGTGGGCCATCTCCTCGGCAGCAGCCTTCATGGCCTCCACAGCCGCAGAGCACAGAGGCAGGGTCACATCGCCGATGCCCATACGGATCACTTTTTTCTCCGGGTGCTCAGCCTGATAGGCGGCCACCTTTCTGGCAATTTCAGAAAAGAGATAGCTCTCCTTCAAAGAGGCGTAGTTTCGATTTGGTTTCATAGTCTTAATTCGAGCTTTCTGTTGTTTCGTTGATTCTACCTATCTGCAGGGGTCAACAGCCCATATGCAGACGGATCTTTGTCATCAAGCAGTCCCGCCGTTTCAGGCGGGTGTTCTTCTGCAAGGTAATAGGACACACCATTATACGAATCAAAGGGCGGATTCGTCAATGGTACTGATCTCGGGAATCACCTCTTCAAGAGCATCCAGAAGGATCCTGGCGGTATCCAGAGAGGTGAACATGGTGACGCCGTTCTGCACGGCGCAGCGGCGAATGGCGATGCCATCGTCATAATGGACGCCGGAGGTAATGGCGCGGGTGTTGAGAATGTAGGTCACATAGCCTGCCTGGATGGACTGGAGGATCTCCTCGGAACCGTCCGACAGCTTCCCCCTGACCCGGGTGCGGATGCCGTGAGCCTTCAGGAAGGCAGCGGTGCCCACCGTGGCTTCGATGTTAAAGCCCAGATGGTAGAAGCGGCGCACCAAAGGCAGAGCCTCCTCCTTGTCCTCATCTGCCAGCGTCACCACCACGGTGCCGTAATCCTTCATCTTAATGCCGGAAGCCTGCAGGGCTTTATACAGCGCCCGGTTCAGCTGCCGGTCGTAGCCGATGGCTTCTCCGGTGGACTTCATCTCCGGAGACAGATAGGCATCCATGCCTGTCAGCTTGGCGAAGGAGAAAGCAGGGGCCTTCACATACCAGCGCATGGCCGGGACCGGAGTCATGTCCGTGATGCCCTGATCCTTCAGGCTCATGCCCAGCATAACCCTGGTGGCAATACTGACCAGGTTCTTTCCCGTAGACTTAGATAAGAAGGGAACCGAGCGGGAAGCCCGGGGATTCACTTCAATCACAGAGACTATATCCCCCGGAGCCACAATGAATTGA
>JABUST010000131.1 GCA_021442595.1 Lachnospiraceae bacterium | reverse complement strand
ACCTTCAGCCCTCAGCAAGACCTTCAGCCCTCAGCAAGACCTTCAGCCCTCAGCAAGACACTCAGCTCTCAGCAAGACCTTCAGCCCTCAGAAAGATAATCAGCCCTCAGCAAGACACTCAGCTCTCAGCAAGATAATCAGCCCTCAGCAAGACATTCAGCCCTCAGCAAGATAATCAGCCCTAAAGCAATGCAATCCCAGGAAAAACACCCCAAAAAGCTGTTTAATTTTCTATGGTCAGCCTTTCAAAGGTCTCTTCCAATATGCTATACTCAAAGAAAGAATCAGAGCCAAAGAACTCAGAATCCGGTATATATTTGCACAAAAACCATGGAGGAGCTGACACTGCTGATTACGGAATATATCATTGAACAGAGGCCATTCCATGATGCATATACGGCAGTCACATGGGCTGACAGTGCAATGCGGAAATATCTGAACGGCGCTTTTATAGTAGTTTTTAGCTCAATTTCCTGAAGGAGGACAACATGAACCTTTTCGTAATAATCGTCCCCATAATCTGGGGAATCGTCTGGGGCTTCGCCACGAATAAAGTCATTGAGAACAAAGGGTACGATGAAAACTGGTTCTGGTGGGGCTTCTTCTTCGGTATCATTCCCTTCCTGGTGGCCATGACGAAGCGGGAGAACAGTTACGAGGTCTACCCCTATTCAAAGCCCATGTACCCGGAGGCTGACATGACCTGGCAGGAGAGCCGTTTACACTATGGATCCAAGACCCTGGCAGACGGCGATTGGAGATGCGCCAAATGCGGCCGGATCAACAAGCGCTATTTCAGCACCTGCGCCTGCGGCCGGGACAAATCACAAAATGAAGCAGAAGCAAAATCTGCTTT
Source organism: Lachnospiraceae bacterium (assembly GCA_021442595.1). Lineage (GTDB taxonomy): Bacteria > Bacillota > Clostridia > Lachnospirales > Bianqueaceae > RUG760. The sequence goes on along the minus strand of JABUST010000131.1, from coordinate 597 downwards.
GGCGGCTGCCTCCGCATCCCTTGGCACAATCCCGACCACCGGTACTGCCGGGATTACAGTTCCTCAGAGTCAGGAAATTCCCGAAAACGAGCACGACCGAGTCCGTCTGATTAAAGAATACAAAGAACTGGCCGACGCGGGCATCATAACCCGGGACGAATTCGAAGCCAAGAAAAAGCAGCTGCTGGGGCTGGAGTGAGAAGTAAATATGCAAGACCCTGGAATGAATGAAGTCACCTGTTCCGGGGTCTTTGGCTTCATAAACTCGGATTTCATCAATTCATGGAGAAGACTTTCTTCTGTTGTTCTCCATATTTTCAATAACCTTTCTATTGTGGAGAAAATATGCGCCCATGATGCGTGTATTTTCTCCACATTTTTATGGAGCTTGTTTTTATGGAGAAAAGTGGAAGCATCTCTTCTCCACAAATCCGTGGTTGCTCAGATAATGGAGAAAAGTGTCGATAATTCTTCTCCACAAATTCATGGTTGCTCAAATAATGGAGAAAAGTGTCGATAATTCTTCTCCACAAAACCGTGGTTGCGCAAATAATGGAGAAAAGTGTCGATAATTCTTCTCCACAAAACCGTGGTTGC
>JABUST010000022.1 GCA_021442595.1 Lachnospiraceae bacterium | reverse complement strand
GGTCAATCTCTCGCAGCAGGAGCACGCCGGAGGAAATGGTGCCCGTCAGCATGCCGTACATGGAGAAGAAGCCTTCGTAGGGATAATCGGGATATACCTTGCGGCACAGAAACTTCAGATAGATGAAGGTCACCACCCCGCCGGCCACAGCCATCAGCAGGAAGGGAACCCAGTTGTTGGCCAGATCGCTGATGTTGATGCTGGCGATGCCGGCCACGATCATAAAATCGAAGGCAAGGCCGGAGAGACGGCTGAGAAGATAATTGTTCTGATACTGTCTGGTCATCAGATTCAGCTTCTTAAACTTCCGGAAGCAGCCCCGGACGATGCCGGCCACCAGGGAACCGATGATGAAGTTGAAGCCCCACAGCAGGGTGCTGACGGTGGCAGCCAGGCCGGGAGAGATCAGAGCCAGAAGCTCGGTCAGGCCCCAGGTCAGCAGATAAGTCAGCAGATAGACAGCGGCAATGAGCGCCACCTGAATACTCAGGCGGTCAATGGATTCAGAGATGGGAACCTCATCCTTGCTCTGAAAGGTGTCAATGGTCACGGAACCGGCCAGTTCATCCTTTACATCATAGCGCTTGATAAGCCCCTTCCGGCTGTAAACATTCATATAGATCACACCTACCACACAGGCGCAGAGATAGCCGGCGGCAGCCAGAGAAAGGCCGAAGCTTCTTCCTCCTGCCATGCCCAGAGCCTCATAGGTGGAGCCCACATTGTTGGCCTGTCCGGGACCCTGACCGTATCCCATGGGAAGAAGGATGCCGGATGCCTTAAACAGATCCGGATAGACGGTATAGGCCAGAGCCAGAGAGATCACCAGGCCCACGATGGCCTGGACCAGATAAGTACTGACGATGAGAGCGCCGCTCTTGGAACCGATGAGGCCGCCGCTTTTGGAGCTCTCCTCAGGAATACGCAGAGTCAGTGCGATAAAACCGATACAGATGGCATGATAGGTCAGATTCTCAAGAAAATACACGTTAATATTCAGCAGACCGGTACTCATGAGGATCAGCATCAGGAAGCCTGCCAGAACCGCTGTGGGCATCAGAGACTTGCGGATAAAAGGAATCTTCCTGCGCAGCAGATTGGCCAAAAGGATCAGCAGGGCAATGATGCCGAATTCAATGATGGGCTCCCACAGGGATGTGTTTAAAGCCGAATAGTCCATGATTCAATACTCCTTAAATATGGATTTATGATTTTGCGTTGGCTGCGTGAATAAACCAGAGGAAACAGCAGGCAGAAGCCGGGGCCTCCACATGGAGCTCATAGTACCGGTTATCACAGGAAAACACCAGCTCGTGTCTTCCGTGGATCTCGATCTCCGGGATCTTTTCTGCAGGAAAGGCAAACTCGCCCACCTTCAGAAGCAGCTCGCAGAAGCCCAAGCGCGGCACGACAGCCTCGAAGAGCAGATACGCACTGCCAACGGACAGGTGACTCAGCT
>JABUST010000042.1 GCA_021442595.1 Lachnospiraceae bacterium | reverse complement strand
CGTTCTGAGGATAGGGCATGCCGTGGGAGATGATGGTAGACTCCAGAGCAACGACAGGCTTGCCGGCTGCCAAAGCAGCGGCCACCTCGGGATTCACATCAAGATACTTGTTCATAGCTAAATTCCTTTCAGAATAAAAATGTTGTTATAGTTTTTTCAGAACAGAGGGCGCGCAGGTTCTGTTCATATTTATATAGTTGACACCGGAGCTTTATTCCCGTTCACAGTATATGGACGGGTTCACGAGCTCTTGTTTTATTTTCAGCCCTCCAGGATCCTCTTCAGAGCCTCCGGACTAATCTCCTCATTAATAGTCAGGGGGCTGCTCACTGCCATGGCAGCGGCGGCAGAGGAATAAGCAGCGGACTCTTCAAGATTCCTGTCTTCCAGAAAGCTCCATGCCAAGGCTCCCGTAAAGGCATCTCCTGCTCCGGTGGCATTGGCCATAACTGCAGGACAGCAGGGCATCAGCAGCATCTGGTCTTTATCCGCTGCGAGGACACCTTCGCTGCCCATGGACAGGAAAACCCGCTGCACGCCGGCCTTCAGCAGTGCCTGAACGGCCTCCTGCAGAGAAGCTGCGTCCCGGATCCTAATGCCTGTGAGCAGCTCCGCCTCCAGCTTGTTGGGCTTCAGCGTGTGGATCTTTGAAAGAATATTCTTGATCCTTGCAGCCTTGATAGTAGACACGGGGTCGATAAACAGGGGAGCTGTGCAGTACAGGGCCAGATATTCCAGCGTTTCCTGCGGAATGTTGGTATCGGCCACCACCACCGCTGCGCCGTTGATGATCTCCATCTTTGACTCCAGGTATTCGGGCGTCACATGATCGTAAATCTGCATGTCGGATACCGCCAGGGCCATGTCTCCGTCTGCATCGTCCAGGTACAGGTAGGTGGAGGTTCTGGCTCCGGGAATGACCATGGCATCTGTCAGGTCGATGCCCAGCTGCTCACAGGAAGAGGTGATGATCCGGGCGTAGTGGTCGTCCCCCAAAGCGGTGAGCATCCTCACCTTAACTCCCAGCAGGCTCATGTTATGGGCAATGTTACGGCCCACCCCTCCCAGGGACATGGTGACCACGCCGGGATTGGAGTCCCGGGCCACCATGGGAGCGTCGGAGCGCCCTCCGATATCCACATTCACACCGCCGATGACGACGGCATAACCGTTCTTCCCGCTGCTCAATCCAGATAGCCCTCGCGAGCCTTGATGCCAAAGCGCTTCTCCAGCTGATGCATCTGGTCGTCGGTGATGGTATTCACCAGAGGCAGGTGGGCGATCTTCATGTAGATCTCGGCCCCCTTCTCCACGGTCTCGATGAGACCAAAGGCCTCATCCAGATCTTTTCCGGCGCCGTAAATGCCGTGCTGAGCCCAGATGACCACACGGGCGGTCTTCATTTTATCAGCGGTGGCCATACCGATCTCGTTGGTGCCGCAGAGCATCCAGGGCAGCACGTTCACGCC
>JABUST010000108.1 GCA_021442595.1 Lachnospiraceae bacterium | reverse complement strand
CACTGTGCTTTGAGCACTGCGTGACCTCGGGAGAGGATAAGTGCTGTGAGCACTGTGCTGTGAGCACTGTGCTGTGAGCACTGTGCTGTGAGCACTGTGCATTAAGCACTGCGTGACCTCAGGGAGAGGATAAGCGCTGTGAGCACTGTATAACCTCCGATGAGGAAGGTGAGGCGCTGATGCAGGACTTCATAGATACAAACATAGCAATGTAATGATGCTTCATATGTTACCAAACTGTGAATGCAAGGTAAATTGCAATATCATCAAAGAAGATTGCGTATCCGGCAAAAGAATGATAGAATCTGACTAAAATTTACAAGAATAACAGGTGGTTGCTGTGAAAATTAACGAAATCCGCAATATGCTGAAGATAGAGCCAGGTAAAATGCCGACATCCCCGGATCAATGGTTCATTTGTATGAAGGAGCAGGGCATTGACCCGGCTTCTCTATATCAGGAGATGGAGATGTCAGACCGATATGTGGATGTGCACAGGGATTCCACTGCATCCGGCGGCCTGGTGAATCTTCACTCTCACAGCTTCTATGAAATCTTATGCTGCCGGAACACCTGCGGCGTGGAGTATTTGGTGGGAACCGACAGGTATCTTCTTCAGAAAGGGGACATCGTCATCATGGCTCCCGGTGTCAGCCACCGGCCCATTCTGCCGGAAAAAATGGAAGAGTCCTACCAGCGGGATGTGATCTGGATGAGTCCGGAGTTCTTAGAAAACGTGAAGAAGGCTTGCCCGGAGGGCGAGACGGGGCTTCCGGAAAGGGCTGCCCTGCTGCGTACGGCCGGAACCTCCTGGGAGTTTCTGGCAGAACTGTTTCAGGTGGGAGTGGAGGAGAGTGAGAGACGCAGACCCTATTGGCGATCTGTTGTCATCGGCAACGCTCTGACATTGGTGGCCCAGCTTTCCCGGGCGCTGGCTTCGGGGGATATGAAGCCTATGCGGGCAGAAAAACCGGAGCTGCTGGATCAGGTCATGGAGTATGTTGAGAAGCATTTATCCGACAAGCTGACCCTGAAGGATGTGGCCCGGGATTTTTATGTCAGCGAGAGTACCATTTCCCAGACCTTTCGCCAGAAGATGGGGGTGAGCTTCTATCGCTGCGTCACACAGCGCAGGCTCATTGCTGCCAAGAACCTGATCCTGGAGGGCATCCCCCTGGAGCAGATCAACGAGCAGGTGGGCTTTTCGGATTATTCCTCCTTCTACCGGGCCTTCAAACAGGAGTACGGCATCTCCCCGCGGCAGTTCCGCCAGACCAGCAGGAGGATCGGGGAATAAAGACGAAGAAGTCTCCCGTCTGCGGAGTCAGCGAGAGATTTCAGCGCTCTGAGTTACATAGGCAGTGAGAAGTCTGCCAGACGCCGACCTAAGAAGTCAGCGAGAGATTGCAGCGCTCTGAGTTACATAGGCAGTGAGAAGTCTGCCAGACGCCGACCCAAGGAGGCGGCGAGAGATTTCAGCGCTCTGAGTTACATAGGCAGTGAGAAGTCTTC
>JABUST010000134.1 GCA_021442595.1 Lachnospiraceae bacterium | reverse complement strand
AAAACTGTTGAATGAAGGATCCGATGATCTGCCCGTCCTCCGGTGATTCGCAGGCTTCCATCATGAAATGCTCCCGACCCATGAGCTTTCCGCTGCGGATGAAGAATACCTGTACCAGAGCAAGTTCTTCCTCTCTGGACAGGGCGATCACATCCTGGTCGTCCTCAGAGCCGGCGTTTTCTATTTTCTGATTCTGGGCAATAAATTCAATGCTCCTGATCCTGTCTCTGTATACAGCGGCCTGCTCGAAATTCAGCTGCTCCGAGGCCTCCAGCATTTTTCCCTTAAGGTCACGGATGACGTCCTCATGTTTTCCCTGAAGAAGGGCAATGATCTGCTGCACCATCTCCCCGTAAGCCGCTGCATCTGCTTTGCCGGTGCAGGGGCCGCAGCACTTGCCGATATGATAGTTCAGGCAGGGCCGCTCCTTACCTATATCCCGGGGCAGTACCCGCTGACAGGTCTTCAGGGGCCAAAGCTTTTCTATAAGCTCCAGAGTGTCCCTGACTGCCTGACCGCTGGTGAAAGGACCGAAGTACCTTGCCCCGTCCCGCAGCACCTTCCGGGTGCGGAGGACCCGGGGAAAGGCTTCCTGCTGGGTCACCTTGATGTAAGGATATTGCTTGTCATCCTTCAGAAGAGTATTGTAGGGGGGACGATGTTTCTTGATGAGATTGTTTTCCAGGATGAGAGCTTCCATCTCGGAATCCGTAAGAATATATTCAAAGTATTCCACCCGGCTCACCATGCGGCGGATGGTCTCTGATTTTCCCTTGGGACTTTGAAAATACTGACGGACCCGGTTGTGCAGATCCACGGCTTTTCCCACATACAGTATCAGGTCTCCCTCGTGCATGATGTAGACACCGCTGTGATGGGGGATCTTTTTCAGCTCCGCCTTTATATCGAACATGCTGCCTCCTCCTTTCCTTCTTCTGTACCAATGCTTATTCTACCATCTTTTTAAAAGGCTTTAAATAAGAGATTTCCTGTTTATGAATGTTAGGTGAAGATATTCGTGAAAACCTCCGGTTTTCCCCTCCATCCGGAGCTGTTTTCTTGAAATAAAGTGCTCCGGAATGTATAATAGCAGGATACAAAGAAAATGGGCGGTCTCTGCACATAAAGATTTTCCGAGTCCCGTTTCCTGTTTTCTTATCATGCAGAAAAGCGGGATGTCCGGCAAGTTCCGGACACACATATACAAAACAAGAAGAGGAACCCACATGCGATCCATTCGAAAACGACTGCTGCTGCCGGCAATGCTCCTGTTTTTCCTTTTGATGGCCATCGTCATCTTTATCAGTCTGGAGGTCTACGATCACTTCTACGGAATGCATCAGGTGGATGCGGAGGACGTGATTCCCTCCCTGGAAAATGAAGATGAATACTGGGTCATCTATAATGGCGAATACGCAGCCAAGGGCGTTCTCTATAACGGCGAAGTCTATCTGGATATGAATTTTATCAATCTCACCTGGGCCGGAGAGCTGTTCTTTTATGCCCGGGACGTGGATAAGATACTATACAC
>JABUST010000021.1 GCA_021442595.1 Lachnospiraceae bacterium | reverse complement strand
TCCCACGGCATGCCCTATCCTCAGAACGTGGAAACCGCTCTGCAGGTGGAAAAGGTAATCCGTGACGCCGGCGCTGTCCCCGCCACCATCGCCATCATCGGCGGACGGTTGAAGGCAGGACTGACTCCCGAGGAAATCGAGTATTTCGGCAAGAAGGGACAGGCCATTATCAAGGCTTCCCGCCGTGATGTGGCTGCCCTGTGCGCTAAGGGTGAGGACGGCGCCACCACCGTTACCACAACCATGATGATCGCCCATATGGCAGGCATCAAGATCTTTGCCACCGGCGGTATCGGCGGCGTTCACCGGGGCGCAGAGACCACCATGGATATTTCCGCTGACCTGGAAGAGCTGGCCAACACCCCCGTTATGGTGGTCTGCGCCGGATGCAAGTCCATCCTGGATATCGGCCTGACTCTGGAATACCTGGAGACCCACGGCGTTCCCGTCATGGGCTTCGGCACCGAGGACATGCCCGCCTTCTACACCCAGAAGAGCGGCTTCAAGGTGGATTACCGCGTGGACACTCCCGCTGAGCTGGCAAGCATCTTCAAGGCACAGCAGGAGCTGGGGCTGAAGGGCGGCATGCTGGTCACCAATCCCATCCCCGCTGAGTATTCCATGGATCCCGATACCATCAATGCAGCTATCGCTGAGGCCATTCGCCAGTGCGAGGAGAGGGGTATCAAGGGCAAGGAGACCACCCCCTTCCTGCTGGCCAAGGTGGCTGAACTGACGGGCGGCGATTCTCTGGCTTCCAACATCCAGCTGGTGTTCAACAACGCCAAGGTGGCTGCGCTGACTGCCATTGAGTACTGCAAGTAAGCTGCTGAAGCAGAACGTCAAAGCAGATATGCGTCCGTATTGTTTTGTGTTCGGGGCTCTTCCCGTGAAGAATTTCCTGCTGAAGCCGGAGCCCGGGGATCTTGTCATTGCTGCGGACAAGGGTCTGGAACAGGCCCGTGCTGTGGGCATCGAGCCGGATCTTCTGGTGGGGGATTTTGATTCCACCGGCTACGAGCCGGATTTCCCCGATAAGGTGAAGCTGAATGTCCGCAAGGACGATACTGACACGGCTCATGCTATGGCCATTGGGGCCGAGAGAGGTTACAAAGAGTTTGTGATCTACGGCGCTATGGGAGGTCGGCTGGAGCACACCATTGCCATGATTCAGACGGCTTCCGGCTTTGAGGAGCAGGGCTATGCGGTTCTTTTGGTGGGGGATACGGATTTTGCCAAGGTGCTGACCGGCGGGAGGAGCTTCTCTTTCCCGGAGGGGTATCAGGGCAGGATCTCTGTGTTCTCTCTCAGCGAGGTGTCGGAGGGTGTGACCATCCGGGGGCTTTCCTATGAGATGGAGAAGGGCACTTTGACCAGACAGTTTCCGCTTGGTGTGAGCAATGAGTTCACCGGCAGGGAGTGCTCGGTTTCCCTGGAGAAGGGGGAGCTGCTGATCGTCTACGATCAACAATAAAAACTGCAGCGTGTTAATGAGCATTTCTCATACGCTTCGGGTCAAAATATAAAATAAGCCTGTCAAGTGGACGGGCTTTGTGGTGTCCACGAATTACAAGTGACGTCTTTTCTCTGCAATTACAGGGCCAATGATTTTTGCAAATATCGCAAGAAGCATTGATTACGGTTGCGAAATCAGTATAATATTATATGGATTATAGTATCC
>JABUST010000122.1 GCA_021442595.1 Lachnospiraceae bacterium | reverse complement strand
TCCTTTGATGTCTATAAGGGCGAGGTCTTCGGCCTGGTAGGTGAATCCGGATGCGGAAAGACCACCACCGGCCGTTCCATCATCCGTATCTACGACATTACCTCCGGCTCAATCTACTTCAAAGGACAGCGCATCTGTGCCGGAACCGGCAGCTATGTGAAGGCCATCAAAGAAGCAAAGAAGGAACTGCGCTCCAACCCCGATGAGGCCCGCAAGGCTGAGCTGAATCAGCTTATCGAGGAGAACAGAGCTGCCATCCAGGCTGCAAAGCATGATCACAAAAAGTCCGACAAGGACTATGCCGACAAGCTGGTAAAAGAAGAAAACGAGGCATTTGAGGCTAAGAAGGCTGCAGGAAATCTGACATCAGAAGATGAAAAGAAGCATAAGGATGCCCTGCGCATCGCCAAGAACACCCGCCTGATCACCCAGATCCAGATGATCTTCCAGGATCCCGTGGCATCTCTGAATCCCCGTATGACAGTTCGGGAGATCATCGCCGAGGGCCTTATCATCAATGGAATCAAGGATCAGAACTATATTGATGAGAAGGTCTATGAGATTCTTGATCTGGTGGGACTTACCCGTGAGCATGCAGGACGCTATCCCCATGAGTTTTCCGGAGGACAGAAGCAGCGTATCGGTATCGCCCGCAGCGTTGTCATGCAGCCGGAGATGATCATCGCCGACGAGCCTGTGTCCGCTCTGGATGTTTCCATTCAGGCTCAGGTCATCAACCTTCTGAACGATCTTCGTGACCGTCTGGGACTGACCATCATGTTCATTGCTCACGATCTTTCCGTGGTCAAGTATTTCTCCGACCGTATCGGAGTCATGTACTTTGGCAACATGGTGGAGCTGGCCACATCCGAGGAGTTGTTTGCACATCCGTTGCATCCCTATACCCGCTCCCTGCTTTCCGCCATTCCTCTTCCTGATCCACGTAAAGAGAAGAACAGAGTACGTATCAAGTACGACCCCGTCACGGATCACGATTATGGCGACGAAGTTCCCGAAATGCGTGAAGTCTGCCCCGGTCATTTTGTAAAGTGCTCTGAGAAGGAATATCATCAATACAGAAAAGAGCTTGGTCTGGAATGAGTCCGGATAATATGAATCTTCCGGAGGAATCTCCTCTCAAAAAATGGACTCCCTACCTGATACTGATTCCATCAGGTCTTGCATTGACGGCATTGGTCAGCTGGATGAGAGGCTTCAGTTTTCAGGGAGATATCATACAAAACAGCTTTGCTCTGAGCGACGGTTTCTTCGTCACCGGCGTGATGTTTGCGGGTGTAGGATCCCTGGTTTGGGTCTCCACAACAGGCTTCTTTGATTTGTTGAGCTATGGCTTTGCTAATCTGGCGGCCTTCACTGTCTTTCGCAGAGAGAAAAATGCAATACCTTTTTATGAATATAAAGAGGAAAAGCGAGCCAAACGCAAAAAGGCACGTTTTGAAATTCTCCTCATAGGCATAGGGTTCATTTTAGTTGCCGGAGTTTTTCTCACCTTATATTTCAAATCACTCTAAAGAAACAGGGGCTGTTCGAGTTTCGAACAGCCCCTCCCTTTTGTATTATGCTGAAGATTTGAAGACAAATGTTCTATAAGTTACACTTGGAAACATACTGAAGTGGTAAACTAAAACTGGACACAGAAGGGGTAGAAACTGGACACAGATGTATGGT
>JABUST010000197.1 GCA_021442595.1 Lachnospiraceae bacterium | reverse complement strand
AATGAAATCAAATGAATGTAGCTTGTGGACTGCACTCAAAAGAATGCAATCAAACGAATGTAGCTTGAAGACTGCACTCAAAAGAATGCAATCAAACGAATGCAGCTTGAAGACTTCACTCAAAGGAATGAAATCAAATGAATGCAGCTTAAGGACTTAACTGACTTCAATCAAAAGATTTACTTCAGCGAAACCTAAGACCTACCAGGGGCGATGTGGCTATGCCTCAACGCCCCTCTTAATTTAGAAAGGAGAATGGATATGGAAATGCGTACCCGTATTCTTGGCAAGTGCCTGAATTCTGAGGTGCAGGAATATCTCCAGCGCAACGATATCATCATTGTCCCCGTGGGCACCACGGAAATGCACGGCGGCTTCCCCCTGGACTGCGAGACAGTCATCAGCGAAGCATACGCCCTGAAGATGGCTGAAGCCTGCGATGGCTTGGTCCTTACGGGACTGCCCTACTTTTATGCCGGTGCCACCGCTTCCGGCCGCGGCACTGTTCAGGTATCTGTCCGCCAGGGCATCGACTATCTGGGAGCCATTGCCCGCAGCCTGCTGCGCCTGGGCTTCAAACGCCAGGTCTATCTGAGCTTCCACGGCCCCGCCCACATGACCATCTGCCCCATGATCCGTGATTTCTACGATGAGACCGGTATTCCCATTCTCTACATGGATCTGATGATGCAGATGAACAAGTGCCGGGATATTTTCACGGACTTTATGATGTTCCACGATGTCACCGTGGGCGCCTATAAAATCATGAACCGTCTGGATGACATTCCTCTGGTTACCGGCTATGCTGATTTCAAGCCTCAGAGCTGTGCTCCCTTCAGCGACCTCTTCGGTCTGGGATACCAAAGCGCTGCTGTGGGCTACTGCTTCGGCGAGAATTCCGACCACATGGCCACACCCGACATCCCCGACATCGCCACCCGTGATGCCAAGGCCGAGACCGGTGAGGAGGTCATCTGCGCCATGGTGGACCGCATGGACATGCCTCATGTAGTGGAACAACTGAGAAACCTGGAAGCTTACGGAAAGGCAAATGAGGAGAAATACCCCTGGATGCCCTCCGCCTGGAATAACAGATAAAAGACTGGGGAAGAATAGGTTATAGAGGAATAGGCTATAGAGGAATAGGCTAAGGAAGAATCCCTTGATTGCCTTTCGACTGGAAATGATTGTAAAAGGCCGAGATTAAATTCCATTATATGCCTTTCGCACGGAATAACATGTGATAATCTGGGGTTTGATTCCTCTAAGTGCCTTTCGTACGGAACAACATGTGATAATCTGAGGTTTGATTCCTCTGAGTGCCTTTCGTACAGAAAAACATGTGATAATCTGAGGTTTGATTCCTCTGAGTGCCTTTCGTACAGAACTGTAAGTTAGATGATGCTTCTTATTACATGACCTCGGTTGTTCCAACATCTTTAGTTCTATTTTAGTCAGACCAATGGCCCGATTGTTTTGATCATGAATAAGACCTTCGAAGTTTATGCTTCGAAGGTCTTTAACTTTTCTCTTGAAATGAAGAAATATAAAAATTGTGGAGAAGGCTCACCCTCTCTTTTCTCCATAAATTGACGATTGCTTTGTTAATGGAGAATTCTTTACGACATTTTTCTCCATAAACTGATCTACTCAAAATTTATGGAGAAGACTGGTCCTCTCTCTTCTCCACAAAATTAAGATTACCAAGATAATGGAGAATTCTTT
>JABUST010000076.1 GCA_021442595.1 Lachnospiraceae bacterium | reverse complement strand
TCCGGTACTGCCTGGGGTCGATGTCCTGAAATTCATCCACCAGAAAGAAATCGTAGCTGTCATAGGCCCCGAAGAAGGAAATGGCCGTATCCATCATGGCCAGGATGTCCTCAAAGTCCAGAGCCTTCTGTTCTCTTTTATATTGCAGATAGTCCCGGGAGCGGGCATCGGCCATGTAAATATTCCAGGCAGCTTCGTCCCCTTGACATAAAAGAGGGACCTCTTCCCGAGGTCCCTCTGTATGGGCTTCCCTATCTGCTGCAGGAACCCCTTCCTTATGAAGGCGTTCCCATGCTTCTGTCCAGGCATCCTGTTCTTCCCGGTCTATCACCTTGGTGCCGTGAGATATCAGCCCCCACTCCTTCAGCCAGTGGAGAAAGACGGAGTGAAAGGTACCGAAGCATACCCTCTGCGCCGTCTCCCTGTCTGTCATGTCCCCGAAGCGGGATTTCATCTCATCCGCTGCTTTTCTGGCGAAGGTGATGACACAGATCCTCTCCGGCGCCGTCAGGTCCAGCAGCCGCTTGACCCGCTCGGTCAGGACTCTGGTCTTGCCGGAACCGGGTCCGGCAATGACCATCATAGGTCCCTTTCCGTGGGAAACGGCCTCCAGCTGTTCTTTGCTCAGCAAGGGATCTCCTTTCCTGTTCTTACTGCATATAGGAGTTTTTCTTTGACCTTCCTGCCGGTGGCAGCCTCCAGGGCCTTGCTGTAGATTTCCAGCTGCACCTTGTATCCTTCCACCGTTTTCTCATCCAGGTCATAATCGGTCTTGTAGTCCACCAGCACGATATCTTCCCCTTCGTAGAAGAAGATGTCGATGATTCCCTGCAGAATCACAGACTCACCGCTGTCGCTTCCGTAGTTCATGCCTGCCTTCAGCCGGTCCAGCTCCTCCAGGGTCATGCTGACCACGAAGTCTTTCTCCCGCACCACCAGAGGAGATCGGCAGATCCTTTGGCAAAGTTTGCTCTCTCCAAAAAGAGTGATCCACTCACCGGGCACCAGCTTCAGCTCCTTCTCCGTCAGATATCCATTCTTCAGGATATTCTCCAGCTGCCTCTCCCGGCCCTCGGGGGTAGACATGTCCTTCATATCGCATCTGGCCATGATCTCATGGTAGGCAGTCCCTCGCAGGGCTCCCTCCGAGGCCCCCCTCTCCTTATCGGATCTGAACACGGGGTCAAAGGAAACGGCCAGCCCTCCTCCCTCTTCTTCAGCCAGCTCTTCTGCAGCCTGTTCCATGCGGCCGTGCTTAACTGCAGAAACGGAGATGACTTTGGGGATCCTGGCCTTCCAGTCACCGGGGTAGGACCAGAAGACTTTCTCCTTCATTTTATCGGTAATCCGCCCCTCATGCCCGGCATCATCTCCAACTGTCTTCTCCTCCGGGATGATCTCTATTTCCGGCACATCCGGCATCTGAGCAGCCTCCACCTCCATGGAGATCGATGCGGGCTTGTGATAGGAGACAATGGCTTCGACCCATTCCAGATAGGTTTTCTTTTCCAGAATGGACTGCTTCTTCATCCTGCCATCTTCATCAAACATGGCGGCCGGATCGACTTTATTCTTTTTCTCTTTGATGGCGTCCCGTCCTCCCAGCAGGAACAGCTGTTCCTTGGCTCTGGTCATGGCCACATACAGCAGGCGGATCTCCTCCGCATAGGACTCCTCTTTTCCCTTCTCCTTTATATATGATTTCTTTACATCCTCTTTATCGTATTTCAGCAGCCTGGC
>JABUST010000088.1 GCA_021442595.1 Lachnospiraceae bacterium | reverse complement strand
TCAGACTTCCTCGTCCAGATCGAAGACAACGGTCTTGTAGCCGTCTCTCTGGTAGATGCCTGCCTTCACCTTGATGGGAAGACGGCCGGTAAGCTCCTTCCGGGTCTTCTTGCTGATGCCCCGGACTACGGCGTTCAGACGGGAGCCTTCCTTCAGCACCACTTCGCCGTATGCAAACTTTCCGAGGTCCTTATATTCAGGCTTCATGGAAAGAGCGGCGGGCATTACGATGGAGTGCATCTCGGCCTCTCCGTCGATCTCTACCCATTCCATATCCCAGCAGCCGCACTCATTGCAGGCATACACAGGAGGAAACTCCACAGCGCCGCAGCTGCAGCACTTACGGCCGGTGATCTTTCCTTCTTCCAGATTCTGATAGAACTTTTCTACGACTTTCTCAAGTACGATGGCCATGTCTGTTCTCCTTTCTTAGTCCTGAGTTCTGAGAATAATGGCAGCCACGTTCTGGGCTCCGCCGTATCCACGGAGCATGGCGGTCTTAGGCAGCTTCTTCACCTGACGCTCTCCGCACTCGCCTCTCATCTGCATGCAGCACTCGTAAATGTCTGCCAGACCGGAGGCGGCATGGGCATGTCCGAAGGAGGTACGTCCGCCGTTGGTGTTGATGGGTTTGTCTCCATCATAGGCGGTACGGCCTTCACAGATGTACTTCCATCCCTCTCCCCAGGGAAGATAGCCGGCGATCTCTGCGGCAATCAGGTGAGAGGTGATGATGAAGTCGTTGGCATAGAACAGCTCCAGCTCCTCGGGCTTCACGCCGGTAACCTCATATACCTGGCGGACAGCTTCCTCAGTGGCACGGATCTCAAAGTGGGGATTGGAGGACTCGCAGGCTGCGGAACCGATGCCCAGCACCTCGATGGGCTTGTGCTTCAGATTCTTGCAGATCTCGGGGATCATCTCCGTGGCGCAGACGATGCAGGCAGCAGCGCCGTCACACTTGCGCTCCATACCTTCCATGCGCAGCAAATCGCCCAGCTGAGGATTGTAGGGAGAACGCATGTAGTCCATAACGTTGTCAAAGCCCTTCTCCCTGGCGATGTCAGCAAACTCCGTCCGCTCCAGAGCCAGAGGGTTCTTGGCTGCATTGCGGCGGTTGTTAATGGCCATCCAGTTCAGGGTGTCATCCATTTCCTGAGCGGAGATTCCACGGGTGCGGACATAGTCCTCAGCGGCGTCATCATAGATCAGGTTCATGGGAGCCATAAGGCTTCTGGAATAGTTCCTGTCATAGAGCCACATGGTGGTTGCCAGGAACCGGTCCATGCTCATCTTATCCCTCTTGTAGGGATGCTTGGGGGTCTCAACGGTATCGTTGGGACCGAAAGGAGCGGGAACGCTGTCACCGAACTCCACAGCGCCGGTGAGCACGCAGTTGTACTTTCCGGAGGCAACGGCATTCACGGCAGCTTCCAGTGCCAGATAACCGGTACAGCATGCTTCGGAATGATGCATGGAACCCTTGCCCTTCATACCAAACCAGTTGCCGATCTGGATGTTGGGAGTCAGGTAGTTGGAACCGTTCAGAGGGCTGGCCTCCCCGTGGAAGTAGTAGTCCACATCCTTGGGAGTCACGCCGGCATCCTCCATAGCCTTCAGGGCTGCGTAGCCAAACAGCTCGCCTTCCGTCAGACCGTTGGTCTCCTCCTTATCGACGGTGTACATAAAGGGTGTGCATCCCACGCCGATAATGGAAACGCTTCTGCTGTACGGATGCAGAGTCGTCTGGTTCATGTTCTTGTTCATTTCGTATAGCTCCTTTCAAAA
>JABUST010000007.1 GCA_021442595.1 Lachnospiraceae bacterium | reverse complement strand
GACATGAACGGCGACGGCAAGGTCAAGGTGACCCTGGACCAGTTTTACTTTCCCGAGATGTCCGGCGAGACTGACCAGGTCAGCTACAACACCCGGATGTCCTCCGAGGCCCGACTATGCGCTGACATATCCGAAAACATCAGTTTTCTGTTCATCATGGATGACCCGGCGCTTGTCCAGGCCATAACCGGCGCTCTCAGCTATCCCGATGGCACCCTGCCCGATGATGACGATGTTACCGCTGAGGGCAAGTATCTTCAGTGGCAGGATTGCCCTGAGCTGGCTTCTCTGGGGCTGGATGAGTATTTCTCTTCCATGTACATTGCCCGCCGGGGCTTCTGGCGCACCGAGACTGTTCCAAATGCCGACCTCTGCCAGGAGTTGTGGAATGAATGGAGAGAGTGAAGGCGCCGGATTGCCGGAGCGGTTATCGGTTTTAGCTGCCCCTGAGTTGGGATGCTTGTGAGTTGGTCTGTTTCCAAGTTTGGCTGATTCCAAGTTTGGCTGCTTCCAAGTTTGGCTGTTTCCAAGTTTGGCTGCTTCCGAGATCGGCTGCTTCCGAGTTTGGCTGATTCCAAGTTTGGCTGTTTCCGAAATTGACTGTTTCCGGGATTGGCTGCTTCCGAGTTTGGCTGCCTTTGTTGAGCTGCTTCTGCGTTTGGCGGCTATAAACACGATAAAAACACTAATGAGGTCATGATATGAATGTATTACAAAACCTGACCGAGCTGTACAACACGCTGCCTGTTGACAGTACCTATCGCAGCGTCGCCAAAGGCATTCTTGATAACCTTGGACGAATGGAGGAAGTCACCATATATGACATTGCGGAATTGACATCCTCCTCCCGCACTACCGTCTGGCGAATGGTTCAGAAGATGGGATATAAGAGCTTTTCTGATTTTCGGTTTGCTCTTCAATCGGCTGTGTCTCAATATGGATACTATAACAGAATGCTCCCGCCGGCATCCTGCGCAGACGGCTCAAGCATCAATCAAACCATAGTCGATCAAATGGAAAAGAGTGTCCGGATATATAAAGACCACTGCTCCCCCGATTTGCTGCTTACTCTTGTGAAAGAACTGCAAAATGCAGATAAAGTCCATTTTTACATGCCTTTTCGTCTGGGCATGGTGGGCGTGATGCAGCAGAATCTGGCCATGGATGGGAAAGAAACTGCCTACCGGATCCTGCTTCCCGAAATTCTGGAGTCCGTCAGTGAACTGAATGAAAACAGCATCGTCATCATATCCACCATTGAATTTGCGGAAACATTGGATATGAAAAATGTATTTATAAAGGCAAAGGAGCAGGGAGCCCGAATTTGGATGGTAGGCACCAGCCGGACAAAATACCGAAAATATGCAGACCGCATGCTGTTGGATGTAGACGCCGATTCCTTCAGCTGGATCACCGCTCTGGAGGCCTTACTGCTGTCTCTCAGTGAACTGTATCGGGCTGAATGCATTGATCATTGATACTTATGGATCTGACATCGCTTTTGAAAATACTATAGTTGAAATATTCGTGGAATTCCATCTGAACATTCTGTGCCTGGATTGATTTTGCATGTCTTTTGAAATTTTGGGTTGTTTTGCTCTATATTTACCTATTGAAAAGTCTGCAGATGAATTGTTTCTTGTGTCTCATCTGAGATATATGCATTTATCTTAATTCTTGTATTCCTTCTGAACATTCTTTACCGGGATTGATTTTGTACACCTTTAGAAGATGGCGCCGCTCTTCTTGGTTTCATATCCTTTCCAAGATAGCATCGCCTTTCTTGGTTTCATATCCTTTTC
>JABUST010000177.1 GCA_021442595.1 Lachnospiraceae bacterium | reverse complement strand
AAGCAGGAAATGACCACATTGCAAACATGATTCTCCACAAGCAGGAGATATTCATATTACAAACATAAATCTCCACCAGCAGGAGATATTCACACAATAACACACAGAGGAGTCCACCCATGCACTCTCACAGTTCTGAAAAAAGAAATCCCATCGAAGCCTTTGCTTCCGATCCCATCCCTCAGGTAGTCATAAAAAACAGTGTCCCTGCCCTGATCGCCATGGTCATGGTGATGGTATACAACATTGCCGACACCCTCTTTCTGGGTCTGACTCACAATGACTATCAGGTGGCCGCCGTCTCCTTCGCCGCTCCGGTTTTCATGATTTTCATGTCTCTGGGAACCCTCTTCGGTGTAGGCGGTACGTCTGCCATCTCCCGGGCTCTGGGGGCCGGTCAGAAGGACCGGGCACGGAGGATCTGTTCCTTCTGCATGTGGTCCTGCGTAGGCGTGGGTCTGCTGCTGATGCTGCTGCTTTGGATCTTCACCGAAGACGTAGCCATCATGCTGGGCGCCAAGGAGCACACCCTCTCCTATACCACCGAATACATCGCCATCACCGTGGGATGCGGCGTATTTTCTATGCTGGCGAACTGCTTCTCCAGCATCATCCGCACCGAGGGAGAGGCCATGAAAGCCATGACCGGGACACTCATCGGAAACCTTGTGAATCTGATTCTGGACCCCATCATGATTCTGGGACTGCACTGGGGCGTGCGGGGCGCGGCCATCGCCACCGTCATAGGAAATGCCGTAGGTGCCCTGTACTATCTGCTCTATTTCCTTCGGGGAAAATCCGCCCTCTCCATCTCCATCCGGGATTTCAGCATGAAGGATGGCATCCCGGGGGCAGTTCTCAGCGTAGGCATCTCCGCCTCCCTGGCCAACCTGCTGGTAAGCCTGTCCTCCATCATCGTGAATATTCTCCTCTCCGCTTATGGTGACGTGGGGGAACTCTATGTGGCAGGTTATGGAGTCACCAGTAAAGTAGTCATGGTGGTGACCCTCTTCGGCATCGGTATCGGCAGCGGTGTTCAGCCCATGTTCGGATATTGCTACGGAGCCAAAAACAAAGAGCGTCTTTTGGGAAGCATCAGGTTCTCCGTTGGCTTTGCCCTGGCGGTTTGCTTCGCTGTGGCCGCTCTGTGCTTTGCCTTTGCCGGCCCCATCGTAAAAGTCTTTCTGTCTCAGCCCGATGCCTACGATGCAGGCATTAAATTTACCCGTGTTCTCATGGTTACCGGCTGGCTCATCGGAGCCTTTGCCATCTGCCAGAACACACTTCAGGCCATAGGCGCCGCCATTCCCGCTCTGCTGGCCTCCGTTTTCCGTCAGGGCATCATCTTCATTCCCGCTGCTTTTCTCATGAATGCCGCCTTCGGAACCGACGGCATCATCTGGGCTCAGCCTGTGGCCGATGTGCTTTCTCTCATCGTCGTGGCACTGATGCTGCTCTCCAAGCTAAAGCATGTGAAAGCCTGGGACTCGGAAGCTTCCGCTTGAGAAATCATGTGATTCCCTATCCGATTCTCAAACAAAAGATGAAACCCTTGCAAGCCGCTTTTGAAGCGTTTTACAGGGGTTTCATTAATTATACTTTAGTCTGAAATTCTATAACACTAACCCAATTTTCGGCAATACGTTTTTCCTGTAATTCACGTATTTTGCTTTATATTTTTCGCGGGCTCACACATTCTCCACCTTAACTCGAGGTGTCCGTCAGTCCGCTGAGCTCCTCCTCTGATTCATTGTATATCATCAATTTAATACGGTATTTATTCCAACAGCCCGATGGCAATGTCATTGACATTGGTGCCTGTGGGGCCGGTAAAA
>JABUST010000132.1 GCA_021442595.1 Lachnospiraceae bacterium | reverse complement strand
AGATCACCATGGCAAAGATGCTGGTGCCGGCGGAAACATTTCCGGTTCGGGGCAGCACTGCGTTGGTGGCAGTCATGCCGGTTCCCCCGTCTCCCTCGGGAGGAGCCAGGGGAATGCCGGGCTGCAGATGATTTCCCAAAAGTGCAGCCCCCTTCTCCGTCAGGTGTCCGGCGCACTCTCCTGCTGTCAGTACCCCGGGAAGATAGCTGCGAAGGGGTCGGGGGAGCACCTGAAGCGCATCGAACTTTTCCAGCATTGTCCGGTCATAATCCTTCGAATTCCGGTCCACAGGAAACATGCCGGAGGCTTCGCAGATGCCCAGCACATTTTCGCCCGTCAGCATATAGTGGACATAGCCGGCAAGGGTGGTGATATGCGCCAGCCGGGGCAGGTGCTCCTCCCGCATCAGAATGGCCTGATAAAGATGGGCGATGCTCCACCTCTGGGGAATGTTGAAATCAAAGAGCTCACTGAGCCTGTCCGCAGCCTCGGCGGTCATGGTGTTCTGCCAGGTACGGAAGGGAACCAGCAGGTTCCAGTTCTCGTCAAAGGCCAGATAGCCATGCATCATGCCGGAGATGCCCAAAGCGCAGACCTGTTCTTGGCCCTCCGGCGCCGACAGAGCCTCCTTCAGCCCTTTCCAAACCTCCTCCAGGGAGTAGGTCCAGACCCCATCCTTAAATTCGCTTTTCCAGCTGAAATCTCCGGAGGAGACGGGTTCAAAGCCTTCGTTGATGGCAGTGGCCTTGATGCGGGTGGAACCCAGTTCGATTCCAAGATAGGTCTTCATGGTTCTTCTCCTTAAGTTTCAGTCAAAGACATAGCTCAGACATGCTCATCCTTCAAACAAGATCATTATACTGACAGATCCATCCATCAGTCGAATCGTCACTCAAACAGATGCATCCTTCAGGCCGGCTTGATTTCATTCCTCGATCTTCTCAAACAGGAAATAGGATCTGTCCAGACAGTCCTTGCGGATGACTTCCATGGAGGTGCAGGCAACCTTGCCATCCATGGTGACCTTGCCCTGTCTGCCGGGGACATCATAGCGGCCGGGGATATACATGGGGTCCAGCACCTTCACAGTGGCCTCTTCCTCCGGATCCTCCGGTGTGTACGCTCCAATCAGCAGCACATAATGCCCACCGTCGGAGAAGCAGGCAATGTACCCGTCCTCCCGGGGAAAACCGTTAATGTTGGCAATGACCATGCCTCGTCCCTGCTGCAGAAAGGCCAGAGCCTCGTCCCCATTTTCCGTCACCGTCAGCTTAAGCCCGAACTTCTCGGCAAACACCGGGGAAAAGATGAACAGATTCGTGCCGTATCCCTCCCGGGCTCCGCAGGCCTTGCCCAGCACCGCCATTTCCTCCGGGGTACAGGGCTGCTCCAGCAGATTCTCCACCAGCATGGCAGCGCAGCAGGGACCGCAGCCGGAGTTGGCAATGGTTCCGTGGGGTGAGGTGGGGGATACATAGGGCACATGCTCATAATCCAACTGACAATAAAATACCGTTTCTTTCTTCATGGATTACTTTCCTTCCACCCGGATGGGCTCCTTGACAGCATATTCAAAATGATAGGACCCGGAGGTCAGGACCTGCACAGGCTCATCGCACAGGGGCAGCTTCAGCTCTGCACTGCAGTTTAAGGGAACCGTCACATCCAGGGAAACGTGCTCCTTGTCCATCACCTTCCAGGCAGTCTTCCACAGGCCTGCGGCGCTGCGGAAGGAACAGTTCAGGTATCCCAGCCGACTTATGATGACCGGCTCCATCTTCACCTTGGTAAATCCCGGAGTCAGGCTCTCCAGCCCTGCCAGATGCTTGTACATCCACTCGGCGATGGAACCGTAGGCATAGTGGTTCAGGCTGTTCATGCCCGTACCGCTGATGCTGCCGTCATCGAGCAGGCTGTTCCAGCGCTCCCAC
>JABUST010000138.1 GCA_021442595.1 Lachnospiraceae bacterium | reverse complement strand
CTATCCTTACATCTCCGTGGAAGTCAGAACGTCTTTCCATTCATCGGCTATCTCGCTGAGGCCGCTGAGCTTATCCTGGGCGTTTCCGGCATACTCGGTAAACTCAGAGAACTTATCCTGGGCATTTCCGGCATATTCGGTAAAGTCGTTCAGCTTGGCCTGGGCGCTGCCGGCATAGGCGTTAAAGTCATCCAGCTTGGCCTGGGCACTGCCTGCATAAGCATTAAAGTCATCCAGCTTGGCCTGAGCAGTTTCAGCATAGTTGGTAAAGTCGTTCAGCTTGGTCTGTGCGGTTCCTGCATACTCGGAGAAGGCGTTCAGTCGCTCCTTGCAGCCCTCTGCGAAGGCATTCAGTTCATCCAGCCTCTCCTGAAGCATGGAAGCCATGTTATCATTCAGAGAGGAGAGAATAGCCACACGGCCCTTGGCATCGTTCTTTTCCTGCTGAAGCAGATCCTCCAGCTCGGCAATGCGCAGGGTCTTGGTGCGCTTTTCGTCGTTCAGCTTAGCGATCTGGCTCTTCAGCTCCTCAATGACGAAGCGAGCGCCCTTATCGGCAGCGGCTTTATTATCTGCAGCAGGAGCAGCAGCGGAAGCATTAGCGGCAGATGCCTTTGCTTCGGCAGCAGAAGCTTTGGCGTCGGCAGCAGCCTTAGCCTCAGAAGCGGCCTTAGCTTCAGCAGCGGCCCGGGCCTGATCGGAAGCGGAGGCATTGCGGTTAGCAGCGGCAGCGGCTTCCTCGGCCTTTCTGACTTCTTCTTCTGCATCTCTTACCAGAGCAGCCATGTCATCGAACTTCTTCTCGTACTCTGCCAGCTTCTGTTCATAGCGCTGAGCGATCTCAGCCTCCAGAGCAGCCACATCCACTTCGGGTGCGTCGGCGGGAGCAGCAGTGGGGGCGGAGGACATCTGGGCGGCCATGTCAGCTCTTTCTCTCTGCAGGTCACGAAGCTGCTTCTTCAGATTCACATTCTCGGAACGAGCCTTCTCCAGATTTTTCTTCAGTTCCTCGTTCTCAACGGTCAGGCGGACCACGGTCTCTGTGACCTGTTTTTTATCATAGCCTTGAAGTACTGTCTTGAACTGTTCGCCGCTATCGATTTGTGTTCTCAGCAGATCGATGTCATCCATTCTTGATTACCTCCAACTGGTCATTCTCTTTGATTTCTAACCCGGCTGCGGAGCCGACAGGCAGCTCAACAACGCTCCGGGCATGTTTAACAGGGGCAAATACCTTACCGGGTACAAGATTAGGAGCAATCTTGACGACTTTATAGTCCTTATCCAGATAAAGCACGTCGATGGCATCCGACATCATGAAGGTATGAATGTCAGAGCAGGGGACGATCCATAAGGGGCCAAAGCTTTTGGGGTCACGGCCGATAAGGCCGCGAAGGCGAAGGAAAAAGTTATCTGCCACGGAAGCCTCCAGGAGCAGCTTTCCTTCTTTTCTGATTTCACATTTTCTCACATGAACGCTCCCATGATGCTTGCCACAGCAGGCGCAAGCAGGATTACGAAGATACAGGGGAAGATGAAGAGTACCAGAGGCAGCATCATCTTAACAGGGGCTTTTTCGGCCTGTTCCTGGGCCCGGTTGTTTCTCTCTTCTCTCAGGCTCTCGGACTGGGTGGACAGAACGGACTTCATGGAGATACCCATCTGTTCCGACTGGACAACAGCGTTGGCAAAGGACGTCATTTCCTTACTGTCGCAGCGGGCGATCAGGGCGGAGTAGGCATCCTTCTTGCTGATACCGTTTCTCAGGTCCACCTGAGTGCGCATGAGCTCTTCCATAACATCGCACTTGTTCTTCTCGTACAGTCTTACAAGAGCTGCATCAAAGCCCAGACCGGCTTCCACGCTGACCACCAAAAGGTCGATGATATCGGGAAGATCCCGACGGATGTTTTCCTTCTTCTTTTTAACCTTACATGTCACGGAGTTGGAGAAGAGGAACAT
>JABUST010000180.1 GCA_021442595.1 Lachnospiraceae bacterium | reverse complement strand
GTGCAAGGCCACTCCCATCACCCTGAACGCCGGCAGCCACTACGCTCTGGTCATCATCTACGCAGATCCGGAAGGCAATGCCACTGTGACCGAGGTCCAGGATCTGAACGAAGACTCCGGCATGGGTCTCATGGGCGGCCGGGAATTCGCCGAATTGGAGGACAACGCCGAAGCTCAGATCGCCTTTGAAAAGGCCACCTGCGGTCTCCTGGGCACCAACTACGAAACCATCGCCCTCATCAGCACTCAGGTAGTCGCCGGCACCAACTACACCTTCGTGGCCAGAACTACTCCCGTCACCCCGAATGCTCAGGCAAGCTTCAAGCTGGTCACCGTATACGACGACCTGGAAGGCAACGCTCAGATTATCGATGTGGAGGAGATGGGAATGTAAGGGCAAATCCGGTCAGAACCGGAAATAAAATCTCCGGAGAGTGCAATCCCAAAGATTATGCATACCGAAGATCATCCATACAGAAGACCATCCATACAGAAAACCATCCATACAGAATCAAAGCCGGAACCAACATAAAATAGAGAAACCGCAGGAAATTCTCTTACCAAACATACCCCCTTTGACCTCTAAACCAAGGCCGAAGTAATAGCAAAAAAAGGAGAAAGACAAGCAGCAGGACTCCACCCGGGGCCCTGCTGCTTGTCCTTTATTTTATACCCTATAAGGTATAATGTTCTACGGAATCAAAAGATTTACACCCTATCAGGTATAAACTACTATAATTCTCTTGTAATTACACCCGATAAGGTATATACTTATTGAAAGAATTTCATACCATTTCTATATCCAATGAGGTAACAATCTGAAAGACCAACTCGAAAGTTCGAGATCCCCGAAATTTAGAATGACTAAACAGCACTCGCAGGAGCACCCACCATGAATCCCATCGCAGACTACATAAAAGCAAACAGAAAAGCCGCAGGCCTCACCCAGGAAGAGTTTGCCCTCCGCTCCGGTCTCGGCCTTCGCTTCGTCAGAGAACTGGAACAGGGCAAACCAACCGTCCGCCTGGATAAAGTCAACCAGGCCCTGGCCATGTTCGGCATGCAGGCTGTCCCCGGGAGGAAAGAGAACGAATTCTGAAAAAGATTTTATGTCATTAGCCGACTCTTACGGTCTCCCGCCCAAAGCCACCAAAAAGCTAATCCCCAAACTCGTCGGGCCAAAAACTTGCAGGAAAAGTGTCGCCTTTCTTAACTCATGACTTCTCTTTTCCTTTACCCTTAGAGTATTATTATCTTGTTTTAAATTCACTTATCAGTTTTTCAAAATAGGCAAAAGCTTTTGTTTGATTAACATTTTCCCTTTCATTTTTAATGATAATTTCGACTTGTTCATATACGGAGATCAGATGTTGTCCTCCCAGATCATAAAGCAATTCCTTATCATACACTTTCTTGTAGATTCCAACAGATAGGCATTCAATGCGAGCAAGTAGCACGATATATCCAGCATACGCTTTTCTGCATTTTTCATTATCTTCCATCTCAGATATGATTGTCTGCGCATTGCTCTTGTCAATCGGAAGCAAATTATCTAATGTCTCCCTCTGTACTGTATGAAATGCTTCTATTGTCGCCCATCTTAATTCATTGAGTCGACTGTGGCGCTCATTGTGGGCAGAAATAATCAATGCTATAGCGGCGCAAATAGCAGAGACACACGCCGCAATAGTACTGGCTACTTCTATTGTCAAAACACACATCCCTCACACCCTCTCCCCGCACTCCAGGCAGAACTTTCCTCCTGCCGGCACTTCTGCGCCGCACTTGGGGCATTTGGTTGCCAGGAGAGCACCGCATTCCATGCAGAATTTCCCTTTAGGAGTCTTTTTACCACAGACAGGACAGATCATTTCGTTTTCAGCCACCTGCTCGATTTTAGTTCCGCATTCCAGACAGAATTTGGCCTTTGCGGGCAAGGTCCTTCCGCAGGTGGGGCACTGAAT
>JABUST010000128.1 GCA_021442595.1 Lachnospiraceae bacterium | reverse complement strand
CTCAAAATTGCGTCCGCAGAGGGGAGAGCGCTTGATGTTGGCGGCGGGGCCCAGCAGCACGCTGACGTTCTCGGCCTGGCACTCATTTCCCAGCGCTGCGCCCATGCCCTCCAGCATGTCCACATCCCAGCTGGCAGCTGTAGCGCAGGCGGCGGGGAAGCACACGGCCACCACGCTGTCATTCAAGCCCAGGTGATCCCCGGTCTCCTCCTGCTTACGCAGACCGTGAGGGCCGTCCGTCACCATGACGGCGGGGATGCCCAGGCGTTCCACAGCCTTCAAATGCCAAAAATCCTGACCGGAGCACATGCCGGCCTTCTCCTCCAGTGTCATCTGCGCCACCAGATCCTTGATGTTCTGTTCCATGGGTACCTCCTGATTGTTGGTGTTACATGACTTCATTATAGCTGACAGGCGATGGTTTTTATAGATGCTGTTATATATCCTTAGTTCGCTTGCTTGAACTGCTTTGTTTTAAAGATACACAAAAGCCTTCGGAAAACTTCCTTTCCGAAGGCTTTTTGCATACTTTCAGCAGGCTGCTTCACAAGCAGCATTGCAGAAATTTAGCGATGCGTTTTGTTAAAGAATATTGAGTCGCAGAATTCTTGAATATCACGTTTTGAGGGTTGACTCTTGGATTCAATGAGCAGGTTAATTCAGAATCATTTTCCGATTTCATTGGTATCGGTTCATGCAAGTGAGTATCTCCGGAATTATTCCTTCTTCCCCACCTTCCGCCACCGCACCAGGAAGTAGGTCACTTCGATGATGCAGCAGGTGGTCCAGCCAACCGGGTAGCCAAGGCCCACCAGCAGCGCCGTGTTGGCCACGAAGTGGGTCACCCAGTACAGGTAGATCTGCCGGATGCCCACAAAAGCCGCCAGCATGATGATCATGGGCCCCGTGGAATCGCCCCGGCCCCGCAGCGCCCCCGCCAGAGTGTGGTTCACGCAGTTGAACAGCAGGAAAAACACATTGTAATGAATGAACATGGCCCCGTAGCGAATCACCTCCGCATCCTTGGAGAAGAGGCCCACCGCCGGCTCCGCAAAAGCAAAAAGCAGCGTCGATATCAGCGCCGTTATGCCCACCACGAGCCCAATGGTGACGAGGGTTCCGCGGTTTGCCCGTTTTTCCTTTCCGGCTCCCATATTCTGACTGACGAAGGTGGTGGCCGCCATGGCCATGCTCTGCATGGGCAGCATGATGAAGCTGTCCAGCTTGTTATAGCTGCTCCAGCCCGCCATGCAGGCGGAGCCGAAGTAATTCACATAGGCCTGAACGAACACATTGCTGAAGGCGGTAATGACCGACTGGATGCCTGCCGGGAGGCCAACGGCGAAAATATCCTTCAAAATGCCGATGTCCAGCTTCAGATCCGACCAGGTCATGCGGTAAATGTCATCCGTACGGGTCAGCAGCATCATGGTCAGCGCCGCAGAGATGAACTGGGCGATGATGGTGGCGTAGGCCACGCCGGCAATGCCCATTTTGAACACCAGCACGAACAGCAGGTCCAGAAGAATGTTCAGAACAGATGTCAGAATGAGGAAATACAGGGGTCTGGTGGTGTCGCCCACGGCCCTGAGGATGCCGCTGCCCATGTTGTACACCAACAGCCCGGCCATGCCGGCGAAGTAGATCCGCAGGTAAACAGTGGCCTCGCCGAACACATCCTCCGGCGTGTCCATGAATCTCAGCATGGGCTCCACACCCAGGATCCCCACCACTGTGAAGACTCCGCAGAGAATGAAGGTGGCCAGCATGGTGGTCTCTATGGCATCGTGGAGCCGGGACAGGTCCTTGGCGCCGAAGTACCGGCCGATGACCACTCCTGCGCCTACGGAGAAGCCGTTGAAAAAGAACACCAGCATGTTGACGATCATGGTGGTGGAGCCCACGGCGGCCAGCGCCTGGGTGCCCACAAAGTTCCCCACCACGATGGAGTCCACGGTGTTGTACAGCATCTGGAATATATTGCCCAGCATCAGGGGCAGGGAGAACAGGATTACCTGCTTCAC
>JABUST010000003.1 GCA_021442595.1 Lachnospiraceae bacterium | reverse complement strand
GTGGTACCCTGCTGCCTGGATCATGAGGGAGACATTCCCTTGGGAAATCTGTTTTGGCAGGACCTGGGGGAGATACTCTCATCTCCCAGAGCACGAACACTAATACAAGGCTTTGAACAGGGAAAATGTGCGGAAGAACTGTGCAGGCGCTGCGGCTATGCACAGAGATTTACAAGGAGGTGATATGACTATGCCGGTTCGGATCTTATTTGCTACGGATTTTGTGTGTTGGAGAGATATTTTCTCAGGAGGAAATGCTATGAATATGACAGACATGAGTTCACTGACCGCAGGCGGATTTATCATTGTTATCGTGATACTTCTGGCGATCCTTGCCTTTGCCGTGGTCCTTATACTTAAGGGTAAGGGCAACAACTCCGAAGCACCCAGTGTACACACATCTGTCCACGCCGCCGGAAAAGGCTTTCAGGCCTTCCAGTTCGGTGATGTCCACACCAAGGAGGATTCTAAAAAGGAAGGCTCGGGATACAGATAAAATCAGAGGAAAAAAGGGGGCTGCCGCAGGCAGCCCCCTCTTTTGCATTTTTGGTATGTATGAAGCGGTCATCAAAGGGCCGGAAACTGTTCAGTACCTGAAAGATGGTATCTCGGTCTTTTATTTTGCCGGTTCTTCCGTTACCGTGACGGTGGTGACGGCAGTGCCGGTGCGTCCCAGAACGTCCGTGCAGGAGTAGGTGACAGTATAGGTCCCGGGAACAGCCGGGTCAACATCGTGCTCAACAAAGAAGCTTTCCATGGGGTTGTAGCAGGTGTCGAAGGCGGTGACTCCGGCGTTAAAATCCGGAAGGACGCTTCCGGATGTCAGAGTCAGTGTCTCGGGGACGCCCTCAAAGTAAGGAGTCTTGTCATTCCAGGGGTTATCGGGAGAGGGATCTGTAGGATCCCAGTTCAGCGAAGGATCCGTGGGCAGCATAATGGAAGCGGGCTTGCCCAGAGGATCGTTGTCAAAGTATCCGATTTCAACGATGGTCTCATAAGCGGTGCAGTTGGTATACATCCAGTAGGCGTCGCCGGCGGTGATGCGGATGCAGCCGTGGGAGGCGGTGGTGCCCAGCAGATTATACTCAGCGGCGATGACGGCCTCCTCGCTCTGGTAGGCGGAGGGCACGGTGTGGAACAGGAAATCTCCGGTAATGTGGGAAACATACTGCCCCCACTCATCCAGAATCAGGCCATTCCAGCGGGCCTGGTAGCCCATGATCCAGGTGCCGATGGGAGAGGCGTCTCCGGTCGAACAGATCATGGCCTTGACGGGAATGCTATATTCGCCGCTTTCATCGTATGTAAACACGGTGATGACGTTGGTATTCATGTTTACCCGCACCAAATAGGCGGTACGATATTCGGGTTCGGGCTCGGGTTCAGAGCTTTCTTCGGGATAGTACTCAGATTCCTCGAAGCTTTCTTCCGGCTCTTCAGAGCCTTCTTCCGGGTCTTCTTCAGAAGATTCCTCGGAGGATTCTTCGGCATTTTCACTGTTCTCCGGGGAGGCACTGATGTCGTCAGGCTGAGAAGGTTCGTCTGCATTGGCAGAGGTTTCGGAGGTTTCGGCAGATGATTCTTCGGCGGATGTATTTATGTCACTCTCATCCGAGCGGGAAATCTCGGATATTTCCGTTACTTCGGAGATCTCGGGGGTGGAATTCTCGGTGCTCCGGCGCTCCTGTACATAGTTGATGACACCCACGGTGATGGCAAAGGCCAGAACGGGCAAGGCTATATACATTAGTATGCGCAGGACTTTCCCTGCAATGTTATTCTTCATATACGGTTCCTTTGGTGTAATCTCCGGCGTAATCCTAATTGCTCTCTCAACGGGCTTGTCGAGCTTGATTCCTTTCAAAATCGTATTTTGCGGTGTCCAGTTATATTTTAACAGTAATCTTATGTTTAGTGCACCGGCTGTCGGAGGACAATATCCTGTTCTTATGCACATCATACCTGATGCACACAATCAGCAATGGGATTATAGCATATTTCCATTGGATTTTCATTAATTTATCCTTTGAAGGGGATTATCGGCCCTATTCCTGCCCCTGCGGTGCTTCACAGAGAAGTCATTTGGCTATATAATATCGGTTAATAAGT
>JABUST010000166.1 GCA_021442595.1 Lachnospiraceae bacterium | reverse complement strand
AAGGTGCTGTTTGCGGCTGATGAGCTGACCGGGCTGATCTGGGCTTCTGCTTTGATGAGACCTTCCAGGAGCACCAAGGATATGGAGCTGAAGTCTTTGAAAAAGAAGTTTAAGAACAGAGCCTTTGCAGCCGGCTGCTCACGGGATGTGATTGAGCAGGGCGCTCAGGAGCTTGGCTGGGAGCTGGATAAGCTTCTGGATATGACTTTGGAGGCCATGCGGGCTTCAGAGGACATCATCAATGCGCAGATGGATGAGCTGGGGTTATAAAGACAGGTCAGATATGCCAGCTGGGGCGGTGAAACAACTCAGAAGAGTGAGTTGGGTCAATCATGAACTGCTATATTTGTTTTGAAATCAGTGAATTTTGAATTAGGCACCGGAGGATTTGCGCAATACGCGAATTCTCCGGTGCTTTTTAATTACACTTCTTGTTCAGGCACCGGAGAGAAAGGCAAAATGCGCTAGTTTCAGGTGTTTTTTGCAGGCACTTCTTATTCAGGCACCTGAGGATTTGCGAAATTTGTGAATTCTCCGGTGCCTTTTTGACTCAAGTTTGATTCAAGCACCGGAGAGAAAGGCAAAATGCGCCAGTTTCAGGTGTTTTTTACAGGCACTTCTTGTTCAGACACCTGAGGATAGCGAAAAATGAGGATCTCTCCGGTGCCTCCCGTGCCAAACGCTCGCCCCGGAACCGGAGAGAAAGGCAAAACGCGTCAGCTTCAGGAGTTTTTTACTGACATTTATTGATCAGACACCGGAGAATTTGCGGAATTTGTGAATTCTCCGGTGCTTTTTTGATTCAATTTTGATTCAAGCACCTGAGAGAAAGGCAAAACGCGTCAGCTTCAGGAGTTTTTTACAGGCACTTCTTGTTCAGGCACCTGAGGCTGACCAAAAATGAGGTTCTCTCAGGTGCCTCCCGTGCCAAACGCGCGCCCCGGAACCGGAGAGAAAGGCAAAATGCGTCAGCCTCAGGAGTTTTTTACAGGCACTTCTTGTTCCGGCACCTGAGGATAGCGAAAAATGAGGATCTCTCAGGTGCCTCCCGTGCCAAACGCTCATCCCGGAACCGGAGAGAAAGGCAAAATGCGCCAGTCTCAGGTGCCTGTCCTCACCTTCTTGTTTTTACTTTCTTTCTCCACATAATCTACTGTTTCAAATTCTTGTATTCCCATGGCATGAGTAGTAAAATAGTATAAAAATGTCCTCGCTTTTTTGTGAAAAACGGGGAAAAGCAACAAAAGTCATAGAAATGTTAAGACGGTTCGCCTGGCGTAGGCACGGTTCGCCTGACGTAGGCACGGTTCGCCTGACGCAGGCACGGTGCGACTGAACAAGGTCGATGCACTCAGAATTAAGCCGGAGCAGCTTGTCCTGAACCATTTGGCCGGGCCGCACCGAGCTGCGCCATGTCACTGGCGCGACTTTGCGCAGCCACAGACAACCCAGCCCACGGTCGACACATTCCCCATGACATCGGAGGCAATACAATGGATTACAAAAAGCAGATCAAGCAGTACTTTGACGACCAGTGGTTCGAGATGATGCGGGACATCGCCCGCATGGTTTCCATCAACAGCGAGCGGACCCGGGCCAAGGAAGGCATGCCTTACGGCGAAGGACCTTATCAGGCCCTCATGGAGTTTGTGGAGCTGGCCAAAGAACACGGCTTTGAAGGTAAAACCTACGACAACGTGGTGGCCGCCTTCGATCTGAACGATAAAGAAAAGCAGCTGGACATGCTGGCGCACCTGGACGTGGTCCCCGCCGGCGAAGGATGGACCGTCACGGATCCCTTTGAAGTCAAGCTGAAGGAAGGCCGCATCTACGGCCGGGGAACCGCTGATGACAAGGGTCCCGCCGTGGTGGCCCTCTGGGCTCTGAAGTGTGTCCGCGACCTGGGCATCCCCATGAAAAAGAACGCCCGCCTCATCGTGGGTACCGATGAAGAGTGCGGCAGCAGCGACCTTCCCCACTACTATGCAGTGGAAAAGGAAGCGCCCATGACCTTCTCCCCCGACGCCGAGTATCCCGTCATCAACATTGAGAAGGGCAGCTACGGCCCCGAATTCACTGCTCACTGGGCCGAGGATCCCGCCCTGCCTCGTGTCACTTCCATGAAAGGAAGCCTGAAACGCAATGTCCTTCCCGGCAAAGCATATGCCGTGGTGGAAGGCCTCACCGCCGACGAGATCCGTCCCATCTGCGA
>JABUST010000158.1 GCA_021442595.1 Lachnospiraceae bacterium | reverse complement strand
TTGCCCGTGCCGTTGGGAGCCGCACGGTCAAAATCGGAAATGCGGATGGTCAGAGGCTTA
The DNA here is from genome assembly GCA_021442595.1 of Lachnospiraceae bacterium. Lineage (GTDB taxonomy): Bacteria > Bacillota > Clostridia > Lachnospirales > Bianqueaceae > RUG760. The sequence continues at coordinate 2,186 of JABUST010000158.1, read as the reverse complement.
GCGCCGCCCTTGAAGTAGGGACCCACCGGGGTGCAGAACAGGCGGAACTGATACTCCGTGGCAGGCTTCACGCCGATGACGGAATTGATACCGAACATATAAGGACGCAGGTACAGGGAAGCGCCGCTGCCGTAAGGAGGCACCCATGCCTCGTTGGCCTTGACTACCTGCTTCACAGCATCCAGAAACTGCTCCTCGGGAAGGGCAGGCATCTCCAGACGCTCTGCAGAGTTCTTCAGGCGGGCAGCATTGAGATCGGGGCGGAATACGACGGTGCGGCCGTCCTGAGTGGTATAAGCCTTCAATCCTTCAAATACGGTCTGGGCGTACTGCAGCACGCAGGCGCACTCGTTCATGGTGATGTTGGCATCGGAAGTCAGGCTGCCTTTGTCCCATGCGCCATTGGTGTAATTGGCCACATAACGCAGATCTGTCTGCACATAACCGAATCCCAGATTCGACCAGTCAATGTTTTTCTTTTCCATGGTTGTTCCTTTCTGCAGAATGACCGCCGCTGCATGCTGCTGCACGCCGCAGCAAGGTCCATTCTCATAGATCCAGAAGCGTTTAGTATATGAAGAAAGCGTTCCTGTTCCCGTATAAATATGCAGGAAATAATATCATCTCATAAAAAACGTGTCAAGATTGCTGTTGCACCAATTTCGCCTCAAAAGACTCCTTCATAATGTCTCTTATAAATGAAACATTTTTCTAATTGCCCCAATAGTATCGCTAAAATCAATCCCTGCTGCGTATGGCATCAATTTCGTATAATCATTCCATCGTTTCTGCATTAGAGGGTCATTCTCTATCATATCAAGAATATTTTTGATATCCACGATCTTTATAATACTTCCACGATGCTCCGCTGTTGCTTTAAAAGCATCCCTGAACACTTTTAAATCAAATGGATAACCAGAAAGGGTGTACACATCATAAAAATCTCTTGGCCTGGTATTTCCAATACTTCTGCTGAGAATCGTTTCAACCTTCTCAGCCAACACTGTCTCCATGGGATAAGACCACAGTTCAAACACTTCGTCAGAATCAAAGACATCACGGAAAATATGCTTTTCTGCGCCTGGAGTAATTTTATCACGAGCTTATCTTTAACCTCGGATTTTGACATTCTATAAAGAAATCTATTCATAAGATAATTCTGGAGAACAGCCTGTGCCGAAATGTTTTTATTTTGGGCAACACTCCGAATTTTGGCTTTCAGGCTCATATCATTCATCACAATAACACCTCTAAGTAATTTCTGATTTTAGATTCAATCCGCAATTTTCTTGCATACATCAAAAGCCTGTTGATATCTTTTTCCTGAGAGGAGACATACTTTTTCATGGCAAACTGAATCGTTTGAATATCCTCCTTTGAACCTCGCATCATATCACAAAGGCTTCGTTCCAGATTATAGGCATTCACAGCATTTCCGTAAGGTGTCGTAACAGCAATGAGTCCAAGCTCATAATTATCCGGGATAACTCGTGTAAGAATTATATTTTCCTTCTTGATGGAAGGACTGTTATACCCGTAGGGAAATGTCATGTGAAAGGATAAGGGTACCCGTTCAGAATAACCATGAAGATATAGTGCAGTTCCATGAGAATAAATGCCGCGGGCATACTTTTTCTGTAAAAGCCTATAATCATCTTCCCACTCATCAGCAATCATATATATTCCCCTGCCAGAACGAATAATGTCTCCGCTATCCATTAGTTCACGAAGAGCGCTTCTATGAACTCCCATCTCTGATATACGCTTTGTTGTTATCATTCCGTTCTCAGCAGAATTTAAAATCATTGTTCTGATTTCTTCTCTCATATCTCTTTCCTCCATTCCGCGCAAGATTACATTCACACATTATTTTATAGCATATTGGTGTGCGCTTGTCAATTATGCCACGCATTTTTCATCCATACTCAAAAAGCCGTGCCACCGCTTTCGATGACACGACTTAAGACATGACGTATACCTCTTTTTATAGAGCTCCGTCCCGGAGCCCTAATAACTTTATCCGCCAAAAGTAAGCCACGCCTGCCCCTGACCGGGCAGACTAACTCACTGAATCTCAAAGGTGCAGCTGTACTCCCCCACTGTCAGCTCGTACATCCCTGCCTCCAGGCGGAAATCCAGCTTAATATACATCTCTTTCCGATCCCCGGCATAGGCGGTGACGGAGC
>JABUST010000221.1 GCA_021442595.1 Lachnospiraceae bacterium | reverse complement strand
TTCATGAGGGCTACGTCTGTATGTTTCGTCTGTTCCTCACCCTGCAGGAAATAACGTCCGTCCACCCACACAGCTGCCTTGTCCTTAGTGACCAGGAAGGTTCCGGCAGAGCCGGTAAACTCACTCATGAAAGCCCGGGCTCTCCAGTAGGGAGCCACATACTCGCTCTGATGAGCATCGCTGGACAGGACCAGGTAGGTGTCTACGCCTCTCTGAGCCATAAACTTGCGGATAGCTGCCAGTTTTTCTGCATTGTTCATGTTAATTACCTCTTCACTGAAATAATTTTATTTTAGAGATCTTCGGCTTGTTTGGTAAGTGTCTTTGACTTCGGGAAATCCACTCCTGTTTGTCAAAGTCTATTTATCTTAAGGAAATTCTTTCCCTTTCAGAAGGCCATGCCGCCCGGATCAGCTCAGCAGACCGCTGAAGCTGCCGGCGCTCAAAAGATGCAGCTCGTGCAGGGCCCGGGTAAGGGCCACATACAGCAGCTTTGCATGGCCGGCGTCTGTGGGGTAGTGCTCCGGATCGCAGTTCCATATGGTAACGGAATCAAATTCCAGACCCTTCACCAGCTCAATGGGAAGCACCATGATCCTGCAGTCCTCCCGGTCCATCAGCTCCATATCCATGGACCGGAGGGTCTCCTCCACCTGCTCCGCCTCGGCCGCATTTCTGCACACCACGGCGCAGGATCTGTGGCCCTTGGCCAGAGCCTTTTGAAGGATCTCCAGGGCGCCGGCGGCCATGTCCTCCCGAGGCAGGCTCTTCAGCTCCACCGGTTCTCCGTGGCGGATCACCGGCTCTATTTTATAGGCATGTCCCGAAGCCTTCTCCAGCACCTTTCCCGCCCACTCACTGATCTCAATGGTGTTGCGGTAGCTTTTCTGCAGGGTCCGGAAGTCATCCCGCTCCGTATTGAACACCTGCGCTGTCAGGGAATCCCAGCTGTTCATGCCGGTCTCGTAGTGGATGTTCTGAGAGACATCCCCCATGATGGTAAAGTAGCATTCCGGCTGCAGCTTCTTCAGAATGAAATAGATCATTTCTCCGAAATCCTGGGCCTCATCGATGATGATCTGCCCATAGGAAGCGGTCTTTTCCGGCGCCGTGATATACCGCCTGATCAGGGCCATGGCTGCCAGATCGTATACATCCAGCTTTCCGGCTGCCAGACGCTTCATGGTGTTGGTGGCATCCAGTCCGTTTGCCTGGGTGTAGTTGGTCAGAAATTTCCGGTAGGTGTCCATGCACCCGAACCAGTCCTTGGTGGGATGATAATACCCCTCGTATTCCTTCAGCTTCTCCTTCCGGAGCTTCAGCCAGTAGGCTCTGTCCGGGGCATCCGGCACCGTTTCCGTGAGGAACCGGATCCTGCGCTGCAGCGTCTCGTTCAGCAGGTTCTCCAATCGGGTTACCGACTGATCCTTGCGGTAGATCAGAAGATCGTACAGCTGCTCTCTGGTAAGGATATCTCCCAGCTTCTCATCATGCAGGGTCACAGGCCTAAGCAGCCGGTGCCATACCTTCTCCAGAGATCTGTCCAGGGCGGTGGCGAACTCCAGACGGCACTTCCAGGAATCCGCCGGATCCACTTCGCAGACCCGGTAGTCCTTCCGGTAGTCCTCCTCCATCAGCTCCCGGAAAAACATATCCATCCGGGACTGGGAGACCCGGTCCACATCCAGATCCGGCAGACCGCTCATGATGTAGGTCAGCAGCATATCATTGGAACCGATGATGCAGAAATCCTCACTGCGGTATCGTTTTCCGTAATTATACAGAATGTGGGAGATGCGGTGCAGGGCCACCGTGGTCTTTCCGGACCCGGCCACTCCCTGTACCAAAATGTTTTTATAGGGAATCTGACGGATGATCTTGTCCTGCTCCTGCTGGATAGTGGCAATGATATCCCCCAGCACCACATCCTTATGCTGGGCCAGATACTTCACCAGCAGCTCGTCGTTAGCCGCCACATCGCTGTCATAGTATCCGTTCAGGACCCCTTTCTCAATGTCAAAGGTCCGCTTGAGCACCAGGTCGATGTGGACCACGGTCTCTTCCTCATCCCCGTCCTGAAGAGGCACGGAGTAGGAGCAAGGGCCGATCTCGTTTTCGTAATAGACCTTGGCCGCCGGAGCCCTCCAGTCCACCACCAGGGTATCCTGATCGTACTGGAGACCGTTCTTTCCGATATACAGGCAGGCCTGTCGGTTGGCGGAGGGTTCTTCAAAGTCGATGCGGCCGAAGTAGGGCTTGTCCAGTGCCAGCCGGTTCTTTCGAAGCATGCCCTCCACATGGTCCAGCATGGCGGCGCTGATGGTGAGCTGCTGGGACATCTGAGAATTCAGTTCCCGGTCCCGGGGAGTGATCCGGTCATTCAGCTCTTCCACTTC
>JABUST010000104.1 GCA_021442595.1 Lachnospiraceae bacterium | reverse complement strand
AAGAATAGTCAATGCGTTCCAAAAAGAATAGTCAATGCGTTCCAAAAAGAATAGTCAATACTTCCTAAAACACATGATATTTTCAGGATAGCTTCAAAATGGAAAGCAAGAGGGAGAGCAAGGAGTGCTCTCTTTTTTGTATTTTTATGCAAGTCATTCATGTTTCTGTCTTGAAGTCTGTTCTTCAGAGGTATATAATTATTCGCAAAGAATAGAATCAAATGATACTAAAATGTCGACGGCATGGAGTGAAACTACTTCAGGCGACGCAGGCAACTCGGTTCGCCGGCTGTCTGCGCAGGCAACTCGGTTCGCCGGCTACCTGCGAAGGCAACTCGGTTCGCCGGCTGCCTGCGCAGGCAAATTCAGAGTAACAGGAGGAATCTAATGTACGACGTAGCCATTATCGGAACAGGGGTGGCGGGCATCTCCGCGGCCCTGACGCTGCAGTCAAGAGACAAAAGCATCTTACTCATCGGCAAGAAGGATTTGTCCAAGAAGATCGGCATCGCAGAGCAGATCAGAAACTATCCCGGTCTAGGCATCGTCTCCGGCGCTCAGATGGCTGAGAACTTCCTAAACCATCTCCGGGAAATGAACATCGGCATCACCGACAAGCATGTCACCGAAGTGGGGGTGGCGGGGGACCATTTCAACATCCTCTGCGGCATGGAAGAGCTGCAGGCATACTCCGTCATTCTGGCCATGGGCGTAGCCAACGCCAAGGTGTACCCCGGGGAGGAGAAGCTTCTGGGAAAGGGCGTCAGCTACTGCGCCACCTGCGACGGCTTCCTTTACAAAAATAAGCCCATTGCCGTGGTGTGCATGAGCAAGGAATTCGAGAGCGAGATCGATTATCTGGCCCAGACAGCCTCCGAGGTCTTTCTGCTGGCCCTGTATAAGGAGCCCAAGAAATTCGGCGAAAACGTACATCTGATCTCCGGCAAGGACCTCATCATCAGCGGCGAAGACAAGGTGAAAGGCATCACCCTGGACGGAACGGAATACACCGTGGACGCATGCTTCATCATGCGGGAGTCCATCGCCCCCGGTTCCCTGCTGAAAGGGCTGGAGATCGAGGACAACCATATTCATGTGGACAGAGCCTGCCGCACCAACATCCCCGGCTGTTTTGCTGCCGGAGACTGCACCGGCAGACCCTACCAGTATGTGAAAGCCGGCGGCGAGGGCAACGTGGCCGCCCATTCCGCCCTGGAATATCTGGCCGCCAAGGGCTTCAAGGGCAATTCCAAGACCAGACCTTACAAGCAGTCTCCCCTCAGCTTCCGGGACGCCATCGACGTCACCGACACCTCCGGTATCTCCACCGAAGCCGATATCGACCGGCTGGTTCAGTTTAACCTGACTCACGGAGAGGTGGAGCTCATCGAAAAGGATACAGTCGAAAGAGGAGACGTGGTCACCTTTAGCGCCCGGGGCGGGGAGGGTCGATATGCAAAGGACGGTCTTAGACTGACCGCAGGCACGAACCTGTACAATGCTGACGTAGAGAACGCCTTAATCGGAAAGAAATGCGGAGACAGCGTAACGGTTCTCGTGAACGGATGGGATGTCACCGTGACGGTGCGCAGCGTGGCAAAGGCAGTAGCCCTGGAGGCCACGGACGATATGGTGAAAGCTTTGGAGCTTCCCGGCATCGAAAACCTTGCGGACTACCGCGCTAAGACCAAAAAAGAAACACACAGCAATGAGATCGGACTGATTTCCTATTATGTGTTTTCTGAACTTTACGCAGAAGCAAAGCAGGAGGAGCCTTCAGAAGAGATTATTCAGCGGCTGGGAGATCTGGAGCTGGACTATTTCGATGTCATGTTCAAAAAAGAAAAGGGCAAGGGCATCTACGAGATGACTCCGGAGGAGCTGCTTCCGACTCTCGGCGTAAAGACTCCGGAGGAGTTCAGAGAACAGCGTCATGATTGGTATAAGATCAAGTACAATCAGGTGCTTCTGTATTCCATGGCCATGGACATTGAGCTCATGGGCAAGTACGATTACATGAACACCTATGAAGCCCTCATGAACCTCCAGATGGAGGGCATGAGACGCATTTCCTTAGAGCTTTTGGGAGAGGAGGCAGTGTAAATGATCAGGAAAATGCCCTATGCAGAGTTCGATGAAGCCGTAAAGACCGGCGACTGGATCATCGATTTTTATACGGATCACTGCGGTCCCTGCAAGATGCTGGACGGAACCATGGCGAAGATCCTTCAGGAAAATCCCATTATCAATGTTGCAAAGTGCAATATCGAGGATGATCCGGAGTACCAGACCCGTTTTGAAGTGACCGGTACCCCCACGGTACTTTTTTATCATGACGGGGTGGAGAAAACCCGTTTCTCCGGGTCCCAGTCTGCAGAAAAGGTCCGGGAATGCCTGTCTGTCTGCCTGTACGAGTAGGAGG
>JABUST010000025.1 GCA_021442595.1 Lachnospiraceae bacterium | reverse complement strand
CATGATTGAACTGTTGTATAATGAAGACAGACAATTTTTAGAGAAGAGTGAAACTTAGCCAAGAAAGGAATATGACATGAAAAAGATTATCTCAATCTTTCTTTCCTTCTTATTAATTTTCCCTTGCCACATAAAAACGGGAAAAACACAACATGCTCTCTCTGTTAATGCTTCTTGGGCTGTAACATATTCAGAATATTCCGAGATGTTCAATGATTCGGATCTGATTATCCTAGGCTCCGTAATGTATCAAGAATGCGTTCAAGATGGCATGCTTGTTTATACTAAAAGCTACATAAACGTCTCCTCCATATATAAAGGAGCAGTAGGTAGAATAATCTCCATTTTGCAGGTTGGTGGACAAGTAGGACAATACTCTGTTTTTCCATTTGAAGAATCGCCTTTGCTTGAAATGGGAGAGTTTTATTATTTGTTTCTAAAAGGCAACGATTATTACTATATTGCCGGAGCAGGCCAGGGTGTATTCTCCTGTGACCAAAGCTCACCTGCTTCTTTATCAATTTGCGAGACTATGTTTGCTCAGGAGTCCTGCACGCCTTTTATTGTCGGAACTCCAACTAATGGTTTTGAGTATCCTTCTTCTACTGGTTCCGTATCCTTCTGCGTTAATTCAAACAATAATGTGTCATCTTCTGTCCTTGCAAGCATTAAATCCGGATGTACCCAATGGAATGGAGTCTCCTCTCTCTCTCTCTCTGAATCCTCCCCGGCATACGCCTCAATAATTATTAATATTACTACAGCACCATCATACAATGTAGGCTTAGTAGGAGTAACGATAAAGGATGGATACTACCGATATATCGATTTGTACTATGATTGCATGAATTCTTTAGGCTATCTTAATAACACTTCTATGTGGAGCAGGTTGTCCTGTCATGAAATGGGGCACGCCTTAGGTCTAGGCCATAATACCTTGTCATATTCAGTAATGACTCATTATATTGAGTCTATGGCTCCTTATCCTCAATATTGTGACGAAATCACTTTGCAGGAGTTGTATCCATGGTGAGATTAATCAAACGGTGTATTCTTATTTTACTTGTATGTTCACTGCTCCTGACAGGCGGATGTCACAGCTCTGAAAACTCTATTAACATTGAGCTCCCCCTCGGGTCCTCTTTCTGGGAAATGCTGAATATATCTCCTCAGGAAATCACAACCATCTATATGGTCTATAAAAACCAGAAAGTTCCATTAACTCAAATAGATGCCCAGAAAATAATAAGAATACTCACTGCGGCAGATCTCTCAGAAGTTGCCGATAATCATGAATATACTCCCTGCCCTTACAGTTTTATTTTCCAGACTGAACAGGTTGAGATCCCTGTTATTTTTTATTGGTTTACTTACCTTGCCATCTCTGATACGAAAACTTTTGATGTGCGAACTCATGGATCATATCGCTCTCCGGACAACCGCTTTGACGTTAAATTTAAGAATAGCATTTTTCATTTCCGCTTCAATGGAAATGAATTTTGGAACGAAAGCTATTCAAAAAATCTTTATGATAAATCTGCCGGTCTCTGTGGTATGGCCGTCAGCTACAAGCTGGATGGTTATCAAATGGAGATGCCCGCCTACGGCAATTATGACGGTTTGAATAATCTAAATGACATCTTAGAGTCGGCAGATGCCGTAGTATTAGGTCATGTTGACCAGTATGAAACTTTTGCACGGGAGGAACAAGCTGCCTGGTTCTGCGTGGAGGACACGATAAAAGGAGATACCCCAGAACTGATACCTGTTCGTCAATTTCCGGAAACTTGGAAAAACAGTTACATTATCTACCCTTGGCCCATGCTGGATGGGCTGAACATGAACCAAACTTACCTTCTCTGCCTTTCCTTCCATCCTTCAACTTTTTACCAATACAGAAGCATATACCGATGGTACAGGGATTTGAAAGGCACACAGTACTATGACAGTTGGCAGAGACCACCTATAAAAGAGATTACGATTGAATACTGGGAAAATATATCCATCTACAGCACCGCTGTGCTGGAGTCTTCTGTTTTGTACCCGAGTTTTAATACCGAATATCATCCCTTTTACGGAATAAGTCTGGACACTGTCAAAGAAAAATGTGCAGACCTTCAGTAAAGAACCCTCGGCCGTAACTACTCGGCCGAGGGTTCTTTTGACTGATCAAGGGTGTCAAATCATCTTAGCTCCGCAATACTGGCAGGTTCCGTCAGGAAGCGGTGAATCCTTTGCCCCGCAAACCGGGCATACTGTCTGAGCTGCCTGATTCATGGGCTGCTGGGCGAAGCCGGCGGCTGCAAAGCCTGCCTGTTGCGGCTGGCCATACTGCTGCTGGCCGTAGCCCTGCTGAGGCTGACCGTACTGCTGCTGACCGTAGCCCTGCTGGGGCTGGCCGTACTGCTGCTGACCGTAGCCCTGCTGAGGC
>JABUST010000040.1 GCA_021442595.1 Lachnospiraceae bacterium | reverse complement strand
GTGGAAAGAAATGATTCAGACAGATACCTTTCTGGAACTGGTTTGGGACTGCTGGGCATAGTCAGCATGGCAGTTCTTTCAGGTGCCCTAAAACATTACTGTTTTATGACGCCCTGCCTAACCGCCGGGGCTTCTGCATGGAACAATGACCGAAAGCCATGCAGGGAGGATGTGAAAAAAAGGGGGAATTCTCACATCCAAGTCAAAGGAGGTAGGGCAGAGGGTGACCTTCAATTTGAAAAGTGGAGGTATAACAACAGTCAAATAGGAGGGTAAATTGAAGGTCATTCCCTTTGCAATGAAGTGAAAAAGAAATCATCCATAGCGGACGGTTTCTCAAAAAGCAGACAGGAGTGTCATGCTCTCTGCAGAGAAATGAAAAACGAAATCATCCAAATCGGATGTTTTCTCAAAGAGCAGACAGGAAGGTCATGCTCTCTGCAAAGTAATGTATTCCAGAACCTTCTGCATTTGCAGGTCGCTCAGAGAGCAGACTCCGAAGGTGTCTTTGGCATTAGGGTCATACCCGGCGAACACCACGGTACCGCAGAGGAGATCGCTGTCTCCGGGTGCCCAGAGGTTGTCCTCCATGTTCAGGTTGAAGGAAGCCAGCTTGTTGCAGTACAGGTGGATTCCATTGGATATGCTCCGGCAGGTATCCTGATCCGGACGGCTGCTCAGCACCTTATCAGCATCGAAATTCTTCACGATGAGGTTGATTTCATCCATGGAACTGACTTCGCAAATTTCCGGGTTGGTCTTGGGATTGGCTACCATAATTCTCATTTTTGTTGTCTCCTTGCTTGCTCGCCTTTTGTTTATGTATACATGATACCACATGTTATAGGTAAAAAATTACACATATAAGTCCTCGGAAGAAGACATAAAAACAGCCCTTTAAAATGGGTGTTTATTTACTCGTTCCGTAACGCTGTAGGATGTTGGCACAGTATCGAGGCGACGTCTGTTGTTGCTCCGGTTGTTCCTGCTTTGCAGTACTGAACAGGTTCTGTTTCGGTGCTGCCGTGGATTACTTCTCCTGCCCGGATCATCTGTCCTTCTGATCAGGTATCTGTACGTTTTTCTAAACCCCCGGGCATGATGCCCATCAAAGAGAGCATATGGAATTAGTATGTTCAGAGCAGAATCATTTCGTCTGGGATGATTGATCTGTAATTCTTATTTCTCTGCAATGCCAACCTTCTTCCTGTATTAAACCGCATCTACAAAAACTGCCTGACAGGGTATAATATAAGAAAGAGCCAAGCACATAATTGATAATGCAGCTGTTTTTGGAGGAAAGATAAAAGCCTTCCGCATAGCAGACATCTGATCATATGGCTGATTCAGAGAAAGCGGATCATATAGCTTTCAACAGCACAGATTAGTTTCGATGGTATCACATTAACGAAGGAAGAAGGGAGCTCGATCATGAACACAGTCCTGCGCCGAGATGCGGAGTACATAGCCCGAGCGGCCATAAAGGCAGTCTGTCCTGCAGAGGCTGTGAAGCGGGCTCTGGAAGGAAAGACCTTTCCCGGCAGAGTGCTTCTGGTAAGTGTGGGGAAAGCCGCCTGGAAGATGGCGGAGACGGCGGTGAGCCTGCTTTCTCAGGTTCAGGGCATCGTGCTGACTAAGTATGGTCACGTAGAATACCCGCTCCCGGGCATTCGGTGCATCGAAGCCGGACATCCCGTGCCGGATGAGAACAGTTTTATGGGGAGCAGAGCGGTGTTGGATATGACAGCCGATCTGACGGCGGAGGATACGGTACTGTTCCTTTTGTCCGGCGGCGGCAGCGCTCTGTTCGAGGAGCCTCTCATTACCGGGGAGGAGCTTCAGAATATAACCTCTCAGCTGCTGGCTTCCGGGGCAGACATCGTTGAAATGAACACCATCCGCAAGCGCCTCTCCGGAGTGAAGGGAGGCCGTTTCGCCCGGCATTGCGCTCCCGCCCATGTGGAGCAGATCGTACTGTCTGACATACTGGGCGACCCTCTGGATATGATCGCTTCCGGACCGGCGGCCCCCGACAGTTCCACCTGCCGGGAGGCCCTTGCCATAGCTGAGAAGTATCATCTGCAGATGAGCCCTGCCGCGTGGGACTGCCTTGGACAGGAGACTCCCAAATCTCTGGAGAATGTGAGTACTAAGATCATCGGCAGCGTACGGGAACTGGCGAAAGCCGCAGCCGCCGCCTGCCGGGAGCTGGGTTACGAGCCGGTGATCCTTACAGATCATCTGGACTGTGAAGCCAGAGACGCCGGTCGGTATATGGCTAAGATACTGAGAGAAAATTGCGAATATTCGATACAAGAGGAAGAATCAGAAGATTTGAAACTGAAGAAGGATCCTAAAGACCTGAAACAGAAGTATAATCCGAAAGACTTGAAACAGAAGTATAACCCGAAAGACCTGAAACAGAAGTATAATCCGAAAGACTTGAAACAGAA
>JABUST010000203.1 GCA_021442595.1 Lachnospiraceae bacterium | reverse complement strand
TGCGGCATCGATCCCTCCAAAGACAGGATACAGAATGCCCTGAATGTGGGTGCCGTCTTCGGACAGAAGACCCAGCTGTGGTGGGATCTGCCTGTCAGGGAGACCTTTGAACTGCTGAAGAGAATGTATTCCATCCCGGAGGATGTGTATAAGAAGAATCTCACCGACTTCATGGACTATCTGGAAATAGAAAAGTTTGCAGATCAGGCAGTAAGACAGCTGTCTCTGGGCCAGAGGATGAGAGCGGAGATTGCCGCCTCACTTCTGCACAGCCCCAAGGTGCTGTTTCTGGACGAGCCTACCATCGGTCTGGATATCAACGTAAAGATCAAGATGCGAGAGTTCATCAAGAAGATCAACGAGGAGAGGGGAGTGTCCGTCATGCTGACCACCCACGATCTTCAGGACATTGAGACTCTGGCCAAGCGCATCGTAGTCATCAACCACGGAACTGCCTGCTTCGACGGAACCTACGATGAACTGGCAGAAAAGTATACGGGAGGCAAGCACACCGTATCCTTCACCCTGCAGGAGGAGGCAGAGACCATAGAGCTTCCGGAGGGCTTGAAGGATAAGGTGGATATCAGCCGCAACGGCCGCCATGTGACTCTGGTCCATGAGGCACAGGTGAGCTCCTCGGATATTCTGGGAGAGATTTTGAGGAAATACAGTATCAGCGGCATCGATATCCACGGACCTCAGATCGAGGATGTGGTCATGGAGGTATATAACTCATGACAAAGCTGAAACGTTGCTATGCCTTCTTCCTGGGAGAGATGGAGAAGGCCATGGCCTACAGAGGGGCCTTCTTCCTGTCAGCCATAGCCGATGTCATTCCGTCTCTGGTGATGCTGGCAGTGTGGGTGGCAGTGTATCAGAGACGCAGCACGGTGGCAGGCTTCACCTATCCCATGATGATCACTTATCTTCTGGTATCCCAGACAGTCAATAACATGTATTCCTTCCGGAACGATGCCTCCAGAAGCATCTCATCCCAGATCCGGAAGGGAAATATCGTGTTCGACCTATTACGACCGGTGGACTTTGTGCAGGCAAGACTGTTTGAGAATCTGGGCCAGTCCACCTTTAAGGTGCTGCTGTGCGTCCTGTTCTTCTTAGTATTTAAACTGTTCTTCCCGGAGCTTTCCTGGCCGGCCAGCGGTACATATTTTCTGCTGTTTCTGCTGAGTATGGTGGCAGGGTATGTCATCATGTTCAGTGTATGCGTCATGAGCGGACTGCTGTCCTTCTGGCTCATGAACAGCTGGGGACTGAGAAATGCCAGGATCGCCATAGTGAACTTTCTGTCAGGTTCCTTGATTCCGTTTTTTATGCTGCCGGAGTGGATGCAGACGGTGATAGGATATCTTCCCTTTAAGGGCATCGTGTATACGCCAACCATGATCTATATGGGACAGTATGATATGAAGGAGACCCTGTTCCAGCTGGGACTGCAGGTATTCTGGGCAGTGGTGATGTGGCTGCTGACCAGACTGCTGTGCAACGCAGCCATCAAGAGAGTCAGCGTCAACGGCGGTTGATTAAGGGATCCGTAGAGAATGGCGGCAGTGCAAAGAAACAAAAGGAAGAGAACAAAAGAAAGTTTTCATACAAAAACACATAAGACAGGATATACTGCGCTGTCATAAAGGAAAGGAAATAAAGAAGAGAAGGAATCAGAAAATGAAAGCTATCAGCAGAATGATGTATTATATCAAGCTGCTTCCGTATTTTGTGTCCCGGAACGTGCAGTCCAAGATGAGCTACAGCGTGGACTTCTTTCTGGGAATCATAGCCAATATAATGAAGCAGGCTTTGGGCTTCATCTTCGTGTGGGTGCTGTTCAGCAATGTACCGGAGGTGAACGGATGGAACTTCAACCAGATGATGTTTGTGTACGGCATGCAGGCCATCACTTTGGGATTGAATGAATTTATGTTTGCAGGGACCTGGAAGATTGCCCAGTATGTACAGGAAGGATCTCTGGACAGACTATTGCTTAGACCGGTGGGAACGTTGTTTTCTGTGATTGCAGCAGATGTGACCTTCCACGGACTGGGAGCGGCAGCCTTCGGGCTGGTGATCTGCATCATCTCCCTGGTGAATCTGCAGATGACCTTGAGTGTGGGGATGATCCTGTTCTGGATCCTGGCCATCATCTGCGGCACCTTGATCTATTTTTCCGTGAATATGTGGGCCGGAACTCTGGCATTCTGGATCATCGATACGGGAAGTCCCATGATGATATTGCAGAATGTATCGGAGTTCAGCAAATATCCCGTATCCATCTACGGAGGGGGACTGCAGATCCTGCTGACCTTTGTGCTGCCATTTGCCTTTACCAGCTATTATCCAACGGCTTTCATTTTCGGTATGGAAACGGGAGTCATGTATTGGCTGGGACCGGTGATCGCCGCAGCGCTGTGCCTGACTATAGCAGTATTGTTCTGGCGGTACGGCTTAACCAAATATCAGTCCGCGGGAGGCTGA
>JABUST010000034.1 GCA_021442595.1 Lachnospiraceae bacterium | reverse complement strand
GCCACGGAGATCAAGATCCTCCAGAATCTGGCCCAGAAGGGTATTCATAAGGAAGATCTGGGTCGGGAAGGCTTTCTGAAGGAAGCCTGGGCCTGGAAGGAGACCTACCACAACCGCATCATTTCCCAGCTGAAAAAGCTGGGCTCCTCCTGCGACTGGGACCGCACCCGCTTCACCATGGATGAGGGCTTGTCCAACGCAGTTCAGACCGTGTTCATGCAGCTGTATAAGAAGGGCATGATCTACCGGGGAAACCGCATTGTCAACTGGTGCCCCGTGTGCCGTACTTCCATTTCCGATGCCGAGACTCTTCATGAGGAAATGCCCGGTCATTTCTGGCATCTTCGCTATCCTTATGCAGACGGCTCCGGTTACATTGAAGTAGCCACCACCCGTCCCGAGACCATGCTGGGGGATACCGCCGTGGCCGTTCACCCCGGAGATGAGAGATACGCGGACAAGGTTGGCAAGATGGTCATCCTGCCTCTGGTCAACAAGGAGATCCCCGTCATCGCCGATGCATATGTAGATAAGGACTTCGGAACCGGCGCAGTGAAGATCACTCCCGCTCATGACCCCAACGACTTTGAAGTGGGACAGCGTCATAATCTGGAACAGATCTGTGTCATGACCGATGACGGAAGGATGAATGAGCTGGCGGGAAAATACGCGGGCATGGACCGCTATGAGGCCCGTAAGGCTATGGTGGCAGATCTTAAGGAGCAGGGATATCTGGTGCGCATTGAGGACATGACTCATGCCGTAGGCACCCATGACCGCTGCCATTCCACCGTGGAACCCATGATCAAGCCTCAGTGGTTCGTGGCCATGGATGCCCTCAGAAAACCCGCCATCGACGCTGTTCGTGATGGACGCATCCGCTTTGTTCCCCAGCGCTACGAGAAGATGTATTTCAACTGGATGGAGAATCTCCACGACTGGTGCATCAGCCGTCAGCTGTGGTGGGGCCACCGTATCCCCGCCTATTTCTGTGATGAGTGCGGAAACATAGAGGTTTCTCTCACGCAGCCTACCTGCAAGTGCTCCAAGTGCGGTGCACAAAGCTGGACCCAGGATGAGGACACCTTGGATACCTGGTTCTCCTCCGCCCTGTGGCCCTTCAGTACTCTGGGATGGCCCGATGAGACCCCTGAGATGAAGTACTTCTATCCTACCAGCGTGCTGGTCACCGGCTATGACATCATCACCTTCTGGGTATCCCGCATGATCTTCTCCGCGCTGGAGTATACCGGCGAGATCCCCTTCAAGGATATCGTCATCCATGGTCTGGTGAGGGATGATCAGGGACGCAAGATGAGCAAGAGTCTGGGCAACGGCATCGACCCCCTGGAGATCATTGATCAGTACGGCGCAGATGCTCTCAGACTGACCCTGGTCACAGGAAATGCCGCCGGAAATGACATGCGTTTCTACATGTCCAAGGTAGAATATAACCGTAACTTTGCCAACAAGGTCTGGAACGCATCCCGGTTCATTCTCATGAATCTGGACGAAGAATTTCCCGAGAGCATGGATCCCGGAGAGCTTCTGGCTGCAGACAGGTGGATCCTTTCCAAGTGCAATTCCCTGGCCAAGGAAGTCACCGAAAACCTGGATAAGTACGAAATGGGTGTGGCCGCGGATAAACTGGTCAGCTTCCTTTGGGAAGAGCTTTGCGACTGGTACATCGAGATGGTCAAGGCCCGTCTGTACGATAAGTCAGAAGAAGGCAGGAAGAGCCGGACAGCAGCCCTATGGACACTGAAAACTGTCCTTCGGGACGGTCTGAAGATGCTCCATCCCTTCATGCCCTTCATTACTGAGGAAATCTATTCCTATATCTGTCCCGAGGATGAGACCATCATGTATGCCCCCTATCCGGCGTACAGAGATGAAATGAACTTCCCCGCAGAAGAGGACGAAGTGGAGCGCATGAAGGAAGCCATCCGCAACATACGAGCCATTCGTCTGCAGATGAATGTTCCTCCCAGGCAGAAGGCGGAGGTCATCGTGGTAAGCACTGACCCGAAGGTCAGAGAGACCTTTGAGATCGGTGCCTCCTTCCTGACCATGCTGGCATCTGCCAGCAGCATTAAGGTTCAGGCTGATGATGCAGGCATCCCGGACAGCGCCGTGAATCTGCCTGTTCGGGACGGACATATCCGCATCCCCATGGAACAGCTGGTAGATCTGGCTGCGGAGAAAGCCCGTCTGGAGAAGGAAAAGAAGAGACTGGAGGGAGAACTAAAGCGTCTGGAAGGGAAACTGAGCAATCAGGGATTCCTTGCGAAGGCTCCCGCAGCAGTCATAGAAGAAGAAAAAGCCAAGCAGAATAAGTATCGATCTTTGATGGATGAGGTAGAAAAAAGTCTGGCAAAACTGGGATAAACAGAGTAATAGAAAACAACGCAAACAATGCATTTCCGACTTTTGACGATTCTTCTTTCGACAGTGCATTTTCAGTTTTGAGCACTGCAACTTCAGCAGGAGAAATCCAGAATTACCTGAAAACAA
>JABUST010000051.1 GCA_021442595.1 Lachnospiraceae bacterium | reverse complement strand
GTATATGCCCTGACCACCGCTAACTGCACCTCCAACGGCGATGTGGCCGGCTTCGGTTTCCTGGCTCTGGCAGTTATGATCTTCGGTAACTGGAAGCCTCTGAACATTGCCCTTGGCTCCCTTCTGTTCGGCCTCTTTAAGTGTATCGCCGCCTCCTACACCACCCTGGATATCAATGGCGACGGCATCTACGCTCTGGCAGAGCTGGGCATCAGTTCCCATCTGTACCGTCTGCTTCCCTATGTGATCACGCTGCTGGTGCTGGCTTTCACCTCCAAGAACTCCCGGGCACCTAAAGCAGAAGGCGTTCCCTACGATCCGGGTCAGAGATGATGGCACCGGATATTCTTACCATCGGCATTGCCGGCGGCAGCGGCAGCGGAAAGAGCACCCTGGTAGACAGTCTCATGGAGCATTTTGGAGAGGACATCTGCATTCTTCACCATGACAATTATTATCGTGCCCATGATGATCTGACCTACGAAGAAAGATGCGGTCTGAATTATGATCATCCGGATGCCTTTGAAACGGCTCTCATGACAGAGCAGCTGGAGCTCCTTCGAAAGGGGAGACCCATTCGCTGCCCAGTATATGACTTTACTGTTCATAATCGCAGCAATGAGATCCTTGATGTTTTCCCGGGAAAGGTCATTCTGGTGGAGGGCATTCTGATCTTCACAGAACCTGCCCTGACTTGTCAGATGGATATTAAGGTCTTTGTAGATACCGACGCGGATATTCGTCTCGGACGAAGGGTGCTGAGAGACACCAAAGAGCGGGGCCGTTCGATCCAGAGCGTGGTGGACCAGTGGGAAAACACAGTAAAACCCATGCATGAACTGTATGTGGAGCCCTCTAAAAAGAATGCAGATATCGTTGTTCCCCAGGGAGGAAGAAATTCTGTTGCCCTGGATCTGCTGATTGGTAGGATCCGCTCTCATTTAGATCATGCTGTATCTTAAGAACCGAATCAAAGATGTCGAACCGGTCTGCCGGTTCGGCATCTTTATGTGATGACTATGGACAAACAATGGTTTCGCCTGGACACAGCGGCCCTGATTTTTCCTGCCATTATGAAACGGGATTGGGTAAATGTGTTCAGAGTATCTGTCACTCTGACAGAGCCGGTGGATCCGGAGATCCTGAAGGAAGCAGTCAACGCTCTGAAGGGCAGGTTTCCCACCTATTATGTCAGGCTGAAGAAGGGTGTCTTCTGGTGCTATCTGGAAGAGTGTTCCCGCATGCCCTATGTGCGGCAGGACTTTGCTTATCCTCTTACCCATATGGGAAACCGGGAGCTTAGCAGCTGTGCTTTGCGTATTTTCTACTATGAGAACAGGATAGCTGCGGAATTCTTCCATGTACTGTCGGACGGAAACGGAGGAAATCTTTACATCCAGACCCTGCTGGAAAAGTATCTGGAGCTGAAGCACAGAGTTCATCTGGCTCCGGAGGAGAGGGCGATGGACTGGGAGGCTGAACCCTCCGAAGAAGAGCTGGAGGACAGTTTCCTGAAGAACAATCCCGGATACGGTTCCAGCAGGAATGATTCTCTTTCCTATCGTCTTCACGGCACCAAGGAGCCTCGGGGCTTCCGAAGGCTGATCTGCGGCAGCGTAGATACAGATCAGCTTCATGCCATGGCTCGCAGCTACCATTGCAGCATCACTGTATTCCTGGCAGCGGTTATGGCAGACAGCATCATTAAACTGCAGGCTCTGGAAAGACCGGTCAAACATCATAAGCCCGTCAAGATCACCATTCCCATTGATCTGCGCCGTCTCTACGGCAGTAAGACCCTGAGGAACTTTGTGCTGACTCTGAATCTGGGGGTGGACCCCCGTCTGGGTACCTATAGCATGCAGGATCTTTGTGACAGCATCGGTCATCAGCTGAAATCCAAGGCAACGCCCCAGTATATGGGAGGCATGATCGGGGCCAATGTGCTTCCCCAGCAGATTCTGGCCATTAAGCTGGCCCCTCTTCCCATAAAGAATCTGGTGATGGGGCTGGTGTATAACGCCACAGGGGAGAGCCAGGGATGCATCAATATTTCCAATATTGGCGGGGTGACGCTGCCGGATAAGGTACTTCCCTATGTGCAATATATGGACTTTATTATCGGACCCCAGAAGACCTATCCCAATAATTGCTCCGTCATCAGTTGTAACGGCATTACCCGCATTAACATGATCGGAATGATCAAGGAGAGGACTCTGGAGCAGCTGTTTTTCAGCAAGCTGGTGGAGCTGGGTCTACCCGTATATATAGAAAGCAACGACAGGTGAGGTGACATATGTATTGTGTAAAATGCGGTGTGCGCCTGCAGGACGGCGTACCTTCCTGCCCCTTGTGCGGAACTCCGGTATGGAATCCGCTGCAGGAAGAAAAGGAGAGCAGTCCTTCCATGTATTCAGACAGGATGCCTCTTCACAACAATAGTTCCACTGTTCCCCAGGCTGCTTTGATTACAGTCTTATTCCTTCTTGCCATCTTTGCTGTTTTTGTGATCTGCCGGGAGCTTTACGGCAG
>JABUST010000081.1 GCA_021442595.1 Lachnospiraceae bacterium | reverse complement strand
GAGCTGAGTGAAAAGCGAAGAGCCAAGCAGCCTCTGGAATGGCCCAGTGCCGGCAGCACCTTTAAAAGACCGGAAGGCCATTTTGCCGGAGCTCTTATCGAGGGGGCAGGGCTGAAAGGCTTTTCCGTGGGAGATGCTCAGGTATCTGAGAAGCACGCCGGTTTTATCATTAACCGGGGAGGAGCTACTTGCGCTCAGGTGAAGGAGCTGATCCATCTGGTGCAGCAAAGGGTTCTGGAGAAGAATGCTGTTCTGCTGGAGCCTGAGGTCAGATATCTTTCATCTCAGGGTTTTGCTCCCCTGCAGTAAGGAGGGTTCCGCATGTCCTTTTCTTCCGGTGTAAAACAGGAGCTGATGGAGCACATGAGCAAAGCAAGACATTGCCGTCTGGCAGAGCTTGGCGCCATCCTCACCATGTCGGCTAAGGTGGAGCCTGAAAGCGGAAGCCTGGTGCTGACCAGTGAAAGCCGATTTCAGGTGGACAAGGCAGACCGTATCCTCACCCAGGTCTACGGACTTCACGGAGCGGTGTGCGTAAGAAGAGGATGCAATGGCAGCGGCTTCAGGGAATACATTCTCAAAGTGGAGGATTCCTCCGCCGTAAAGATGATCCTGACGGATACGGGACTTTTGGGTGGTGCCCCGGAGCAGCAGAAGGTGCTGCAGCGTTCCTGCTGCCGGCAAGCATTTATTCGCGGTACGTTTCTTTCGGGAGGTTCCATCAACGACCCCGAGAAGAATTATCATATAGAGATCTTGTTTGATGATAAAGTCCGGGCACAGCTGGTCAAAGAATATCTGTCCGGCTATGACATCGGATCGAAAGTCATCGAACGAAACCGCTCGGCAGAGCGGACAGTATTTGTGCTGTACCTGAAGGATGGGGAGCAGATTGTGGACCTGCTGTCTGTCATGAAGGCACACAATGCCCTGATGGAGCTTGAAAATGTGCGTATTCTAAAGGATATGCGCAACAAGATCAACCGTCAGGTCAACTGTGAGATGGCCAACATGAGCAAGACCATCAACACAGCGGTCAAGCAGATTACGGATATCCGTTATCTGATGGATCACGGCGGCTTTGGTCTGCTCAGCCCCGAGCTGAAGCAGATGGCCATGGTACGCCTGGAGAATACAGAAACACCTCTGAAGGATCTGGGACAGCTTTTGGATCCTCCGGTGAGCAAATCCGGTGTGAATCACCGGCTGCGCCGTCTGTCTGAAATGGCAGACCGTCTGCGGGAAGAAAATCTATAAGCATCTGAAGGAGTTCATCATGACACAGACCTTTACCGTTGTTAATTCCGATGACCATGATTTTGACATCGCTACCCGTATCGTCAATGTGGCCAGCCAGTTCCGCAGCCGCATCGACATTACCAGCGGAGAGCGCACGGTGAATGCCAAGAGTGTAATGGGCATGACTGTTCTGGCTCTGGTTGAAGGAGAGGAAGTTACGGTTTCCTGTTTCGGGGAAGACGAAGAGAAGGCTATGGAAGCTGTGAAGGCAGCACTGACCAGATAAAGCGGGGACGGAATATATGACCTGGAGTCTTGGCTTTTTTATCAACAGTATTCTGCTGGGGGCCGGTCTGGCTATGGATGCGTTCTCTGTATCTCTGGCCAATGGTCTGGTGGAGCCCGGCATGAAGAAGAGCAAGATGATTGGGATTTCCGGCACCTATGCCCTCTTCCAGTGGTTCATGCCTATGGCGGGATGGATCATGGTCCATACTATCGCCAGAATATTCGGCTTTTTTGAGAAATTGATTCCCTGGATTGCTTTTCTGCTGCTTGCCTATATCGGAGGCAAGATGCTTGTGGAGGGTATTCAGGATCTGAAAACTCAAAAAAACGGAACCGAGGAGGAAGATGCTTCCGAAAAGAAGGGTCTCACCTTCGGCGCCCTGATGATGCAGGGAGTGGCCACCTCCATCGATGCTCTCTCCGTGGGATTCACCATTGCAGATTATGGTTGGCTCATGGCTTTTGTCAGCGCGGTGGTCATTGGCATCACTACCTGGATAATCACTATCTGCGGCTTAGCTATTGGCAAGAAATTCGGTACCAAGCTGGCAGGAAAGGCCACCGTGCTGGGCGGCGTGATTCTGGTCAGCATCGGTCTGAATATTTTGCGGAAGAGCCTGATAGGATATTGAGAGGGGTTTATAGGTTCATATAGAATCAAAAATATACGCCTTTCGAAAAGACTATATTTGGAAAAACAGATATTTTAATAAACTGTAAGTGTTTGAGCCGGAATATATTGATGATGGCCACTGCGAACCGCTTGTGAGGCGGCTCGCAGTGGTCTTTTTCTTTTTTTATGAAGATGTGGGTTAATGACAAGTGTTGAAGAGGATCCCCGGTTTTTCATGTTCACTCTCAGTTTCTTAATCACAGAATTTCTTTTTTAGGTGAATTCTCAACCAATGGTTGAGTCAATGATAAAAAGCAAACTACAGATTGATAATATCCGGACACAGTTTCACTTATACTTTTGGGTAGTGAAAGGGGGAACAGGAAACATGGATATACTTTTCTTCTCTAAAGGAAAGGGCTGGGGACATGCAGCCAGGGATTTGCATATTACCCACTGCATTTTGCAAAAGAAACCTCAATTATCGGTTGCGATTGTGTGTAGTGGTCAAGCATTTTTGTAACACCACTGCCTAATTATGCAAATCCAAAC
>JABUST010000195.1 GCA_021442595.1 Lachnospiraceae bacterium | reverse complement strand
CTATAGCAGTATTGTTCTGGCGGTACGGCTTAACCAAATATCAGTCCGCGGGAGGCTGAAGGTGAACAATATCATCACGGATGGTATGACGATTCTGTTGAAACCATGTTGTGATAGATTTTCAGAAACATAAATTGCGTTAAACGGTGATTTAACGCTAAAATATAAACCTCTGCCCCTTTGGTAAAACATAAAGAAATACGTCAGATTTACATGAAATCTGAGTTTTTGTTGTCTGCTGCATGATGATACATAACAAGCTCTGTTCGACGATTATGAAATAAAAAGGATCCTGAGGACCCAGGCGGAATGATTTTCTTCACGCAGCATGATAACATGCCACAGGATGTAAGTATTCCGTCAGATCCTCAGGATCTTTTTTGCGTTCTCACTAAAGATGAGTTTCTTTTCATCCTCTGTGAGCTGAGATTCTTCTATAAAGTTTCTGTATACTGCAGGTCGTTCCCAGGGACTGTCCGTGGCAAACAGGATCTTATCTGCTCCATGCTTTCGGACGATGCGGACAAATTGGTCGGCATCCATATTATGATCCGGATCCGGAAGTCTGTGGGCGTCCTCACGAACATCCATGGGTCCCAGAGCAAAAGCTGTGTCCATCCAGACCGGAGCCCCGCAGAGATCGCTTTCTACCCTGTCCCAGGCTCCCCAATTTCCCATATGGGCCAAAATGAAGCCCGTGGGATGAACGGCATCGATTACTTCATTAATCATATTAATTGATGCGAAATCGTGGTGGGGAATGCCAATGTCCAGGCCTGCATGGATGGTGACCATGAGATCCAGCTCGGAGGCTGCATCCAGGATTCGCATCATTCGAATATCATTCAGGTCCGTATTCTGATAGGCGGGATGCAGCTTGATGCCCCGGATGCCGTGGTCTACCAGAAGGCGAAGCTGCTGACGGCAGTCCGGACAGTCCGGGTGCATGGCCCCGAAGGTCACGATGCCCATGGACCGTAGGTCTTCCTGGGAGGCGATCATATTCTCGTTGATCTTGGAGACCTGATCGGCACGGGTAGCTACCGGCAGATTTAGGGACAAATCAATTCCGTGCTGTCTCATGGAGGAAGCAAGACCGGAAACAGTTCCATCTGTCTGATGTCGGATGCCTGCTTCCAGACTCATGGCATCGATAGCTTTGAGTGCCACCTTATCCGGAAATGTATGGGTATGAAAGTCGATGATCATAGATGAAAGATCCTTTTCGGCAAGTCTTTACTTAAATTGATTGGAAGCCGGGTTATAGGTATACCCGGCTGCTGCCAATTTGGTCTTTATGTCCTCCGGGTCTGCATCGCAGGCATCCGCCAGCTCCTCCAAAGAGCTGTATATGTCTCTCAACCAGGTATTGACCGCGCTCAGGAGCATAATGGGATCGGTGGGAAGATTCATAGTGCGCACCTCTGCTTTTTGATATATAATGATTTTCGTTTTTGGATGTCTTAAGGGTCGATTCGTGTTCACGGATGGATTCCCGGAGATTAGGAAACAAAATCCCCTTTATTTTGGAAAGGAACCGTTCCCATGAGTTCTGTTTTTGAAGCGATCATGCTGATTTCCTTCGGTTTTTCCTGGCCTGTGAATGCGGTAAAGGCCTATAAGCTCCGCACGGCCAAATCTACTTCTCTGGCATTTCTGCTGCTCATCGAGGTGGGATATGTGTGCGGCATCCTGGCCAAGATCCTGAGCGGAAACATCAACTATGTAATCTTCTTCTACATCCTGAATTTTGTTATCGTGTCTTCTAATATCATCATCTACTTCAGAAACCGTAAACTGGATAAAGAAGCAGAAAAAGCTGCAGAAGCCAGAGAATAAAGTCAGCGCAGCGTCAGATCAATGAGATGGATCCACATGCCGCTGTCTGTGCGGGCCCACTCCCCTTCTGTAAATAATATGGTGACGGGAGCTCCGCTCTTCAGCAGCGCCACTTTGGGCGAAGAAACATCAGGACTCAGATAGCCGAAGGTCTTCCCGGTATTCACATAGGCATTTCCTCTGGCTAAGGGTGACTGTGCAAACATCTCGTAGAAGGTCAAAGCTCTGGAATATCTGGTCTTCTTGGCGGAATTATATTGATTGGCAGGATTTTCAAAGTCCGTCATGAAAAGATCGCTGGCATATTTGATATCCGTGGCGGTCTCCAGTGCCCTCAGCACATGGCTGTAGTAGCTGATGTTGAACTCGCTCCAGAGATAGTCCATCTGCATGGTCACATCCGCGATGGACACCTTCCGCTCCTTGGCCAACTCATAGAGGCCTTCCTTGCGGCTTCCCAGGGTCCACTGAGCCAGACCGTAGCCTACATAATCGTCTGTAAAATCGTCTTCGGTGTAGGTTCCGTTGTCAATGGCTGCGGTGTATTCTTCGTCCAGATAGCCCAGATACTTCTGGGCCCAGTCCTCCAGGTTGTTGGATTTCAGCAGAGACTCACAGTAAAGATTGCCCATGAGGGCCGCTGCGCCTTCATCGGTAAGGCCCTTGCTCTTGCAATAATCCCAGATGGTCCGGGCAGTGGCCGGGTCCGCATCTACCGGAACAGACTGTACATATTTACCTTCACGCCAATCATCGGATTCGCCGAAAGCCACGCAGGAGCTGTGGACAAAGCCCACCTTCAGGTCATCTGTGTGGACCAGATACCATTCGCCGTCGACTGCCTCCAGGGTGTT
>JABUST010000031.1 GCA_021442595.1 Lachnospiraceae bacterium | reverse complement strand
CGGTTCGGTTCGGTTCGGTTCGGTTCGGTTCGGTTCGGTTCGGTTCGTGAGCATTATATTCGTTTCCAATCTGCTGTCAACAGAAATCAGGGGATTCAAGCAGTCTAAGTTATGTTTGGTGATCCGGCCGGAATTTTTCGAATTCCGGCAATTCAATTCTTCATTCCTTTCATGTGATACGCCCCAGTAGAGCAATTATAGCAATCGTGAAATATAGCGTCAAGATGAGCAATTGTGCTGATTTCAACGGAGATGGTGTCATTCTGTTATAACTAGGTTTCGCTGTTTGGAATAATGGCAGCCCGCGTAATGACGTTTACACCCCACGCACTGAGAGAATCCTCTGTCTCATACGGCTTGTTTCTCTTGAATTCTTCTGGCCTCAAGATCAATGAGCATATCTGCTTTTTCATCGGCAACATAAACATTATATGCTTCTATGAATGAGGATGCTCTCCCATCGTCAAATAACTGCTTGAGAGTCTCCAGATTGTATCTTTTTGGAATTTGAATTTCCTTCTGAAGTAAATAACCGGTTATGTTCCCGCTGACAGACTGCAGCTCACGTTTGTATTCCTCAAAGGATTCCCGTAACGCTTCCACATGACACTACTTTAGATATACCATTCTCATCCAAGTGTTTTTTTGTCGCTTCGGTCATGATTGTTCTCTTCACTTATACTTCTTCATCCCCTTCTCCAGGCCTTCCCGGATTTTGGTGCGGAGGGCGGCGGGAGAGGTGATTTCGACGTGGTTGATATATTGCATGGCCCAGTGCTCCATGGCGGTGGGGCTGGCGTTGACGGTGACTGTCACCTTCTCCGGGATGGCGGAATCCTTGCGGATTTTAATGTCTCTGCCAAACCAATCCACAATTTGATCCACTACGTCAACATCGGCAAGCATGGTTATGCTTTGTGGAGCGTCTGAATACATATAGGGGAGCGTCGAAGAAAGCTTCTTGTAGTCGATGCCCTTGGCGTAGCCGGGGATGGAACTGACCGGGGTGGCGGGAGCAGCGCTGAGCTCCATGCCGGTGATGTGATCCAGCCGGTAGAAGACCATGTCGCCCCACTGCTCGTTGCGGCCCATGAGGTAGTAACGCTGGTTGTTCAGGATGAGCTGGTAGGGGGTGACGGTCTGGCGTGAGGAGGCGTGGAGCTTCTTGTCGATACCAATCTTATTGTAGGTAAAGTTCACCTGGACCTTCTGCTCGATGGCGCTGTCGATGAGCTCAATGTTCAGGAAGAGCTCCTTGTTTTCCGTCTTATTCCAGCTGTCCACGGAGTGGATGTGAGTGGCGTGGGAGACGAAGTGCTTGCTGGCCATGGCGCTGAGGCGCCGGATCAGGTCTTGGGAATAGCCGGGGGCGATGTACTTGCTGCACAAAACGCCGTCGATGAGCAGGCGGAGCTCGGAGTCCTCGAATTCCCGCTGGCCGAGGTAGCTGCCGCCATGGCCGGACTGGATGTCGATATCAGCCTCTTTGAGGAGGGACAGGTTGCGGGAAATGGCTCGGCGATCGATGAGAATGCCATAGTCTTTCTGCAGATAATCGCCGATCTGGCTCTGGGTGAGGGGGTGGTCCTGGTCGCTGTGCTTTTGCAGGATCTGCAAGATGCGGATGAGAGCTAGTTTTTTGGGTTCCATGCTGTCCATAGGGCTTGCTCCAATAGTGTTTAATATTGTCAGAATATGGGGTTGCGCGGGGAATGTCAATGGTACTTAAACGATTTTCGCCTAAGCGATGTATCATTTTTGGTACGCAGTGTTTTGTATACTGCAGATAGAGACAGGATGTTAGGAATGGGCGGGCCGGGGTGAGGCTGACAGGGCCGGGCCGGAGTGCTTCCGGACGGGGCCAAGGCGTTCGGCCGGGCCGGACCGAGGCGGGCCGGGCCGGGCCGGGGCTGACCGGGCCGGGGTGCTTCCGGACGGGGCCAAGGCGTTCGGGCGGGCCGGGCAAGCCGTGATGCTGTACAGAGACGGGTGTTCTGGAACGGGCTGGCCGGAATGGGTTGCGTTCGGACGGGCCGGACCGAGGCTGACCGGGCCGGAGTGCTTCCGGACGGGACCAAGGCGTTCGGGCGGGCCGGACTGAGGCGGGCCGGGCCGGGGTGCTTCCGGACGGGGCCAAGGCGTTTGGGCGGGCCGGACCGAGGCGGGCCGGGGTGCTTCCGGACGGGGTCAAGGCGTTCGGGCGGGCCGGGCTGAGGCGGGCCGGGCCGGGTTCATCCTGAGATCGTGTTTCAACACTTTTCGAAGGAGAAAAGGAAATGGATATCATTTACGTTAAAAGAAGGAGAGAAACACACATGTCACTTACTGGAATGGAAAAAGGACAGATTTTAAATCTGGCAGGGGAAATCATCGATATGATGCTGGAGAAGGTCGCAGCGAAGGTGTCTGAAGCGTTTCCGCTTCAGGAGCTTTCAAAGGAGCGTTTGATCCTGTTGGTAGAGCAGCTACAGAGGAAGAATGCGGCTCTGGAGGAGCAGTTGAAGCTGTTAGACGCCAATCAGGCTGAATCAGAAGGGATGTAATGACAAAGGCACCTGAGGGAACGCTGATTTTCGCCAGCCTCAGGTGCCGCGGCGAGTATTCGGACTCGGCGGCACCGGAGGGAAACACTTTTTTCGCTTCCTTCAGGTGCCATAATGAGAAGTGTCAGAAAAAAGCACCTGAAGCTGAAGTGTTTTGCATTTCCCTCCGGTGCCGCGGCGAGTATTTGAGCTCGGCGGCACCGGAGGGAAA
>JABUST010000187.1 GCA_021442595.1 Lachnospiraceae bacterium | reverse complement strand
GATACACTTGACGTTCACCCTGAATTGCTTCGCAATTCCCAAACAAACTGGAGAATGACTACATCGTCCTGTTAGACGATACGCAATTTTCTTTGGAGTAGTTTATGAATATTCAGGAATTTAAGGCAGTGATCCTTGCGGAGGCTGCTAAAGCAAACATTACAGAATTTGAGCTGTATTATCAGAATGGTTCCAGCACCAGCATCAGCGCCTTCAACGGAGAGATCAATGAGTTCTCCTCCAGTGAGGAAGGCGGCGTCTGCTTCCGCTGCAAGGTAGATGGCAAGATGGGCTATGCCTCCACCGAGGCCCTCAGCACTGAAGAGGCCGTAGGCCTGATCAAGCGTGCTGCTGCTAACGCCGTCTCTCTGGAGACCGATGACCCCGCTTTCCTTGGAGAAGCAGGCAAGACCTATGAAAAGCTGGAGCTGGTCCCCATGACACTTCCTTCAACAGAGGAGCTCATCCAAACCGCTCTGGATACCCAGAAAGAGGTCATCAGCTGCGATGAAGCCTCCACTCCTAACGGAGTGGCCAGAACCTTCAGCGAGACCATGTCCATCTCTATCTTCAATTCCAACGGTCTGGACCTGTATTATGAAAATACCGGAGCCGGCGCCATGGCCATGGCCGTAACCACGGACGGTAAGGAAATGACCAACAGCTATGAGATCAAGCTAGGGGAACTTAACAAGATAGATACTCATGCGCTGGCCAAAAAAGCAGTCGATAATGCCAAGAGCAAGCTTGGGGCCACTGTGGCTCCCACGGCTGTCTGCCCTGTTGTCTTCTCTGCAGATGCCATGACCTCTCTCCTTTCCACCTACAGCGGAATCTTCTCCTCGGAGAACACCCAGAAGGGGCTGAGCCTGCTGGCCGGAAAAGAAGGGACCGCCATTGCCGCCCCCATGGTGACCCTCATGGATGACCCCTTCTACAAGGATAGCGCCATGCCCATCAATTTTGACGCAGAGGGCTCCCCTTCCTACTGCAAGAAAGTCATTGAGAACGGCGTTCTCAATACACTTCTCTACAACATGAAAACGGCAGCCATCGCAGGACGTGAAACCACCGGAAACGCTTCCAAAGCAGGCTATAATTCTGATATCGGCATTCACCCCTTCACCATGTATCTTGCTCCCGGAACGGAGTCCGAGGAAGAACTCTTCGCCAAGGCCGGAAACGGTGTGTACATCACTTCTCTCGGCGGTCTCCATGCCGGCGCCAACACCATCTCCGGAGACTTTTCCCTTCAAAGCAGCGGTTTCATGATCGAAAACGGCAAGAAGACTTATCCTGTCAAATCCTTTACGGTAGCAGGCAATTTCTATGATCTGCTGAATAAGATTACCGCCCTGTCTGACAAGGTGGAGCTTCCCTTCCCCGGAGGCATCACTTCCTTCGGAAGTCCTGCCGTTCTGGTGAGCGAAATGAGTATTGCCGGAAAATAAAAACAACTATATACAGACAAAGAGGCTTGCCCGAGATCCGGACAAGCCTTTTTTCATTCTAAATTTATGGATATCACCGATTCAAACAACTGAGCACTAACAGGTTGGCACGATCATCGTATTTAAACTTCACGCTTTGTGTCCGCCAACCTGAGCATTTCGAAGGATCCCGGTAGCGCCCTCCTCCAGGTTCAGACCCATAACCACGGCATTGGAACCAAAGCGATCACGAATAGACAGAATGGCTTCCTGCCTTTTCCTGTCCTTCATTCTCCTTTCCTTATCCTCATTGCTTTCGGAATCTTCAGGACTCTCACCGGAAGAAAACAGATCAAGCTGCTCTCCGGTCTCTCTGCTTTCCACCTCTTCCTCCGGAAGCACATGATTGGCATTGATGCCAATGCGGCGGATGAGCAGATCCTTTTGAACAATGCTGTCAAAAATACGGAGAACATACTCTTCCATAACCGGACCTGAATCCGTCCAGTGAGGCAGCCGGATGCTGCCGTTGACCGGCTTGGGCACAAGTTTTCCGTAATAATCCCGGACTACTTCCCCATCATAACGGCTGCTGATGGCAGGATCCTCCAGGGACATGCTGTCATATCCCACCCAGAGCACAAGCTGGTCCGCCTTGACCCTTTTGTAAGTCATGTCATATGCCAGCTGGTTAGCCATCTCTCTCACCACCACTCTGGCCTTAGCCGCCGTGTAGGGCTCCGTCAGCACCTGCCCGCTGGACAGTGAATTCGTCTCCGATCTATATGCCTTGATGTCAGCCATGGTGCAGGACTCGTATCCCCAGGCGTGATCCATAAGAAGCTCTGCATTAACACCAAAGAGCTTGTAAAGCAAAGCTTCATTCTGCAGAGAGCACCTGGCCACATCTCCCATGGTCATCAGGCCAAATCGTTCCAGCTTTGATGCGATTCCGTGGCCGATGCGCCAGAAATCCGTCAAAGGTCTGTGGTCCCAAAGTTTCTCCCTGAAGCTCTGTTCCGTCAATTCAGCAATGCGCACTCCGTCTGCATCGGCAGGAATATGCTTAGCCACAATGTCCATGGCGATCTTGCACAGATACAGATTGGGACCGATGCCTGCTGTGGCGGTAATGCCTGTGGTGGTCAGCACCTCCCGGATCAGCTTCATGGTCAGCTGATGGGCATCCAGATTATAGATCTTCAGATAATCCGTAGCGTCAATGAAGACCTCGTCGATGGAATAGACGTGGATGTCCTCCGGTGCCACGTACTTCAAATAGACCTCGTAAATTCTTGTGCTATAGGTGATATAGTGCCCCATGCGCGGCGGCGCCACTATGTAGTCCACCTCC
>JABUST010000153.1 GCA_021442595.1 Lachnospiraceae bacterium | reverse complement strand
GCCATGAGCCATGACAGATATCAGACACCCTTCGGGAGCCGCTACGCTTCCCCTGAAATGCAGTTTCTCTTCTCCGAGGACAAGAAGTTTACCACCTGGAGAAAGCTGTGGATCGCCCTGGCAGAGTCCGAGAAGGAGCTGGGTCTGAACATCACCGACGAGCAGATCGAGGAGCTGAAAAAGTATCAAAATGATATCAATTATGACGTAGCGCAGGCTCGGGAGAAGGAAGTGCGTCACGACGTCATGAGCCATGTCTATGCTTACGGACAGCAGGCTCCCACGGCCAAGCCCATCATTCATCTGGGAGCCACCAGCTGCTACGTGGGAGACAATACGGACCTTATTATCATGTATGAGGCTCTGGAGCTGCTGCAGAAGAAGCTGGTGAACGTCATGGCCAACCTGGCTAAGTTCGCCCGGGAATATAAGGACATGCCAACTCTGGGCTTCACCCATTATCAGCCGGCTCAGCTCACCACCGTGGGCAAGCGGGCCTGCCTGTGGCTGCAGGAGCTGTGGATGGACTATGAGCAGATCGAGAACATCCTGAAGGTGAAGAGGCTCAGAGGCGCCAAGGGAACCACCGGCACCCAGGCTTCCTTTATGGAGCTGTTCGAGGGGGACGAGACCAAGGTCAAGGCCCTGGACCGCATGGTGGCTCAGAAGATGGGCTATGATAATTCCTATCCCGTTACCGGTCAGACCTATCCCCGGAAGTTCGATTCCATCTGCCTGAATGCCCTGGGTCTTTTGGCCCAGTCCTGCTATAAATTTGCCAACGACCTGCGTCTTCTCCAGAATCTGAAGGAGATGGAGGAGCCCTTTGAGAAGAACCAGATCGGTTCCTCTGCCATGGCCTACAAGCGAAACCCCATGCGCTCCGAGCGTATCTGTTCCCTGGCCCGCTATGTCATGATCAACGAGCTGGATCCCGCCATGACAGCCTCCGTGCAGTGGTTTGAGAGGACTCTGGATGACAGTGCCAACAAGCGTGTGGCGGTGGCAGAGAGCTTCCTGGCCATGGACGGCATCATGCAGATCATGATCAATGTCACCAGCGGCATGGTGGTGTATCCCAAGGTCATCCGGGCTCACGTTATGAGCGAGCTGCCTTTCATGGCCACGGAGATGATCCTCATGGAAGAGGTCAAGCGGGGCGGAGACCGGCAGGAGCTTCACGAGGCGGTCAGAGTCCATTCCATGGCAGCCGCTGCTCAGGTGAAGCAGGAGGGCAAGCCCAACGACCTGCTGGAGCGCATCATTGCCGATCCTACCTTCAAGATGAGTGAGGAAGAGCTTATGAGCGCCGTGAAGCCGGAGAATTTTGTGGGCCGGGCTCCCTCTCAGGTGGAAGATTTCCTGGGAGAGTGCATCGATCCCATCCTGAAAAAGCACGCCGAAGACCTGGGTCTTACCGCTCAGCTGAGCGTGTAAGCCAACCGGCCTAACGGAAAGTAAGGGAGTTTTCTACCGCAAAGTGCCCTGATACACAAGGCGGCCCCTCTGACAGGACTAATCTATCGAAAGGAATCCACTGCATGAGCGAGCAGACCATTCTCATCCCGGCGGAGCACATCCGGAACATTTACGGAAAGTACGACGAGAACATCAAGACCCTGGAAAAGTTCACCTCCACCAACATTATGAACCGCGATGACGGACTGCGCATCAGCGGGGACGATGTAGACGTAGTGAAAGCTGCGGAGGCGCTGAAAAAGCTGGTTCGCATGGCTGCCATGGGGGAGAACATCTCCGTGCAGCATCTGAACTATCTCATGACCATGTCCGATGAGGACCGGGCTCTGGACATCGAGGATCTCATGAGCGATGTGGTGTGCTTTACCAAGGCAGGCAAGCCCATTCGTCCCAAGAGCTTCGGTCAGAAGCGCTATGTGAATTCCATCCGAAAGAACATGCTGACCTTCGGCATCGGCCCTGCCGGTACCGGAAAGACCTATCTTGCCATGGCCATGGCTATCGAGCGGTTCAAGGCCGGTGAGGTGAACCGCCTCATCCTGACTCGTCCCGCCATCGAGGCCGGTGAACGCCTGGGATTTTTGCCCGGTGACCTTCAGAGCAAGATCGATCCCTATCTGCGGCCTTTGTACGATGCCCTCTATGAGATCATGGGCCCCGAGTCCACTCAGCACAACATGGAGCGGGGCGCCATCGAGGTGGCTCCTCTGGCCTACATGAGAGGCCGGACTCTGGACAATGCCTTCATCATCCTGGATGAAGCCCAGAACACTACTCAGGCCCAGATGAAGATGTTCCTGACCCGCCTGGGCTTCGGCTCCAAGGCGGTCATCACCGGAGACCTGACCCAGATCGATCTTCCGGCTAACGAGCGCAGCGGCCTGCGCCAGGCCACTGCCATTTTGAAAGATATTGACGACATCGGCATCTGTTCCCTGTCGAAGGCAGACATTGTGCGCCATCCGGTGGTACAGAAGATTGTGGAGGCCTACGAGCAGAACGATCAGAAAAACAAGGATCAGGGCGGCGATAAGCCCTTCAGAAAGTACGAAAGGAAGTAAACTCGCTGCAGTGAAGATGGTGAGCTGCTGAACGGTGAGTTCTGAAAAGAAATTGCTGAAGAAGCTGAAAGAGTTTATTTCATTATTGAAGATGGGAATTAAAGGAATGTTGAACCTGTATATTGAATGGAACCTGGAGGAGGCTCCGGAAACTGAAGCGCCGACAGAAGTGAACTCAACTGTGGAAGCAGCCGGGACTCCGGGTGTCGATCCTGCTGACATGGAGACCCTGTGGAGAACAGCCCTGGAGGCTGCTCTGGCAG
>JABUST010000026.1 GCA_021442595.1 Lachnospiraceae bacterium | reverse complement strand
GCATAATAATCTTTATAATGGTGGTACTGGAAAAGGCTCTTCAGCAGCGACATGCGGAGATCGATATCATCAACACGCCCTCCGGAAACCCCGTAGCCATGGTCCATTGCAACAACTGTACGAACGACATGAACGCCTGGGCAGGAGTTCTCAGGGAAACAGCGCAGCTTTTCGGCGCAGACCCGGAGGACGGGACCCTCTTCACCCGGCTCTATGAAAAGAGTCTGGAGGGGGATGCGGACTGCGGCGGCGTGCTGACCTGCAACTACATGGCGGGAGAAGGAGTGACCCATCTGGACGCAGGCCGTCCCTTTGTCCTACGGAGACCGGAGAGCCGGTTTACTCTGGCCAATTTCCTGCGCAGCCAGCTCTACGCCACCATGGTGACCCTGCGCCTGGGCATGGAGATCCTGCAGAAGGAAAATGTAAAGATCGATTCCATGACCGGCCACGGCGGGCTGTTCAAGACCCCTGTGGTGGGTCAGAAGTATATGGCAGCTGCCTGTGAAGCTCCCATCACCGTCATGGAGACTGCCGGAGAAGGAGGCCCCTACGGCATGGCCCTGCTGGCTGCCTTTATGGAGGCAAAGCAGGAAAAGAAAGACGCTGAGGCAACCGGTGAGACCCTGGAAGACTTTCTTGAAAACATGGTCTTTGCAGGTGTAAAATGTACCACCCAGGAGCCGGACCCCGAGGATGTGGAAGGATTTGCCAAATATACCGACAGCTTCCGCCGGGCCCTGGCAGTGGAGGAGAAAGCGCTGGAGAGGTTGTAATTCTGTGCTAAATTGAGCGCAGATGGAATCAGAGGTACTGATGAGGCCTTTGGGAGCAGTAAGTGCAGAAGATTTCATGGGAAGAGAGTAGTGAATCAGGTAAGCTGAGTGGAACAAGAAACTGGGATTAATAAAGTAATGAGCAAGGCAAAGAAGAAACGAGGGTGGATCATCGCTCTGACCGCACTCCTGGTACTGATGGTGGCAGGAGGCTTTCTGGTCTATGAAGGCAAAAAGACCCTGAGCCAAGGTCTGGGATCCCTTGCCTCTGACGGAGAAGCAGACGGAGACGGTATGTCCATCATAGGAAAGTATGCCTCAGAAATGAAGCAGGAGCTGAAGGATGCCCTGAAGGCCCTTAAGAGCGGGGATCTGGAGACAGCCGAGGAGAAGCTGGGCAGCGTCAGTTCAAAGGTGAAGATCGTCCGGCCTCTGGTGAAGACCGCCATTACATTCATGGGCAGAGACTCTGATACAAAGGCCAAGCTGGAGAACATTCTGGCCCTGGTGGAGCTGCTGGATACCACCATTCAGGAACTGCTGGATCCTGCCATCGACTTTATGAAGGAGCATCCCATCTCCTCCATGAAAACGGAGCAGGGGGTGGATATGAAGATCCTCTGGGCTTATCTGGACTTCGGCAAAGATATGATGCCTAAGGTGGAGACGGTTATGGATCTGGCAGATCGGGCTGATCTGTCCATCATCGACGGAGACGGATCCTTCACCGGCAAGCTGGATCTGGTGCGGGCTGTTTTGAATCTTTACCATCAGGATGAAACCATCTTTGACTCCGCGAAAATCATCTTCGGTTCAGAGGGCGATCGTCTGTATTTGCTGGCGGGGCAGACCTCTGCGGAGATCAGAGCCTGCGGAGGCTTCCCGGGCTGTCTGGGAACCATCCGGATCACCGATGGTATTCTGGAATTCGATGATTTTGAAAGGGTAAACAATCTGCTTTCCACCTATGTGTCTGCGGAGGTTGGCATCACCGACAGGGAAGCCTACCTGTTCTATGATATGGCCAACTACAACCGGGATGCGGAATACTGTCCCGATTTTGAACGGGTGGCTCCCATTTTCGCTTTGGCTTATGAGGAGAAGATGGGAGAGCATATCAACGGAGTGCTTTCTTTGACTCCCGTGGTAATCCAGCGCATGCTGGCGGTGCTGGAACAGGAGATTGTCCTGGAGGACGGCACAGTGCTCACGGGTAACAATGCAGGCATGGTGCTGCAGCACGATCTGTACTTCAAATACTTCGGAAACAGCTATCAGGCGGATGCCCGGGACGTGACGGAGGAGCTGTTTGCGGAGGCGGCAGAGAAGGCTCTGGACATGGTGCTGAGTCATTTGTCACCTTCAGATCTCCTCAGATATATGTATATGGCCAGAGGCTGCTTTGGGGAACGGACATTGATGATCTGGTCCGAGGATGCCCCGGTACAGGCCATGCTCCGGAGATTGGACTGGAACGGCGGACTGAACACCGACCCTTGGGATCCCAAGCTGGGGGTTTACTTTAATGGCTATATTGCCGCAAAGATCGGCATGTTCCTGACCCGGGAGACGGTGATCGGTCCCGGAACGGCAAATGAGGATGGTACCGTTTCCTATCCGGTCACGGTGACTTTAGGCAACTGTATGACCCCGGAAGAATATGAGGAAGCCCTTTCCCGGGGAGCCAGCTACATCACCTCCTACATGGGCAGCACCATTGTGGGAGCCGCTTATTTCTTCGCCCCGGCAGGCGGCAGGGTGGAGGGCTTTGAGACCTCCGATGGATCTTACATTGACCTGACGGAGTACCATGATCTGGCTCTTGGTTTTATGCCGACGGTCAGCATCCCGCTGGGAGGACAGATTACCATCACCTATGTGGCCACCACGGCCCCCGGTGTGACGGCTGTTCCCGGCCTCAGTCAGACCCCTACGGTTATGAATAACAGGTAAAGCAATCAGCAGGCAGCCGGTAAAGTCAGAAATGAAGAACAACTAAAGCATGCAGCCAAGTCTGAAGCGAATAAGTGGTAAAGCATGCAGCCGGCAAA
>JABUST010000143.1 GCA_021442595.1 Lachnospiraceae bacterium | reverse complement strand
AGCTTGTCTGCTTTTAAGCAGCTTGTCTGCTTTTAAGCAGCTTGTCTGCTTTTAAGCAGAGCTCGCCCTGCTTCATTTCAGCAATTTCAAGCCTTCTCCGCTCCATTGGAGATCTTCTTGATCCACTTGCCGCTGAGGAGCCGCCACACGCACACGAAGCACTTCAGCAGCTGATCGATCTTCAGCATCATGTAGATCCAGAATCCGGGCAGATGCCACACCAGTCCCGCCAGAGCACCCAGAGGAATACTGCACACCCACAGGAAAATGATATCAAACACCATGAGGAACTTGGTATCACCGCCGCCCCGGAGGGTGCCCTTGGTCAGAATGCTGTTAGCCGCCTGGAACCAAATGACAAAGCCCACAGCCTCCATAAGCTCATTAGCCAGAGCCTTAGTCTCATCCGCAATATTATAAAAGTTAATGATGGGGCCCTTCAGAAGCAGCACCAGCACACAGCCGACACCTCCGATGATAAAGCCTAAAGCTCCAAAAGTAATGCCCTGCTGCTGAGCCTTCTGAGTATCTCCCTCACCCAGAGTGATGCCCGTCATGGCGCAGCTGGCCTGGCTGATACCCTGAATGACCACAGTAGCCATCTGCATAACGATGGTAGTAATGGCATTAGCCGCCACAAACACAGCGCCCACACGGCCCATGACCATGGCGATGGCGCTGTTTCCCAGTCCCAGCAGGGTATCGGAGATCAGCACCGGAATGGAGATCCTAACATACTCCGGAATCAGCTCCTTCACCGGCATCAGCAGGTCCTTAAACCGCATGCCGATCTTCTCATCCTTAAACATCAAGAAGCCCATGGTCACCGTGAACTCCACGATGCGGGCCAGCAGGGTACCCAGAGCCGCGCCGTTCACCCCCATAGCCGGAGCCCCCAGCTTACCGAAAATGAACACCCAGTTAAAGAAAATATTAATGAAGAAAGAACAGATGCTGGAAATCAGGGGCACATTGGCCTTCCCCACACTCCGCAGCATAAGGCTTGTGGTCACCGCGTACCCGTTCAGGTAATAACAGGGAATGGAGATCAGCAGATAGCCGATGCCCGCCGAAATAACTCCCTCCTCCGTGGTGAAGATCCGCATGATCCCCCCGGGCAGCAGCGCCGTCACTATGGAAAACAGGGTGGCAAAAACAAACTCCAGGCGGAACATAATGTTCACCGCCTTCTTCATGCTGGCACTGTCCCCCATGCCGTAGAACCGGCTCACCAGTACGGACGCGCCCATGCCCAGACCCATGCACATGATCTGGTAAATACTGATAAAATTGTTGGCCAGGGTGGCGCCGCTCATGGCCACCTCACCCAGCTGCCCCAGCATAATGTTATCCGCCATGTTGACGCCAACCGTGATCAGCTGCTGCGCCGCAATGGGGATGGCAAAGGCAGCCAGGGTCTTGTAAAACTGCTTGTCCTTAACGAATATCTGCATACTCCGCATCTCCTACCATTAAATATTTGAATAAAAGCTCACTGAGCCTTTGTTCTTATAAATTCTAACATCAGCTTTAACAGTCTGAGAATCACTTCTCCGACCCCTCTGCTGATGCTATTATTAGTGAATGCTCTCTGACCTTATCTCTATCTTTCAGTTAAGAATCAGAATATCAGCTTCCCTCAACAATTCTTCTTTTCCTTATCCTCCGAAGACTGTCCACATCATTTCAACAGTTGAAATATCTCTTCAGCGTCCTATCACTCGGAGGGTCTTTAGTCAACTCTCATTCGTTAATCAGTTCCTGAGCCCGCGCCAGCGCCGCGTCAATGTGGACGCAGACATTCTCTTTGCCGATCTTCTTCAAGAGGCCGCCCTTCTCCATGACCTTGTATGGCTGACTCATGACGTGGGACAGCACCACATGGATGCCCCTGCGCTGCAGCCGGTCCACCAGCTCCTCCAGAGAGTGCATGGCAGACACATCCATAGAAGGCACACCACGCATACGAATGATGAGGCACTTGGTATAATCCTTCACCGTGATCTCATTCAGAGCCTCCGTCATGCCAAAGAACATGGCGCCGGTGATCTCATACACCCTCACCTGCTTGGGAACATCCTTCAGATGAATGGCGTTCAAATCCTCCGCCCGGGCCGTCTCCGGAGAATAATACTTCCAGCCGCTGACCCGGGACTCCTCGCTCATCCGTTTCAGGAACAAAACACAGGTCATGATCATGCCAAATTCAATGGCCACCACCAAGTCGAACACGATGGTCAGCACAAAGGTGATGACCAGCACCATGATATCGCTCTTGGGAGCCGTGCGGCACACCGTCACGAAATTCCGCCAGCCGCACATGTTGTAGGCCACCATGAACAGAATGGCAGCGATGGTGGGCATGGGAATCAGGGCCGCATAGGGCATGAGGATTATGAGCACCAGCACCAGCACCACGGCATGGACCATGCCGGCCACCGGGGTGCGTCCCCCATTCTTAATGTTAGCGGCGGTGCGGGCGATGGCTCCCGTAGCAGGAATGCCCCCGAACAGCGCCGAACCGATATTTCCGATGCCCTGACCGATGAGTTCCATATTGGAATCGTGCCGGGCGCCGATCATGCCGTCAGACACCACGCAGCTCAGCAAAGACTCGATGGCCGCCAGAATGGCGATGGTAAAGGCGTCGGAAAACTCCCCCTTCACCAGCTCCAAGGACAGCTCCGGCATGCGAAAAGCCGGCAGCGCACTGGTAATGGTATACAGATCGCCGATGGTGTTCACCTTCATGTTCAGCAGCTTCACCATGCCGATGCCCAGCAGCACCGCGATGAGAGACCCGGGAATCTTCTTGCTGACCCGGGGCCAGAGAATCTGCACACCCAGGGACACCAGTCCCACCACCAACGCCTGCATCAAAAACGGCGTGCTCTGCATCCCCACTGCATTCTG
>JABUST010000204.1 GCA_021442595.1 Lachnospiraceae bacterium | reverse complement strand
TCAAGCACAACCAGCGAAACCAGTAATACAAGTGAAAGCAGCACCTCAAGTACGACAAGTGAAACAAGCAATACAAATGAAAGCAACACACCAAGTACAACCAGTAAAACAAGTAGTACAAGTGAGAGTAGCACCCCAAGCACTGTAAACGAAAGCAGCCAAAACAAAGGCCAGAATTCTGTCATTTACGCGGAAGAGTCGAATCAAGATCCTAATGACGCTCAAAGTAATTCAAAGCTCTCTGTCAAGGCTAGTCAAAAAAAGGAATCTGCAGCAGAAAACCAAACAACTAGACAGATACAGACGAATCAAGAATCGTCAGGAACAGTCAAAAAAGCGGATAATACGACCAAAATTGCCAAGAAAAAATTCCCCAAAACAGGGGAACAATCTTCAGCAGTTGGGAGCTTCCTAGGCCTGAGCTTTTTATCGTTAGCCATAGCAACCTATTGTTTTAAAGTGAAAAGATAACTCTTTAAAAACGGATAAGTAAACATCCTGAAACAAGGGATAATTAAAAATGACATAAACCGGGTATCCTGCAGACACCCCTCATATTCGGCGGCAAAGACATATCTGAACGACGGCCGGCAGGAGAAAAAAGGAGAAGAATATGTTAGTTGAAACCAAAGCAAGAATCGGCGTGTTCGCCATCGCCCTGGGTGCCTATCTGCCCCAGTTTCCCACCCTGGTTCCCGAGTTTCAGGGTCAGTACGAAGCCTTCAAGAGGACTCTGCCGGACACGGTAGACATCATCGACGGAGGTCTGGTGACCACCAAGGAAGCCTCGGCTGCCGCGGGAGACAAATTCCGGGCAGCCGACGTGGACCTGGTCATCATGCAGCTTCTGACCTATGCCACCTCCTACAACATGCTGCCCGCCGTCCGGGACCTGGATGTGCCGGTGGTTCTGGTGAACCTTCAGAAGAAGAAAGCCCCGGACTATGCCAGCACCGATACCCCCACCTGGCTGGGTGAGCTCTATGCCTGCGGCGCCGTGGGAGAGATGGTGGCAGATTTGGAGAGAGCCGGCAAACGCCACGCGGTCGTCACCGGTGTGGTAGAGGGAGGCGACTCCCATGCCCGGGCTGAGATCGAGGACTGGTGCCGTGCCGCTCAGGTGCGCCGCCGCTTCCGTGACACTAACTTGGCTCAAATCGGCCGTCCTTACCCCGGCATGATGGATCTGTACATCGATGAGACGAATCTCTACCACAGAATGTGGCTCTACACCAAGCAGTTCGACTGGGAGAAGATGTGGGCCATCGCCGATCATATTACCGATGAGGAAGCCATCCGTGCCAAGGCTCTGGACATCCTGGACACCTTCGACATTGAGGGAGGCGCCACCGTGGAGACCGTATGGGATATGGCTAGATACGTGGTAGCCTTCGAGCAGTGGGTCAGAGATGAGCAGATCGCCTTCGTGGCCTCCCATTATGACGGTTTCGCCCAGGGAATTGCCGGCAAGCTGGATTCTATGCTGATCCCAGCCTTCTCCATGCTGATCAAGCAGGGCACCGCCTGCGCCGTGGAGGGAGACATCAAGGTGGCCATGGCCATGAGCATTCTGAAGACTATTTCCGGCACCGGACAGCTGTCTGAGATGTACTCCATTGATTTCAATGAAGACATCTGCATCATCGGACATTCCGGCTCCGGAGACGCAGATTTCTCCCAGGCAAAGAAGCCTACCATGAAGATCGTTCCCGTGTTCCACGGAAAGACCGGCGGCGGATATCTGACCCAGTTCTATCCTCCCACCGGCCCCGTCACTTACCTGGGCATCACTCAGGACAAGGACGGCCATTTCAAGTTCGTGGTAGCAGAAGGCGTAAATGAGGATGGTCCCATCTTCACCTTCGGTGACACCAACATGCGCACCCGCTTCTCCATTTCCGCCAGAGAATTCTGCGACAAGTGGAGCGAGGCCGGTCCCACCCACCACATGGCAGCAGCCGTAGGAAGACATATCGATACCATCCTGAAGGTGGCAAAGATCTTCAATGTGCCGGTGGATGTGATCACAAGATAAGAAAAGAGGATAAGAAAATGAAAAATATTCTGGAAGCACCCTTTATGGTAGAAATGGTCAGAACATTGACGGAGATGTACCGTCACGGCTGGGACGAGAGAAACGGGGGCAATGTAAGTCTGATGCTGTCAGCGGAACAGGTGGAGGGATACCTGGAACCCGATCGGGTTCTCCGTACGCTTCCTACCGGGTTCAGCGCACCTTCTCTGGCTGGAAAGTACTTTCTGGTGACCGGTACCGGTAAATATTTCAAGAATGTTCAGTATGACCCTGCAGCGAATCTCGGCATTGTCCGGATCACGGAGGATGGAGAGCATGCGGATCTGCTCTGGGGCTACACCGACGGCGGACAGTTTACCTCTGAGTTTCCGGCTCATATGATGAGTCATGTAGCCCGGCTGAAAGCAGATCCCGAGAATCGTGTGATCATGCATTGCCATCCGGCCAATATCCTGGCCATGACATATGTGCATACCCTGGATGAGCGGGAATTTACCAGAACCCTTTGGCAGATGTGCACCGAATGCATCGTGGTCTTCCCGGACGGTGTAAACGTTCTGCCCTGGATGCTTTGCGGTACCAATGAGATCGGTCTTGCTACTGCGGAAAAAATGAATACCGCAAGAGTTGTTGTATGGGCGCAGCACGGGATCTACGGTGCCGGCAGAGATCTGGACGAAAGCTTCGGTCTTATCGAGACGGTGGAAAAGGGTGCTGAGATCTATATGAAGATCGCGCATCTGCCCAGAGTTAATACCATTTCCGATGAAGCATTGCATCAGCTGGAGGGTCGGTTCAATGTGAAAGGCCGGGAAGGATATCTGAATTGATAATTTGTGATATTCTATGAAAAACTGTGATGTTTCGAGATGATTCCGGAT
>JABUST010000099.1 GCA_021442595.1 Lachnospiraceae bacterium | reverse complement strand
ATCCTGAGGAGTGCAAGACCATTGCCGATCTGGGCATCACCATGCTGGCAGCCGGCATCGGCAACATCCACGGCAAGTATCCCGCAAACTGGGCAGGACTTCGCTTTGACGTTCTGGCTGCCATCAAGGAGAAGACCGGCGATATGCCTCTGGTTCTCCACGGCGGTTCCGGTATTCCCGATGAGATGGTACACGAGGCTGTTACCCTGGGCGTAGCCAAGGTCAACGTGAACACCGAGTGTCAGCTGGCATTCCAGGAAGCTACCCGCGCATATGTGGAAGCAGGTAAGGACCTTCAGGGCAAGGGCTTCGATCCCCGTAAGCTGCTGGCTCCCGGCGCTGCTGCCATCAAGGACAAGGTAGTAGAGAAAATCAAGCTCTTCGGTTCCGACAACAAGGCCTGATTTGGAAAGCATCACGATTTTTGGGCAGGAGATTCCGCGGCTGTATGTGTTTTACGGCATCGGGATCTACCTGCTGCTCATTAACACCATCGCATTCATTGCCTATGGAGTGGACAAACGGAGAGCCCGGGAAGGGCAGTGGCGCATTCCCGAGAGGCGGCTTTTGGGTCTGGCTTTCTGGGGCGGTGCTCTGGGAGCCTTTGTCGGCATGAATGTGTTCCGTCATAAGACCAAGCACACGAAGTTCAGAGTAGTCGTGCCATTGTATCTGGTCCTCTGGACCGCCGGACTCATCTTCCTGTCTGTGAAGCTGTTTGCATGAACAATAAGACAATAAAAACCTGCAGAGTCATCTGCAGGTTTTTCATTTTGAGTTAGAGAGCTCTAAATGAAAGTATGGAACTTAGGCCCATAATCAGAAGATTATGGATATAGAATCGGACAGTTATAGAAAACAATAAGTGGGAACCCCTGCAAAGCAACTTATATAGCGCTCTGCAGGGGTTTTCACTAGTTGAATTTCATTACTCTTCTTCGTCTTCACCCTTGAACATTTCCTCCATGGTGTGCCATCCCAGGACGGCGCACTTCACACGGGAGGGCATGTGGGCAATGTTCTGCAGGGAGGAGGATTCCTCCAGCTCATCCATTTCATCTTCGCTGAGGGAATCCGGATCCTTGATCATGCGCATGAAGATATCGCTGAGGTGCAGGGCTTCCTCCTTGCTGCGGCCGATGACCAGATCCAGCATCATGTCAGCGCTGGCCTGTGAGATTGCGCAGCCGTCTCCCACATAGCCTCCGTCGGTAATGATGCCGGCCTCGTCTACATGGAGCTGCAGGATGATGTCATCTCCGCAGCTGGGGTTGACGCCCTCCAGTACCATGTTGGGATCCTTGATGTCATGCTTGTGGAAGGGGTGGAGGTTATGCTCCGTGAGTATCTCACTGTAAAAGGTATTGTTCATGGGATTTACTCCTCATAGCCCATGGCTCTCCGGATGCCGGAGAGGGCACTGATGAGCCTGTCGATCTCTTCTTTGGTGTTATAGAACATGAGGCTGGCCCGGGTGGAGGACATGACGCCCATGTGCTGGTGCAGGGGGTGGGCGCAGTGATGACCTGCCCGGATACAGATGTTTTCCTGAGACAGAATGGCAGAGATGTCGTGGGGATGGACGCCTTCAATCTTGAAGGTGACGATGCCGTGATGCTCCCGGGGATCCTGAGATCCCATGACGGAGAAGTGGGGAAGATTCAGGATCTGCTCACACATGTAGGCGGTGAGCTCGGATTCTCTGGATTGAATATAGTCAAAGCCAAGGGAATTGTAATAGTCGATGGCAGCTCCCAGGGCGATGGCACCTCCGGCATTCACGGTGCCGGCTTCAAACTTATGGGGAAGCTGGCTGTACTTGACCCGGTCTCTGGTGACGATGTCGATCATCTCTCCGCCGGACATGTAGGGCGGCATCTTATCCAGCAGCTTTTTCTTTCCGTAGAGGACGCCGATGCCGAAGGGGGCCAGCATCTTGTGACCGGAGAAGCAGAGAAAATCCACATCCAGATCCTGCACGTCCACCGGCATATGGGGAACGCTCTGGGCGCCGTCTGCCACGAACAGAGAGCCGTTCTCGTGGGCCAGACGAGCAAAGGTCTTGATGTCGTTTTCAAGGCCGAAAACATTGGACATCTGGGTCACAGTGACGATGCGGGTGTTGGGCTTCAGCAGCGCCTGCAGGGATTCGGGAGAGTAATAGCCTTCAGAGTCGCATTCCCAGTAGGTCACTGTGGCGCCGAAGCGGGCGGCAGCATCTCTCCAGGGGAGCATGTTGCTGTGGTGCTCGGTGATGCCCACAATGATCTCATCTCCCTCCTTCAATACCAGAGAGCAGAGGCTGGAGGCCAGCAGGTTAAAGCTCTCGGAGGCATTCCGGG
Organism: Lachnospiraceae bacterium; assembly: GCA_021442595.1. Taxonomy (GTDB): domain Bacteria; phylum Bacillota; class Clostridia; order Lachnospirales; family Bianqueaceae; genus RUG760. The sequence continues at coordinate 594 of JABUST010000099.1, read as the reverse complement.
TGAAGATGATCTCGCAGGCATGCCCGGCATGGATGAAATCTGCTGTTTTCTGACGGGCGGCTTCAAAGGATTCTGTGGCCTGAATGCTCATATCATACAGACCCCGAAGGGGAGAGGCGTTGTGATACAGATAGAAATCGGAGGCAGCCTCTACGGCTCCCTTATAGCGCTGGGAGGTGGCAGAGCTGTCCAGATATACCAGATGGGGATTGGCCGTGAAGAAGGGAAAATCTTCACGGATCTTCCGGATGTCATGGTGCATGCTCAATTTCGAGACTTCCTTTCCATGTAGGCTTCCAGCTCTTCTCTGGTCTCCGCATCGGGGATCAGAGCAACCACAGCGGCAATGCGGGAAGCGGCCATCATTTCATAGACCTGATCTTCGGAAAGACCCCGGGTCTGCAGATAAAACAGGAGAGATTCATCCAGCTTGCCTATGGAGGCGCCGTGGGTGCCTTCTACGTCCTCCTCGGAGCAGAGGATCACCGGCAGAGTCTGGTTGCGGACAGTGTCATCGATGAGGAGCACATTCTCGTTCTCAGAGCCCTTGGCTCCGGAGCAGCCCCGGCGGAAATCGATGGTTCCGCGGAAGAT
>JABUST010000023.1 GCA_021442595.1 Lachnospiraceae bacterium | reverse complement strand
CTTCAATATGGCCCGGGCGATGCCGATGCGCTGCTTCTGCCCTCCGCTGAGCCTAACGCCCCGCTCGCCCACCAGGCTGTCATAGCCATCAGGCAGAGCAGAGATGAACTCCTCCGCATCCGCCAGGCGGGCGGCACGGAGAATGGCGTCGTCCAAAGCATCAGGATTTCCCAAAGCAATATTCTCTCTTATCGTTCCATCCATCAGGAAGGTATCCTGTTCCACCCAGGCGATACTGCGTCTCAGACCTTCAGGATCCATCTGTCGAATATCTGTCCCGTCAATAAGGATCCGTCCTCCCGTCACCTCATAATACCGTGGAATCAGCATACCCAAAGTGGATTTCCCGCTGCCGGAAACTCCCACCAAAGCGGTGAAGCTGCCATCTGCTATGTGCAGAGAAAGATCCTTCAGTACGGGATTACCTTCCACGTAGGAGAAGTCAACTCCTTCAAAACAGATATCACCCTTCGTCAAGGCAAGAGGAGCAGCTGAAGCTCCCTTAGGAAGGTCTTCCCGGCAATCCTCCTGGAAAACGGCCTCCGGAAAAGCAACGGGTGTCTCCAACAGATCCATGACCCTATCAAACCCGGCCATGCCCGTTTGGAGCTGCTCCACCATCCAGCTCATGCGGGAGATGGGCTCCGTAAAATATCGAATGTACAAAAGGAAAGCCACCAGCTCCGCCGCAGTGAGGTCTCCGGTGTACAGCATGACAGCTCCGCACACCATGACCGCCACCGTGCAGCCCTGCACCAGAAGAAAGGTGGTCTTATCCGCATAGGACTCCTGATAATATACCTGTTTTCGGCTTTTGAAAAAATCCTCCCCTGCCTTCACAAAGCGCTTCAGCTGGCTCTCCTCCGCCGTGTAGGACTGGACTGTACGGATACCACCCAGGATATCACCCGCCCGAGCATTGATGCCGGCGATGCGCTCCTGGTTCACCCCATACACCTTCCGAAGCTTCTTTGCCCAGAGCAAGGTGAACAGCAGAAGCAATACCATGAAAAACAGAGTCACCAATGCCAATCTCCACTCCATGGTGAACAGGATCACCGTGGCTCCCAGCACCTTCACCGCCGTCATGATGTAATCCTCCGGCCCGTGATGGAACAGCTCCGCCAGATTCAGCAAATCGTTGGTAAGGGCGCTCATAAGGACACCGGTCTTATGCTTATCATAAAAAGAAAAGGGAAGCTTCTCCAGATGGGAGAACAGCTCCGTTCGAAGATCCTGCTCCATGCGGGCTCCCAGCACATGGCCCCGCACATCAAAGAGAAACTCAAACACCAGCTGCACCAGCACCAGCACCAGCATGAGAGCTCCGGAGGAAAGAATAGTAGAAACAACCTCCTTCCCCTCCGCCGCCAGCTCCGTTACCCGGCGCACACACAGAGGAACCAACAGCCCGGCCATGGAGGATATGAAGGTACAGCCCATGACAAAGCTGAACTCTCGGCCATAGACCTTATAATAACTCAAAAACTTCTTAAATCGCGGACGCATAGAGACCCTCGCAGCGAACAGAAAACACCGGATAACAAAAGAACCCGTTTCAGGGAAAACCCTGAAACGGGGATATTATATAGGAAAGGAAGAAAATGGGCAAATAGGAGGATAGTTAGAATATCGGAGAAACATCTTCTACATTTTCTGCATTTTTGCCGATGCCATATAAAGGCATTCCTTGGTACTCACAAGGTTGATACATTGACTCCTGTAAAATGAAATACGACCAATTCTTGTCCATGAAGAATATAGAAGCCATGGTCTGTGCCATTTGCTCTTGATCTACTGTTTTCTTAACTAATTCCTTAGAACCAACCGGAACATGCCCCGAGAAACAATGCGCCAACTCATGGGCTAATATTGAAAGATATACAGGCATTTTTTCAACCAATTCTATTCTTTCATCAGCCCCTCCGCGTGTTCCTGTTGTGAATGAATATAAATCGGTACGATACATATGTCGGAGTGTATCCGAAATATCATGTTCTATTGAGTTTACAGGCGGAATAAACTTACAGTTTGAGGACGCCTCTTTGATTGTATCCATACAGAGATAAATCGCATTGCATCCATCAGAACCTTCTATTGGCTTTGCGTAGCCCAATACTTCATAAGTTTCCTTGCGGTACAATGGTCTTTTATGGTTACGCAGGTCATCGTTATCAGCTATCTTAAACTCGTCATCCCCTACTTTGATGTAACATGCTTCCTCTTCATCAAGTTCAATGAAATCTCTTCCCTCAAAGATTGGGACGAATTTGTTTCTGAATACTGGCTCACTGTATTGGACAGCACGCAAACACGGCATTTCTTGAATCATTTGATCGAATGTGCGGTTATCAGCAAACTCAAAAGCAGTATCATACTTACTAATCTCAGAGTGATCCAGTTTATCCAATTTACTCAGTTTGCTCATTAATTCAGAGTTGAGACGTATCTGCGCCGGAATATACAAAGGATGCCTTCTATATTTAATTTTTCTCCCGAAATGATTTCTCAAATCCTCTTCCATCTTTATCTCATGGAAAATATCATGGATGATTCCATCATTATATTTCAGAGCATTAATGCCGTTGGGATATTTTTGAAAAAACCAATCAGATCGATAACAGAATTCGTCCAACAAATCATGGACGAAAGGCAAGTCATGGCCGTTCCACTGTCCAATTTCAAGGGGTTTCCTTTTAAGATATAATCTTTTATGACCATTCGAATCTGTCACAGTTTCAAACCAAACATAACCGGAATCAAGATCATTCTTGTTAAACCACTTTTTGTAGTCATTGATCAACTCCGTTTCTTTATTTTCACAGTAATCGTAATGTTCATTACTAGGCCAAATTCCAAGCTTAAACAGTAATACAATACTAGAAGACACACTCATATCATTATTCTCCCTTAATCTATGATTTATGGGCTTGCTTGTCAAGCCCATACTTGGTATGCGTAGCATATCAAGCTTTTCTTCATCGCCATAAGCTGCCTGTCCTC
>JABUST010000107.1 GCA_021442595.1 Lachnospiraceae bacterium | reverse complement strand
GCATCTACCAGAGAGACGGCTACAAGACCGTTGTCTTCGATCTGGACGAGGAAGTCTGAGATAGAATAAATCAGCCTCATCAAAGCTGAATTTATCTTCAGGCAGACCGGATGAGGCTGATGTTTTGAATAAGCAGCCCTGATGAGGCCGATGTTTTGAAAAACAGATCGGATGAGGCTGATTTAATACAATCTGACTCAGTCAAATTGAGGCCGGATTCATCAAGAATGACTCTGATATTGATATTTACACAAGATCAAGTCAGAGAGCTAATTAGTCCTATCTCGAAAGCGGAGCATGTCCGCTTCGAAAAATAAAAAAAGCAAAGGAGAAATCAAACATGGACCGCAAAGAACTTGAGCAGCAGGTTATGGAGATCGTTGCCATGGCCTATGGTCGGGATGCTGAAGACATCACCCTGGAAACATCCTTCAAGAATGATCTGAAGGGCGCTTCCATCCAGATGGTAGGTCTGGTGTCCGAGCTGGAGAACGAGCTGGATGTCATGGTGTCCCTGCAGGACGCCTCTGCGTGCGAAACTGTCGGGGAACTGATTAACAAAGTTGAGGAAGAAATGTAATGAGTGTACTGGATCGCATTTATGAGAAGGCCAAGCTGGATCCCCAGAAGGTCGCCTTCCCCGAAGCCACCAATGAAAAAATGATGCAGGCAGCTTACGAGTGCGGAACCGAGGGTTACATCCATCCCGTGCTGGTGGGCGACGCCGCCGAACTGAAGGAGCTCTGCGCTCAGCGGGGCTACGACGAGAAGGTGTTCACCATCGTCGACATCCACGACGAGGCCTACAAAAATCAGGTCATCGAGGCATATGTCAACCAGCCCGGCAGAATGCTGAAGGCTAAGGCCCTTGGCCGCCGCATGGAGAATCCTCTCTACTTCGCCATGGCCATGCAGGCTGTGGGCGATGCTGACGTAACCTTCGCCGGCATCGACAATACCACCGGAGACGTGCTGCTGGCCGGCCAGATGATCATCGGCATGAAGCCCGGCATCTCCACCATCTCCTCCATCGGACTGTGCGACATTCCCGGCTACCAGGGAAGTGAAGGCTCTCTGCTGGCAGTAGGTGATTCCGCCGTCTGCACCAATCCCGACCCGGAGCAGCTGGCATCTATCGCTATCTCCGCCTGTGACACGGTGAAGGAGCTTCTGGACTGGGAGCCCCGCTGTGCCATGGTTTGCTATTCCACTCTGGGAAGCGGTCAGGGACCCCTCATCGACAAGGTCACTGCTGCTCTGGAGATTGCCCATGAAAAGCGTCCCGATCTTGACATCGACGGTGAATTCCAGTTGGATGCTGCCATCGTGCCCGCTGTGGCAGCCAAGAAGGTCAAGAGAGAGAGCAAGGTTGCAGGCAAGGCCAACGTGGTGATCTGGCCCGATCTGAACGTTGGTAACGTTGCTGTTAAACTCATTCAGCAGTTCGGACATGCAGATGCATACGGTCCCATGCTGCAAGGGTTTAACAGCATCGTCTGCGACTGCTCCAGAGGAGCCCCGGTGTCTGAAATCAAGGGCAACGTGGTCATCTCCGCAACCCGCGCCGCCGGTCTCAAGAAGAACGGTTAAGCGGAAAAAGCTCGTCAGCATTGGGCGAGTTTCAAATAGAATCATCCGACGGTTTAGCCATAACCCTCGGATGATTCTTCAAAAGAAAGAGAAGAAACTCTCACTTAACAAGGATTCAATGAAAGGATCTCCTTATGAATCAGAATAATACCAAGAGTAATTTCGGCCGCTGGGGTTGGTCCATGATCATCTACTGCGGACTCAGCTATTATCTGGCTGCTGCTCTGGCTACGGACACCCTGAATTACTACCCCGCTGCTTTCACGGCTCTGCGCGGGTGGGATACTTCCATGATCGACCTTTGCAATGTCATGACCGGTATCGGCGGATGGTTGGGTGTCGTGGCTGCTTTCATTTTCAGCACCATGACAGCTAAAAAGGGAAGCAAGTTCATGGCTGTATTCGGAAACATTCTCAGTGCCGTTTTGACTGTGGTCTTTGCGCTGACCAACAACACGGCTGTATTCCTGGCTATGGTCATCCTGATCACCCTGGTTTCCGGTAACATTCAGCTGAACCTGGTGCCCAATAATGTCATGAATGTGTGGTTCCCCAAGAAGAAGGGTCTGGCCCTTGGCTGGGCTTCCATGGGTCTGCCTCTGTGCACCGCCACCATCCTGGTGATCTTCAACATCATCGGCAATCCCGTCACCGCTTATCTGGCTCTGGCAGTTGTCATGCTGATCTTCGGTATCGTCTCCATTTTCTGGCTGAAGGATACTCCCGAGGAAGTGGGTGCTACTCCCGATAACGAGCCCATCGACCTGGAGACCGCCAAGGCTCTGAAGGAAACTCAGATCGAGGAAGCTAAGAAGTTCACTCTGAAGGCTTTGATCAAGATGCCCAACACCTGGTACATCGGTATCGGCCACGGCATCCTGTGGATGACCACTCTGGGCCTGGTTTCCAACTTCATTCCCAAGCTGATGATGGTTGGTGTTCCTCAGGAGACCGCTATCGGCCTGCTGACTCTGGCTGCTGTGGTTGGCATCGTGGGAAGCTACATCTGGGGCTGGATCGATCAGAAGTTCGGCACCAAGCTGGCTTCCATCATCTACGGTGTCTGGTATCTGGTGGCTCTGCTGCTCATGATTTTCCTGAACGGCTCCACCGCTATGGCTGTTATCGTGGCTGTGTTTGTGGGCTTCGGTATCGGCGGCATCGGCAACCTGATTCCCTCCATCATCGGTACCTGCTACGGCCGTTTCGGCTTTGTGCAGGCTAACAGAATCATTGCTCCTGTGAATACCGCTGTCCGTTCCATCGCTTTCATCATCATCGGTGCTGTTGGCGTAGAGCATCTGAACACCGCTTATGTGATCTTCTTCGTCCTCTCTGCTGTTGCTGTTGGCCTCATCGCCCTCATCAAGCAGCCGAAGATGGAGTAAAAGCCATTTAAATTGAGGAAGAGCGGGCCCGCTCTT
>JABUST010000097.1 GCA_021442595.1 Lachnospiraceae bacterium | reverse complement strand
AGGGCGCAGAAGCTGCAGGCCCCGAAGCATCCCCGGTTACTGGTCAGAGAGAATCTGACTTCCTGTATGGCCGGCACACCGCCCTCCGCCTCATAGGAAGGATGATATGTATTTTCATAGGGAAGTTCGTAGACATCATCCATCTCGGCTGTTGTCAGAGGCCTGGAAGGGGGATTCTGTACGATATACCGCTTCTCTCCGTACTTTTCGATGAGCGCTCTGGCAGTAAAGGGATCTGTATTTCTGTACTGGATCCCGAAGCTCCGGGCATATTCCTTTTTATTCTCTTTGATGACGTCATAATCCGGCAGAAGAATTCCCTTTTGGGATTCCAAAACGCCGGTGATATCTCTGGTTTTATATACCGTTCCGGGCACGTAGGTGATGTCCTCCACCGCCATGCCGCTGTCTAAAGCCTCTGCCAGCGCCACAACGGAAAGCTCTCCCATGCCGTACATAAGAATGTCCGCGCCGGAGTCCATGAGCACACTGCGGCGCACCTTATCAGACCAGTAGTCATAATGACCCAGTCTGCGAAGGCTTGCTTCAATCCCGCCGATGAGGACCGGAGAATTCTTATATTTTCTTTTTATCAGATTACAGTAGACTGTCAGGGCATAATCCGGTCGCTTTCCCGTCTTGCCGCCGGGAGAGTAATAATCGTAGGAACGGCGTTTTTTATTGACAGTGAAATGATTCACCATGGAATCCATATTGCCGGACGAGACCAGAAAGCCCAGCCTGGGTTCTCCGAACAGACAGATGCTGTTTTCATCCCGCCAATCCGGCTGGGGCAGCATGGCGACCCTGTATCCGCGGGATTCCAGAATACGGCTGATGATGGCAGGTCCGAAGGAGGAGTGGTCCACATATGCGTCACCGAAAACATACACAAAATCCGGTCTGTCCCAGCCCCTCTCCTTCATCTCCTCAAGGGTAACAGGTAAAAACATGCTTACAGCAGATGGGCTCTGATCTCCTCATCGGACATATCTGTCAGATAAGCAGGCGCGATATCAAAAACGGTCTTGCAGCCCGTGGCACCTTCCCGGTGCAGTCTGTAAACAGCGCGGCCGAAGCAAGTCAGTACAGCCCCGGTGAACTCGGGATTGGAGTCAAGCGTCAGCTTATATTCAATGATGTGCTTATGCTCTCCGCTAAAGCCCGTGCGCCCGGAACGGAACACCATACCGCCGTGGGGAAGCTCCTGATGATCTCTCAGAAACTCTTCTTCACTGATGAAATGCACTGTTGTGTCATAATCGGAAAAATAGTTGGGCATGGTCTTAATGTCCTGCTCAATGCGGGCAAGATCTGCCCCCTCCTCTGCCACCACAAAGCACTCCCGTGTATGCTTCTGGCGGGTGGTGAGCTCCGGTGTTTCCCCGTTTCTCACAGCTTCCAGCGCCGCGGGGACGGGAATGGTATACTGCTTAGCGTCCTTCACGCCGGGAACCCGTCTGACAGCATCGGAATGTCCCTGACTGACACCCTTTCCCCAGAAGGTATAATCCTGTCCGTCGGGAAGGATAGCATTGGCATACAGACGCATCAGGGAAAACATACCGGGATCCCAGCCACAACTGATCATGGCCACGTGACCGCTCTCGGAAGCAGCTTTGTTGACAGCAGCAAAATGCTGAGGAATGTTAGCGTGGGTGTCAAAGCTGTCGATGACATTAAAGTGAGCGGCATACTCCGGTGTCTGAGCAGGCAGATCCGTGGCGCTGCCGCCGCAAAGGAACAGAACATCGATGCTCTCCTTATATATCATAATATCATCCACGGAATATACGGGTACTCCGGATATGGTTTTCACGGAAGAAGGATCTCTTCTGGTAAATACAGCTGTCAGCTCCATGTCTTTTGTCTGAACAATAGCTGACTCAATGCCTCTGGCAAGGTTTCCGTAACCTAATAATGCAGCTTTCATTTGATAACTCCTCATTTTTAACAGGGCGGAAGGGACGCCCCTTCCACATTTGATTATAATTAAAATAACGGAGCAACTATACTCTCGCTCCGTTATTTTTTCAAGTCTTTTTGCGATTCCGGCTTACTTACGAATGCGTCTGTCCAGATCAGGATGAGTCTCATAGTATTTACTCTTTGAAGTGTACATCATCTGCTCGGCCTCTTTCACCGCCGAATCCGTATGGATACTCTCATCACGCCAATAGTACCCGCAGCTGATAATCTCATGATTGATATCCACCTGGGCCATGGCTTCATACTTATCCGTAAAAGAAGCCTTATCCGTTTCGAGGCTCAGGATCACGAATTCATCTCCTCCAATACGGTAAATTCTGTCCCCGTCATCCCGGAAGTAATGCTTCAGGAGAGAATATGCATTGATGATCAACGTATCTCCCGCCTCATGACCGTAGAGATCGTTGGATTGTTTAAGTCCGTTTACATCTGCAAATACCACACCGGCAGTGTCACTGTTTTCCTTCAATAATTCAATATCCCGGATATAGGCGGCTCTGCTTCCGGCTCCGGTCAGAATGTCGGTATCTCTCTGCTTTTCCAGCATGATATAGTTTCGAATGTCTCTGAGCTTGGTTCTTTGAATACTGTGACCGCAGAAGAGTCCCAATATCGTACAGGAAATACTGTTCACAACAACAAATCTGTCACCCAGTTTGTTTCCCACAACGAAATAAGTAACCAGCATCAGCACTTCCGAAAACAGGGTAAACGCAACGATTCTTTTGGGAACATCCACAACCAGCATGGGAACTGCCACCAGAAACATGCAAAAGGCCGCGCTGGAAGTGTCCTGACCCAGAGCGGTTGCCTGCACAATGCCAAAGGAATAGGCAGTGAACATAAACATATGAGACAATGCAAGAATATATTTCGGATGCTTTTTAAAATAGACCCTATACAGTAAATACAGGAAAGCCATGAGAAGAAGAAAGATGCCGTAAACCTCCCGGTTGGAAGATTCGCCTAATCCTGGAATATAAGCAGTAATATCAAGAAGCAGAAGCAGGCCGCTGAGACCCGGCAGGATCCACTGAAGGATCTGAACATTGCGC
>JABUST010000093.1 GCA_021442595.1 Lachnospiraceae bacterium | reverse complement strand
GCCACCCCGGGCATTTCCACTCCCGTCCGCAAGCTTTCCGGCGGAAACGTGCAGAAGGTACTGGTAGGCCGGGAGATCGCTTCCGCCCCCACCGTACTTCTGACTGCCTATGCTGTCAGAGGTCTGGATATCAACAGCTCCTACCTGATTTATGATCTGCTGAACCAGCAGAAAAAGAAGGATGTGGCTGTGGTTTATGTAGGTGAAGATATGGACGTTCTTCTTGAACTGTCGGACCGTATCCTGGTCCTTTGTGCAGGCAAAGTCAGCGGTATCGTCAACGGAAAAGATGCAAAGAAAAACGAGATCGGTCTCATGATGACCCAGATCGGAGGTAAAGCAAGTGGCGAAGACAAATAAAACACCCCTGATCCGCATCGCCAAGCGGGCCCAGCTTCCCTGGTATAAAGCCTGGGCTATCCGTCTTGGAGCCGTTTTGCTTGCCCTGATCCTCTGCGGCCTCATTACCACCATTACCACCGGACTGAATCCTCTCAAGGTCTATGCCACCATGATTGACGGCAACTTCGGTACCAAGCGCAGGATCTGGGTGCTGCTGCAGAATATGGCTGTTTTGCTTTGCATGTCTCTGGCAGTGACACCTGCCTTTAAAATGCGATTCTGGAATATCGGCGCAGAGGGTCAGACCCTCATGGGTGTGCTGGGTTCTTCAATCATCATGATCACTTTTAAGGACAGCATGTCCTCCGGTCTGATGATCTTCCTGAGCCTTGTAACCAGTATCCTTTTCGGCGCCATCTGGGGAGCCATTCCTGCACTGTGTAAGGCCAAATGGAATACCAATGAGACCCTTTTCACCCTGATGATGAATTATGTGGCTATGCAGCTGGTGAACTACTTCGTTATCCTCTGGGAAAATCCTGCAGGCAGCGGTAAGGTGGGCATCATCAATCAATCATCCCGCAACGGATGGCTTCCTGAAATAGCAGGAAACGAATTCCTTCTGAACATTCTCATTGTTCTTGTGGTGACAGTGGTCATCTATGTTTATCTGACCTATACCAAGCACGGCTACGAGATATCCGTAGTGGGCGAAAGTGAGCGTACAGCCCGCTATGTAGGTATCAAGGTGGGCAAGGTCATCGTGCGCACCATGGTTCTTTCCGGCGCTATATGCGGCCTCACCGGTTTCCTTCTGGTCACCGGAACAGCCCATACTATTTCCAGTGCGCTGGCAGGCGGCCGCGGCTTTACTGCGGTGATGGTATCCTGGCTGGCTAAATTCAATCCCTTTACCATGATTCTGACCTCCGGTCTTCTGGTCTTCCTGGATCGGGGAGCAGGAGAGATCGCTTCTGTCTTCGGACTGAATGTGGCCTTTTCCGACATTCTTGCAGGCATCATCATTTTCTTCATTATCGGATCTGAGTTCTTCATCGATTATGAGATCCATGTGGGTCGCCATAAGGAGCAGAATTCTGTTCAGGATAAAGCCGAAGCCCCCAAGTCTTAAGAAAGGAAGAGCAGCATGTTTGATTTTGTTTCATTCATTCCCCGTGCAGTTATGCAGGGCATTCCTCTTCTGTACGGATGTACCGGAGAAATCCTCACAGAAAAAACCGGTAATCTGAATCTCGGAATCGCCGGTGTCATGTATGTGGGCGGCATCAGCGGTGTCATCGGCGCCTTTTTGTATGAGAACGGAGTAGGGGCCGAAAATATGGTTCCTTTCCTGGCCGTCATGATTCCCATGGTCTCCAGTCTGCTGGGCAGTCTCCTTATGGGATTGATTTATTGCTTCTTAACTGTTACACTTCGAGCTAACCAGAATGTTACAGGTCTTGCCATGGCCTCCTTCGGTGTTGGCTTCGGAAACTTCTTCGGAGGCTCTCTCATTAAGCTCACCGGCGCAGAAGTACCTTCCCTTGCCCTCACCGGCACCCATGCTTACTTTGCCAAAACTCTTCCTTTTGCCAAGGATCTGGGCTGGTTCGGTAAGATCTTTCTCAGCTACGGATTCCTTGCCTACCTGGGAGTGATCATTGCCATTGTCTCTGCTTACATTCTGAAACGCACCAGGATCGGTCTGCATCTCCGGGCTGTGGGAGAAAATCCCGCCACTGCAGATGCTGCCGGTATCAATGTGGAACGCTTTAAGTACGTTACCACCTGCATCGGCTGTATGATTGCCGGTCTGGGCGGCCTGTACTACGTGATGGATTATGCCAGCGGTGTCTGGTCAAATGATGCCTTCGGCGATCGTGGCTGGCTGGCTGTAGCGCTGGTCATCTTCACCATCTGGAAGCCGGACATTGGCATCTTTGCTTCCATTCTGTTCGGCGGTCTGTACATCATCTATCTGTTTATTCCCAGTCCTAACATGGCCATCAAGGAATTGTATAAGATGATTCCTTATGCCATGACCATCATCGTGCTTCTGTTTACCAGTATGAGAAACCGGAAGGAGGATCAGCCACCGGCTGCCCTTGGTCTCCCGTATTTCCGAGAAGACCGATGAAATCCAGTATCTGTTTATGAGGTTGCAATGACTGAAAGAAAAGCAAGGAAGACAAAGAAATATGTCGGAAGAGGTTTTTTCCTCTTCGGATGGACCCTTCTGTGGCTGGTGCTGATTCTTCTCGGCATTATCTGGGTCCTTGAAAAAGGTCCCTCACCCACCATGACCAATCTGTTTGCCAGAAGCGTCAGGGAAACCAGCGCCATCAAATGGATCGCCAACATTTATCTGTCCGATGAAGAAGTGGCGGCCCTCCAGAGTACGGATGCGGCGGCTGCCGAAACGGAGCCTGTCAATGTATCTCTGATCCATATTGCAGACACAGCTTCTGCTGTTCATGAGGGGCAGAGTTCCCGTGGCTCTGATGCCAATGCTTCCACCGGAAATCTGGAGCTGGTGGAGACTCTGCGGGAAAAGAACAAGAGAGGCTCCCTCCTCTGGGTCCTGGATAAGACCCGCACAGCCATGGGAGCAAGGATGCTCCGGAGCTGCATCGAGCAGCCGCTGATCAGCCAGAGCGATATCCAGGAGAGACTGGATGCCCTGGAGGAGCTTCTTCGGAAGATCCGGCCCTATGAGCTTGA
>JABUST010000064.1 GCA_021442595.1 Lachnospiraceae bacterium | reverse complement strand
GATCCATAGGCGTAGTGGTTCAGGCTGTTCATGCCCGTGGAGGAAACGAGGCCGTCGGGCATCACGCTGTTCCAGCGTTCCCATACGGTGGTTGCGCCCATTTTTACCTGATAGAGCCATCCGGGAATTTCTTCATTTAGAAGAAGTTTATAGGCTTCCTTATGCATTCCTTCTGCAGATAGGGTGGGGCAAAGGAGGGGCGTGCCTACAAATCCGGTATCTGCTTTGCCGTTTGACTGCGCCAGCTTTTTCTTAAGAGCGGCTGCAGCTCTTTTTCGATTTGGATGCAGATTAAAAGCCAGAGTCAGCAGATGACCGGTCTGGGTGTCGATGCAGCATCTGCCTCGGGGACTGAAGAACTCCTGCTGCAGATCCTCCAATACCATTTCCCCTATCTGGCGGAGCAGCAGATTATCTTCCTTCAGACCAAGAATGTGGGCTGCTTCGGCACAGAGCTGCGCTGAGCGCACCAGATAAGCAGCAGCCACAAAGGCTGTGTCCGTTCCCCCCAGCATGCCGTCTCCGGCCTTGGGACCATCGAGTGCCAGCCAGTCACCAAAGTGGAACTGAGTTAGCCAGGTACCCGCATCATACTGTGCTTTACACCAGAGCACCCAGGCTTTCATGCCCTCGTAGTGGGAGGCCAGGAAGGATGTGTCTCCGGTAAACTGATATACGGTTCGGGGAATAATCACGGCAGCATCTCCCCAGGCAGAGGAGATGCCCCTTTGCCCCAGGGAGGGGATGACATTTGGAACAGCGCCCCCGAGAACCGCCTGTTCATGATTCAAATCCGTCAGATACTTATGATAGAAGGCAGCGGCATTGGTCATATAACAGGCGGTAGGCGCAAAGACCTGAGCGTCTCCCGTCCATCCCATACGCTCATCCCGCTGGGGACAATCTGTGGGAACATCCAGAAAGTTGCTCTTCTGACCCCACAAAATGTTGGAGATGAGCTGATTGACCGGTTCATTTCCTGTGGAAATCCTGCCGATGGGAGGAATCGCGGAATAGAGCGCGATGGCCTTAATGTCATCGGCCGGGAGCTCTGCTCCTTCTATTTTCATGAAGCGAAAACCGTAAAAGGTAAATTTCGGCTCCAGTACATGTTCCTTGCCGTCTGAAACCCACAGATATTCTGCCTTGGCCGTACGAAGATTGTCTCGGTAGAAATTGCCGTCCTGAAGGGTCTCTCCGAATTGAAGGCGCAGCTTTTCTCCTGCAGGAAGCTGCAGGCGAATTTGAAAGATACCGGCCATGTTTTGACCGAAGTCCATGACAGTCTCTCCGGCGGGGGTATGAATGACTTCCTTCACAGAAAACACTTCGTGGGCGGTTACCGGGGGACTCACTCTGGCAGACAGCTTTCCCTTAGGACCATCACAGAGCAGCGCAGGAACCGGGAGAAGAGACTCCAGTGTCCCGTCCACACGCTCGCCGTCATAGATATTGGAAAAGGTGATATTGCTTCTGGTGACAGTCCAGCTCTCGTCGGTACCGATCACTTCCTCTGTTCCGTCAGAATAGCAGATATGTATTTCCGCAAGCAGCTTCCAGTTATCTCCGAAATAGGGCTTGCTGTCATCTCTTGAATTAAAGCCAAAGCGCCCGCCGTACCAGCCATTGCCCAGCAGAACAGAGAAGGTATTCTCCTTTGCCAGTAAATCGGTAATATCATAGGTCTGGTATTGTACCCAGGTATTATAGTCGGTGCAGAAGGGGGCAAAATACTCTTGCCCCAGCTTACTGCCGTTGATGGAAGCCTCGTAGAGACCCAGACCGCAGATATAGGCTCTGGCGGAAAGAATATCCTTGCAGATATCAATCTGTTTGGAGAAAAGGGGATGGCGAGTCTCGGATCGATCGCAGCTGATCCAGGCTGCCTGCCAGGGTTCATCCATCTTGGCAGTCTCAAACCATTGAATTTCTCCTCCTACAGTCCAGTAGTAACGGGTTCGGGGAGATAGAGCAAGCTTCGGACAGGTGCACAGAGAATCGAGGGCAGCTGTGCCTGAGTCATAGAGGATTTCCCGGAAGCTTTCGTCTGCAGCAATACGAAGTCGGTACTTCTCCAAATCTCCCTTCCAGGAGAAGACGGGTGTACCGAAATCAAATCCGAGAGGATTTGTCATATGATTGACCTGGCAGGAACGTATCATAAAGGTTCTCCTTATCTGTAAGCTTCCGGCGTCCAGCTATCCTTCCACCGGATTCTGAGTTGTTCCCCTTCAAATTCAATGGGCAGCCAGACATAATCGGCGATGGATGTGTCGGCGGAGCCCATCATGGGAGAGGTGAGCATGGACAGGATATCTCTCAAGCCCGGTTTAAGGGTCTTGTCTGCCCGGGAGTATATGGCCCGGTAAAAGGAATCATATCGTTCTTTGGTCATTACATAATTCGGTACCCAGCGGTCAGCCGCTGCCACAAAGGTATCAGTCCCCCGGATTCTGAAAACAGAGGCAATCTGTGAATTAAAGGAGGCAGAAGAATTATCCTCCACATGTGGATTTCCCTGTACCGCATAGGGTCCCATATAATTATCCGAAATCGCTGCTTCGGAAGGATTAGGCACATAACCAATCATGCCGGAGCTGAGGAGATAGTGTTTTCCTTTATGGACAAAGTGGCAAAGACCCTCCCGGGAAAGGGGAGGCTGAAGACCTGTGTAAATGGGAGCTTTCTCCCCGGTTACACCGCAGAAATCATCTGACAGCTTGTACACCAGGACATCGGTATGATCCATCTCCACATAGAGATAGCCCTCACCGGTTGCTTCGTCCATGGCCAGATCAAAGTCTCCGACCTTTCTTCCGTCCGGCTGAAGAAAAGCATCCACCAGAGAGTAGGGACCTTTCAGATGATCAGCGGTCAGAACGGAAAAATGTGCCTTATCGTTGTATTTCAGCCACAGAACATATTTCCCGGTCCCGGGATTAAACAGCAAATGTGGCCGATCCAGCCGGCGGAAGGGATGAAACAGGGAATCCTTGTCATCAGGCTTCGGGTCGATGATATGACCTTCATCCTTCCAGTTGATGAGATCCTCGGAGGAGTAGCAACGGATGCCCCAGGTCCAGATTTTTCCTTTTTTGCGGGTGTAGGT
>JABUST010000135.1 GCA_021442595.1 Lachnospiraceae bacterium | reverse complement strand
TTGTTTATATATTTCTTTTCCGGGAATGATAATTCCTCTTATTTCCGTTTCTATTTTTCACAAAGGACAGTTTATGCTCACTGAACAGAACAAGGCCGACATTTATGCAGCGGTCACTGAAGAATTCCGGGTCGGGGGCCGTTATCCCCTTACTGCTGTTAGCAAGTATCTTTCTACTAAGGGCTATAATGCCCGCCGTTTCGGGTATACCCAGATGAAGGTCCTTATGAGAGACCTTCCCGATCTTTTTGACACGGAAGTCGTCAAGGAGGACGGCTCTTCCGTCATTTACATTACCATCCGTGAAAAGAAGGAAGCCAGGACCGTAAAGGCACCGGTAGCTCCCGAGGACAAGGAAACCGCAACCGACGAGACCTATTCCATGAAGAGCGGAGACCAGGCCGAGAGGATCCAGCTTACTGTCTTTCAGAAATCCAACTTTGAAAGTTTCACCAGCGCCGGCCGCAATTACAGTAATTTCAGTAGAAACTACGGCAATTATCGTCCCGAAGATACGGGTGATCGCCGGGTAAGCTCCGGCGGTATGCGCTTCACAGGAACCTCCGGTAATTCTATTTTCAAAGAGCCTTCTGCAGAAGATAAGGACGTTGTTTCCGCAAAGATCGAAACCGCTGCCGTCTCCGGTGAGAGGGAGGAGGGGTCTTCTTTTGAGAGACTGGCCTATCTTCCTGCCAAGGTCCTGGATTTCCTTTACCGCAAAGGCATTGATGATCCCACCGGTCTGCTGAGCGATTCCTATCTTAAGAGTATTAAAGAAAAAACCTATCAGCAAAGAGGCAATACCATCACCTTCCCCATCACCTGGGGCGAAGGTCAGGAGATGGTAGCTGTGCTTAAGCGCAATGAAAAATCCTACGGTCGTCCCTGGTATTTGAGTTATGTGGGATTTCCCGCCAGAGAGACTGAGCCCGTGGAACAGGAGACGGACAAGGACGAGGCTTCGGAGAACCGTCCCGTCACACCCGGCAAGGCTCTGGAAGATTTTGCCGACATCGGTTACTGGCAGGAGTTTCTGAAGGAACTGGCTTCTCTGGCCATCCCCGAAATGTGGGACTTCCGGGGAAATCGGGATAACGGACGTTTCTACATTCTGAAGAAATACATTCAGTACACCTTCTATCGCCTGCAGCAGGAAGAAAAGATCTGCGTGGCCAAGGACAACTTTGCAGCCTTCAATACCGGTCTGGTGAATAACCGTTATCAGGAGATCTACGCCTGTTTCGTACCTAATCCAAAGCATGACGGCAACGAGATCCTGCCGGAGTGGCGTTTTGAGTCCTTTGCCATTGCAGGGCAGAGAGGGAAGTACGGCGCCGGCAAGCTGCTGACCGGTTATTTTGACCCGCTGCCTCAGCTTCCCACCTATTATGAGAAGATCAGCGATCTGTATTTTGATCCCGAAGCTCCTTTGGACACCGACTGTGAGCGCCTCATTCTGGATAACATTGAAAGACTTCCCAAAGAATATTTGAAAGAGTGCTGCTTCTCCGACGACGAAGCCCTTGGAATTCTGGATGCAGTAGAAGCTGCTCCCACCAGAGAAAAGAAAAAGCAGGCATATTACGCCTTCAGCACCTATATCTCCGAGAATGAACGCCTTTTCCGCCGCATGAAGGACCGGATGGAGGATGCTCTGGATATTGCCGGGAAGCGGGCCCGTTGGAATTTCCGCACGGCAGTCCCCTGCTTCTTTTCCAAGACAAACTCTGTCTGCTATCTGCTGCCCCTTGCACTGCTGGATGACGGTCCCATCGACGCAGTACTCATGGTGATGAAAGATGAAAATGGCGGATATCAGGGACAGATTATCCTGGAGCCGGAAAAGGCTTACCTGAATGCCCGTCTCATCTGCAGGCCCGGCAGCGATTGGATGACGGTGGAAAGCATCTCGCAGAATAAGATGCTGGCACGGCAGCGCAGCTACGGGGAGGAGCAGGATTACATGCCCGGCGATCGCCGCGGACAGTACGGAGATCATTTCGGAAGCTACGACAGAGGAGAGACATACCGCAGCGACTACGGACGAGTATACAGAAATGACCAGCCTCGCTACGGAAATAACGGTTATCGCAGACAGGAGCCGGGGACGGAGAGAACCTTCCGAAGCGCCATGAGAAGCAGAGAATTTGATGACCGCCAGAACCCTGAGGGGTCTGAAATTTGACAACCATCCGTTTTTGTGTATAATGGATGTGTCGAATAAGAGAAGAGGTCTGCGATGACTTCTTTTGAGACCTTAGGAGATATATATAGAGAGAGAGCAATTTCACCAATTCAGCAAAAGATGTTCCGCAGGACTCGTTCTTGAAAGCCTACAAATCTTTCGGGAAGGAGGATCCATGAAAGGAAAACTGATCTACATCGTGATCACCATTATGCTGGCGGTCACCATCGGTCACACTTCCGACATCAGTGCTTATACCTATGATACCAGCATTGCCGTGGCCTATGCCGATGACGAGCTGAAGCGTATCAGCGGTGGCTTTGTTGATGTAAGTGAGAACAAACACACAGTGACAAAGGAAGCTGTTAATGCCGCAAAGGCAAATGCTCAGCAGCTTCTGGACAGTCTGCTCCCCTGCAGATGGGAGATCTTCTTTGAAGAAGAACTTGCCGCTCTGCAAGTGGAAAAGGACGAGGATATTTGGAACGCATTTCCTACTTATGCAGAGGATCCCTCCAATCCCTTCGCCATATTGATGCAGATTGTCGAAGCAGAAGCAGGAACAGAGGACATTACCGGCAAGATCTTGGTGGCTAATGTAGTTCTGAACCGAATTGCTGCCGGCTTCGGTACCACTGTCAGAGAGGTAGTATTTGCACCTACACAGTTTGACCCGGTGGCGAATGGTCTGTTCTACACCGTCAAGCCCAGTGAGACTACCCGTGAGGCCATTTACCGTGCCATCACCGGGGAGGATCCTTCTCTGGGAGCGTTGTATTTCTGCACTTACTACAAAGGATACGGTTATTTCTCTTCCTGGGCTACCCAGGTGGTTGCGCATGGTGCGCACGTATTCTTTAAATAAAAAGCCAGGGGTTAGACCCCTGGTTTTTTTTACCCCAATTAAAGTATCTTCATAAACTACGGATTTCTTCGCGCGAAGTGCCTTTGCACTTCGCACTTGCGAAATCC
>JABUST010000207.1 GCA_021442595.1 Lachnospiraceae bacterium | reverse complement strand
GGGCGGACGCCTGGTATATGTGGGCGCAGGCACCTCCGGACGGTTGGGTGTTCTGGATGCGGCTGAGTGCATTCCCACCTACAGCTCCGACCGGGTGGTTGGCGTGCTGGCCGGGGGCAAGGAAGCTATGTTTGTGGCTCAGGAGGGAGCTGAGGATTCCGGAGAGCTGGCTGTTAAGCAGCTGGATGAGATCGGCTTCAATAAGAATGATATCGTCTGCGGTATCGCCGCCAGCGGAAGAACTCCCTTTGTGCTGGGGGCTTTCGACTACGCTCATCAGCTGGGAACCTATGCCATTGCCGTGGTGAATAATGAGGGGTCTGCTGTGGCTGCCGCTGCGGATGTGGCCATTGAGGCTGTGGTGGGTCCTGAGGTGGTCACCGGTTCTACCCGTATGAAGTCCGGTACTGCTGATAAGATGATCCTGAACATTCTTTCCACCGCTTCCATGATCCGTATGGGCAAGGTCTACTCCAACCTGATGGTGGACCTTCGCGTTTCCAACATCAAGCTGGTGGACAGAGCTGAGCGCATCGTGGCCATGATCGCCGAGGTGGATCAGCCCACCGCTGCTGAGGTCTTGAAACAGTGCGGAAATGTAAAAACTGCCATCGTCATGATTAAGGCCGGTGTGGACCGGGAGCTGGCAGAGCAGCTGCTGGCTAAGAACGAGGGTATCATCGGTAAAGTCTTCAAGAGCCTTGGCATTGAGGCTTTCAGATAAGATTCAAACACCCGGGAGCGGCTCGCCAATCCCGGGTGTTTCATTTTCCGTGAACAAATCCCTTCTGAATTCATATAAAATATTTTATATATCCTCTGCATGTGAAGGCCTTTCCGTCTTGACATTTTTTGGACACATCACTATAATTGTAATGTTATTTTGTAACTTTTACTGAATAATAGCTATCTCGGCCGGGGGCTGTTCTTTGCCGGACCTTTCCCTCTGATGCATTTCCTAAGCCATAGGAGGCAGACAGCGGGCGGAACGACGTACAGCAGACGGGCGAGTGTACCATGAAAACTGAATAAGGAGGTGTAATGTCTTGGAACCAATCGTACTGATAATCATCGCGATTGCAGTTGTGGTTTGCATTGGCGTAGGCGTTGCCTGCTGGTTTGGCGGAATTCAGCATCGCAAGAAGTTTGAAGAAGAGCATACCGGCGCGGCAGAGACCAAAGCAAAAGAGATCATCGACGAAGCCCTCAAGGCCGCTGATTCCAAAAAGCGTGAGATCCTGATGGAAGCTAAGGAAGAAGCCCTGGAAACCAAGAAGGAGATCGATCGAGAAGTCAAAGAGCGCCGCAGTGAACTGAGCCGCAATGAAAAGCGATTAGTACAAAAGGAAGAAACTCTGGATCGTAAGAATGAGTCTCTCGAGAAAAAGGAAGCATCCTTGAATCGGAGAAACGACGAACTGGATAGAAAAGCCAAAGATATTGACAAGATTCGTGACCAGAAGCTGGAAGAGCTGCAGCGTGTCGCCGGTATGACCACCGAGCAGGCAAAGCAGGTCCTCATCGACTCTGTGAGAGATCAGGTACAGCACGAAGTTGCCGGCATCCTGAAGGAAGCAGAAGCCAAAGCCAAGGACGAAGCCCAGACCATGTCCCGGGAGATCATCACCACAGCCATTCAGCGCTGTGCAGCTGATCATGTGGCAGAAACCACCGTATCGGTGGTTCCCCTGCCCAGCGACGAGATGAAGGGTCGTATCATCGGACGTGAAGGCCGTAACATCCGCGCACTGGAAACTGCCACCGGCATCGACCTCATCATCGATGACACACCCGAAGCAGTCATCCTCTCCGGATTTGATCCTATCCGCCGTGAGATTGCCCGCATCTCTCTGGAAAAGCTCATCGTGGACGGCCGTATCCATCCCGCCCGCATCGAGGAGATGGTCAGCAAGGCCACCAAGGAAGTGGACGCCCGCATCAAGGAAGAGGGCGACGCTGCCATGTATGAGACCAATGTCCACGGACTCAATCCAGAGATCGTAAAGCTGCTGGGTCGTCTGCATTATCGTACCAGTTACGGACAGAACGTGCTGAAGCATTCCATCGAAGTCTCCCACCTGGCCGGCCTTATGGCTGCTGAGCTGGGTTTGGATGTTCGCATGGCTAAGCGCGCCGGTCTGCTCCATGACATCGGTAAGGCCATCGACCACGAGCAGGAGGGATCTCATGTGACGCTGGGCGCTCAGGTGCTCAGAAAGTACAAGGAAAACGGCATCATCATCAACGCTGTGGAAGCCCATCACGGAGATGTGGAGCCCGAGAGCCTGATTGCCGTGCTGGTGCAGGCTGCCGACTCCATTTCCGCTGCCCGTCCCGGCGCCCGCCGTGAGACCCTGGAGAACTACATCAACCGTCTGGACAAGCTGGAGAGCATTGCCAACGACTTTGAAGGCGTCTCCAAGAGCTATGCCATCCAGGCAGGCCGCGAGATTCGTATGGCAGTCATTCCCGAGCAGGTGAACGACGACCAGATGAGGATCCTGGCCCGGGATGTGGCTAAGCGCATTGAGCAGGAGATGGAGTATCCCGGTCAGATCAAGATCAATGTGATCCGCGAGACCCGTGTGGTTGACTACGCCAAGTGATGACTCCGGAAGTGAGCGCAGATCAAATGAGTGAAAACATAATCAAAGTATCCGCCAGATCTTCCGCAGCTGCTGTAGCCGGCGCCATTGCCGGTCAGATCCGTGAGAACGGAAAAGCATCTGTCTCCGTGATCGGTCCCTCTGCCCTGAATCAGGCAGTGAAGGCCGTCATCATTGCCAGGGGTTATCTGGTCCTTGAAGGAAAAGAGATCGTTATGATTCCTTCCTTCCAGCCCACCGAGATCAATGGTGACCAGCGTACCGCCATCGGTATTGAGGTGGAGATCCGCTGAAGCCGGACAAAACACAAAGAAATACGGACTTACCATTCTGTAAAAGGAATGGCGGGTCCGTTTTTCTTTTATCTCTTTTCCTTTGCGGGACTTTTCTGTTTATGGTATAATCAGTATTCGGTTTTATAGGTTTTTTGCAGGACCCGGAAGCTGTGTTTTTGCATATAGAATCCTAACCGCAACAAGTATTCAACCCAAAACGGATGCATCCCCATGCTCACAGGGAGAGTTATTCTCTATGTTTGGAGATGTGTTTGGTGG
>JABUST010000123.1 GCA_021442595.1 Lachnospiraceae bacterium | reverse complement strand
GCACCGGAGATCATGACGCCGGCGTAGCGGAATTTGAACACATTGACGCCCAGAGAGGCAGCAGCCTGAGGATTCTCGCCGCAGGCTCTCATGCGGAGACCGAATTTGGTTTTGTAGAGAATAACGGAGAGAACGATGAAGACCAGAATGCAGATATAGGTGGCCAGATAGACCTTATTCAGAAAGGCTTCTCCGAAGAAACCGATGTCGGCATTTTTATCAAAGCCCAGGGTGGTCTTCTTAATCATGAACAGAGAGGCTGCAGACACGCCGTTCTGCAGGGTCATAGTGTTCTGATTGGAGATCACACGGACAAAGAACAGAACCAGGGCGGGAGACAGCATGTTCAGGGCTGTTCCGCTGATGGTCTGATCCGCATTCATATTGATGGCGGCAATGGCCAGCAGTACGCTGAAAACTGCGCCAAGGGCTGCTGCAAAGAGCATGGTGAGGACCATGTAAAGCTGCAGGACACCGAAATTACCGGCCTGTTGGGCTGCATTTACGATGCCGGTACCCTGCAGGATGCGCAGGAACCATACGCCGATGAAGGCGCCGAAGATCATGATTCCTTCCAGAGCCAGATTGATAATACCGCTGCGTTCCGAAAACACGCCTGCCAGGGCAACGATCATCAAAGGAACAGCATATACCAGTGTTTCACGTACAAGGAATGACATATCACAGTTCCTCCTTTTTTTCAGATTCCGTTGCCACAGGATCGGCAGGTTCCGTTTCCTCAGTTGTTTCAGCTTCAGCTGCAGCTTCTTCCGGGTCAGCAGTATCTGCTTTATCCGCAGCATCCTTTGAGGTCTCCCCTTCTGCTGCGGCATCAACAGCTGAACCTGCTTCAGATGAAGCTGCTGAAGTATCCTTGACAGTATGACCTTTCTTCTTACCGCTGAGCCAGGACTTGATCATCAGAGAGAAAGCAGAAAGATAAACAATAACGGCTATGATAACGTCGGTGATGTACTCGTTGAAGGCTGTCAGCTGAGTCATCTGAGAGCCGGCAATATCCAGCATACTCATGAAGAGACCGGCAAAGATCACACCGATGGGGTTACAGATGGCCAGCAGCGCCACAGGAATGCCGTTGAAACCGATGGCGGGAAGAGACTGGTAAGTGGACCAGAAGAACTCGGTATTTCCGGAAAGATAATACAGAGCGCCGCCTGCTGCAGACAGGGCACCGGCGATGGACATGGAAAGAATAATGTTTCTCCTGTCCTTGATGCCGGCATAGCGGGCTGCATGCCGATTGGAGCCGCAGGCTTTCAGTTCATAGCCAAAGGTGGTCTTGGTCATAATGATGTAGATGCCGATGGCGAACAGGATGGCAATGATGATACCGCCATTGACCTGAGAGCCGGGAAACAGCTTGTCAAGCAGCATCTTAGGAGTGGCCACGTTGTTGAAGGTGGTCTTATAAATGTAGCCGGATTTGGTGTTCTCCACCATATTCTTAAGATTAGAAAGGTCAAAAAACCAGGTGACCAGGTTGGCGGCAATCCAGTTGGTCATGATGCTGGCAATGACTTCATTGATATTCAGCAGGGCCTTTAAAGCACCGGGAATAGCGCCCCACAGGGCACCTGCCAGCATGCCTCCCACAAAAGCCAGGATCCAAACGATCCAGGAGGGAACCTGGGAAGTGGGAATGGACAGAGCAATGAACAAGGTAGCGCAGACACCCATCAGGTACTGACCGGGAGCGCCGATGTTGAACAGACCCGTCTTATAGGCAAAGGCAACGGAGAGACCTGTCATAATGAGGGGGGTAGCTCTGAAGAGCATGTTGCCGAAATTGGCGGGATTAAAACCGAAGCTCAGATTTCCGTCAACGCCTCGACCGGTGCTGAAGAGACCACCGATGACAAGACGGATACCTTCCCATGCCTCACGCAGGCCCATATCCTTCTGGGTCAGGACCACGAAGAGAACCACCAGAGCGCCGGCCACAAGGCCGATACCGATGGAGATCAGCGAGGACAGGATAGAACGGGTGGAATCCTTTTCCATGAACTTTTCTTTCACGATCAATTGCCCTCCTTTTCCTGTTTCTTAGCGCCGGACATATACAGACCCAGCTCCTGAACGGTGGTGGTTTTAGGATCCAGTTCGCCTACGATCTCACCTTCATACATGACCAGAATGCGGTCGGAAAGGCTCATGACCTCGTCCAGCTCCAGAGAGACCAGAAGAACTGCCTTGCCGGCGTCACGTTCTTTCACCAGGGTAGAATGGATAAATTCGATGGCGCCCACATCCAGACCGCGGGTGGGCTGGACGGCGATGATCAGAGATTTGCCGCGGTCCAGCTCACGGGCAATGATGGCCTTCTGCTGATTTCCGCCGGACATGCTGCGGGCCACGGTTACAGGACCCTGCCCACTGCGCACATCAAATTCTTCAATCAGACGTTCGGAATAGGAACGGACTTCGTTAAACCGGATAAATCCGTGGTTGTTGAACTCGGGCTCAAGATAACGCTGCAAGACCATATTCTGCTCCAGGGTATAGTCCAGCACTAATCCGTGCTTGTGACGGTCCTCGGGAATGTGGCTCATGCCGGCAATAGCTCCGATACCGGCAGCACCTCTGTCCCGTATGGAGAGATGGGTGATATCTTTTCCACCCAGCAGAATACTGCCGCCGCTTGACTTTTCCAAACCGGTGAGGGCCTGAACAAACTCGGACTGTCCGTTACCGTCGATACCGGCAATGCAGACGATCTCACCTGCTCTGACCGTAAATGAAACGTCCTTTACAGCGTTATTCTTATGGACCTTGGAGGGGATAGTCAGGTCCCGGATGACCAGCACATCATCGGTGGGTTTGGCTTCATCCTTGGAGACCACCAGCTGTACATCACGGCCTACCATCATGCGGGAAAGATCTTCTTTGGTAGTATCTGCAGTGTTGACGGTACCGATATAGCAGCCCTTTCTGAGAACCGTTACCCGGTCAGAAACTTCCATGATCTCGTTGAGCTTATGGGAGATAAACAGGATGCTTTTGCCCTCATTCTTCAGATTTTTCATAATCTGCATGAGCTCTAAGATCTCCTGGGGGGTAAGCACAGCCGTAGGCTCGTCGAAAATCAGGATCTCATTATCCCTGTACAGCATTTTCAGGATTTCTACCCGCTGCTGCATACCCACGGTGATATCCTC
>JABUST010000016.1 GCA_021442595.1 Lachnospiraceae bacterium | reverse complement strand
CCGGGGCGATCGCCCCGGGGGTCTTTCTATATGCTTGATTCCAATAGTCCGGAAATGCGGGTATCAGGATCCGGTCTTGCCGTTGAATACCCAACGAAGCTGGATCTGGTAGCTGGCGATGGCCAGGAACATATCCACCAGCACCTTGATGACGGTCTGCATGGCCAGGTTGGCGCTGAAGATAGTCTTTATGCCCAGTACCAGACCGTAGGAGACGGCAGCCTGGCATACTGCCAGGAGGAAATACTTCAGGGCGGAGCTGCCCACAGGGGCCTTGTCCTTGAAGACAAACTTCCGGTTGCAGATGAAATTGATGACGGCGGAGAAAGCACGGGCACAGTAGGTGGAAAGGAGGATCCTGACGGAATCACCTAACACACTGCTGAGGAGCACATTCAGCAAAGTGAAGATGGTCCAGTCTGCCAAAGTGGCAACGATGGAGCTGGCCAGATACTTGAAGATGATGTTGAAGATCCGCATGCTGTCCCGGAAGGGGCGGTAATGGCTGGTCTGATTCTCTTCGATGTAAACAGTGTCGATGACCACCTCACCGAAGGGAATGTGGTTTCTCTTGGCATCCAGCAGCATCTGGGTCTCATACTCGTAGCGCTCACCGCCCACTTCCAGCATGAAGGGCAGGAGCTTGGTGGAAACGGCTCTGAGTCCCGTCTGGGTGTCGGTCACATTGACACCGCAGGTGAGTCTCAGAATGGTGCGGGTGGTGAGATTTCCCTTTCTGCTGCGCTCGGGAACCTGGGGCAGAGAGAAGTCACGGACACCCAGCCACAGCTTGTCGGGCTCCTTCAGCATGGCTTCGCTGACAGCCTTCACATCCTTGGAAAGGTGCTGTCCGTCTCCGTCTACGGTAATGATGCCCAGACTGTCGGGAAGATTCTTTTGAATCCAGTCAAAGGCGGTCTTCATGGCCCGGCCCTTGCCCTTGTTTACCTCGTGAGTCAGGAGGATTACGCCTTCCCGGGAGGCAGCCTCATCAAAGAGATGCTGATATTCGGGAGCGCTTCCGTCATTCACCAGAACGATGTTTTCAAATCCGGCTTCCAGCAGGCCGTCCACGACGCCGGCCAGCTTTTCATCCGGATTCAGAGAAGGTAATACAGCCGTGACTTTCATTGGTCATCTCCTTTTGTCATCTTTTTCTCCTGCTGCTTTTTATACCGTCTTACGTCGCGGATGCGCATATCCACGATGAAGAGAAGGGCAGCAGAGAAGGCTACGGCGCAGAACAGATAAATGTAGATATGTCCTGCGGAGCTCCTGAGGAATCCCATCATGGGATTACGGTCGTCTACATAAGTGATGGCGGCCATGGCAATGGCCATGGCGATGGTCAGGTGAGGCAGAAATTTCTTCATGGGGTCACCTTTCATTGGACTTCCCCATGTTGAGGGAAGGATCTTTCGTCATAGAGGGACGGCTCGCCGATGAGCAGGCAATCCCCCAGCTCCCGATCGCCGCCATTGCTCTGGCGGGAGATGGTGCGGCCGTCAAACACCATGACCGCGCTGCCGCCTCCATCCAGATTGTAAGCAGCCTTGCAGCCCAGGTCATAATAGATCCGGGACAGGTCCGGCAGCTCCAGTCCGTAGCTCCAGTTGTCCATGCGGCCGTCCACCACGATGAAGCAGTAGTGTCCGGGCTCATAGTAGCCTACGGAACTGCGGGGATTGGGGAAGGAGACGGTGTCACTGGTGTTGTAGTAAGTCGGAATGCTGCCATCTGCATCCAGCAGGGCAGGCCCGAAGTTCCACAGCTGCCAGATGTCATCCCGCTGAATGAGCTCATCCTTGCTGTAATCCCCCTTCCGAAGGGTCTCCATGGTGCCGTCCTTATATAGAACGCAGATGTCGGAATCCGTATAGGAGTCCCGCAGCAGGAAGCCGTTTCGGACCATGAGGCCGCTGTATTGGTAGGAGTAGAAATCGCCGGTCATGGCCAGCAGAGCCGAAGAGGCCAGAGCCATGTCCATGATGTTCTGGGTCTCGTACAGGCCGAAGGTGTTGTTGGCCAGGTGGGAGCGGAAGCATTCGATGCAGCTGACGTATACGTCCGCCACATAGTAGTGGCTCTCATGGTATTCACCCTCCAGGGCAATATGCTCGGTGATGGTGATGGAGATGTCAGGGCTGGAATAGCTGTTTTCGGTGGTTACCACTTCGTCCGTGAAGTGGTCGGCGAAGCGGATCTGCCACTCCGTCCGGTTATCCGGAACAGGCTCTTCCTCCGGCTCCTCCGGAGTAGGGGCGTCCACCTGAAGAGCGCTGAAATAGCTGCTTCTGGCGGCTGCGCCCGGAGCGCTCCATCCCTCCTCGGGACAGACTGTGCGGGGAAGGACACTGTGGGTGGCGGCGGGGGTGATGAACAGCTCCCGGTAGACCCGGCCGAACCAGTTGTAGCCGTGATGGACCAGGCAGAACAGGGTCAGGCAGAGGCAGGCCAGCAGCAGATCCCCCGGGATCACCTGCCACAGGGGGCGTGGTTTCTTGATTGGATCGGTCATATGTTTTTTTATAAGTTGCTTTCTGCAGGATGTTTT
This sequence comes from Lachnospiraceae bacterium, assembly GCA_021442595.1. Lineage (GTDB taxonomy): Bacteria > Bacillota > Clostridia > Lachnospirales > Bianqueaceae > RUG760. The sequence continues at coordinate 637 of JABUST010000016.1, read as the reverse complement.
CTATAGTTGCCTTCTACAGGATACTGCCCATGGGATGTTTTCCCTGGGGTGTTTTCCATAGGACAACTTCCGCAGGAAATTTCCTGTATATGATGTGAGAAGAGTTGATTGCATTGCAACAGTAAATTATAGTCCTCCTTTCCGTTTTTTGCAATCGGAAGGGGGCGTGTCATCCCGACTCTCGTGCTTTTGCTGTGAAACAACTCTATAGATTTGTTTCATTTGTAAAATCACTCTTTTATTGTGGGTTCGAATGTGTTTTAATATGAGGATGATGAATACTAAATATGCATTGGCCATTGATATCGGCGCTTCCTCCGGCAGACACATTGTGGGATGGATGGAAGAGGGCGAGATCAAGGCAAAAGAAGTATACCGCTTTCCCAACGGAGTCACCGAGAAGCAGGGGCACCTGACCTGGGACACCGAGGCGCTGCTTGGGCATGTGAAGGCAGGTATCCAAGAGGCAAAAAAGGAGTTTGCTTCCATTGATACCCTTTCCATTGACACCTGGGGCGTTGACTATGTGCTGATGCGGGGAGACGAGGAAGTCTATCCCGTCTACGCATACAGAGACAGCCGCACGGAGACCTCCATTCCGGCTGTCCATGACATCGTTCCTTTTTCTCAGCTGTAC
>JABUST010000115.1 GCA_021442595.1 Lachnospiraceae bacterium | reverse complement strand
GCGGTGGATATAATCTCATGTGGGCCACGGCCTCCGCACTTAGAGTATCGGAGGTCCTGACGGAAGGAAAACGGGAGGAAGCCATATGATTGCATATATCAGAGGGGAATTGGAGAGCATCGAGAACGATGCGGTCCTCATTGACGTGGGCGGTATGGGATACAGAGTCTATACCCCTGTAAATGAACAGCTGCTGCGCATGGGGGTCGGCAGTACCATCAAGCTGCACACTTATTTAAATGTGCGGGAGGATGCTATGGTACTCTTCGGTTTTCTGAATAAAGAGGATCTGGAGCTCTTTGAGCTGCTGATCACGGTTTCCGGTGTGGGTCCCAGATCTGCGCTGCAGATTCTTTCCTCTATGAGTGCTGCTGAGCTGATCCTGGCTATCAGCAGAGATGATAAGAAAACACTTACCACGGTGAACGGCATCGGTGCCAAGACGGCTGCAAGAATCATTCTGGATCTGAAGGAAAAGGTCCATGCAGGAAGTCCTTCGGATGAGGAGACTTCCGGTGCTGTGTCTTCTCCTGCTGTTTTGATGCCTCAGGGAGCTGCTCAAGAGGCAGTCATGGCCCTGGTGTCTCTGGGGTATTCTCAGACGGAAGCTGAGAAAGCGGTTAAGACCGTTGCCCTGGAGGGCATGCCTGTGGAGACTATCCTCAGACAATGCCTGAAGATCCTGTATTAAGGAGGAACCCATGCTGGATCTGGAAGAAAGACTGGAACAATTCGGAAGAATTGTGGATACTAAAGCCCAAAAGGAAGAAAAGGAGCAGGAGAAGAGTCTTCGGCCCCATAGCTTTGATACATATATCGGTCAGGAAGAGATGAAGGAAAACCTGAAGGTCTTCATCGCCGCGGCCAAGAAGAGGGGAGAATCCCTTGATCATATTCTGTTCTACGGCCCTCCCGGTTTGGGCAAGACCTCTATGGCCATGCTGATCGCCTCGGAGATGGGGGTCAACATTAAGACCACTACCGGTCCTGCCATTGAAAGACCCGGAGACATGGCAGCCATATTGAACAACCTCAGTGAAGGGGATGTGCTGTTCATCGATGAGATCCACAGGCTTAACCGCCAGGTGGAAGAGGTACTGTATCCTGCCATGGAGGATTTTGTTGTGGATATCGTCATCGGGAAAGGACCTCAGGCTAAGTCTATACGGCTGGATATCCCTCATTTCACCCTGATCGGCGCCACCACCCGGGCCGGTCTGCTTTCGGCTCCCTTAAGAGACCGCTTCGGGCTGGTGAATCATCTGGAATTTTATAAGGACGAAGAGCTGGCAAGGATCGTGACCAATTCTGCCCATGTGCTGGATGTAGACATCACGGAAGCGGGGGCTCTGGAGATCGCAGGAAGGTCCAGAGGGACGCCCCGTCTGGCTAACCGGCTCTTGCGCAGAGTGAGAGACTTTGCGGAGATCAAATATAACGGCGAGATCACCAAAGAGGTGGCAGCGAATGCACTGAATTCCCTGAAGGTGGATCCCAACGGTCTGGATACGGTGGACCGGAAGATGCTGATGACTATGATGGAACTCTATGGAGGAGGTCCGGTGGGCATCGATACCATTGCTGCTTCCATTGGGGAGGACCCCGGTACAGTGGAGGATGTGTGCGAGCCTTATCTGATGCAGAAGGGATTTTTGCAGAGGACTCCAAGAGGCCGCATGGTGACTAACTATTGCAGAGAATATTTCCATTATCCGCTTCCTTCAGAGCCTCATTCCGGAGAGGGAAACAGAGGTAAGCATGGTCAGGAGGAACAGCTTCATCTTTGATATCCTTAACGTCTGCCAAACAGTACAGATCGGAGGAAAACCATGAGAAGACCTGAACTTTTGGCGCCGGCGGGTGACCTGTCCTGTCTCAGGGCAGCCATCGGATCCGGTGCCGATGCTGTATATTTCGGCGGAGAACTGTTTAACGCCAGAAAAAATGCAGGAAATTTTGATTTAGAAGAGATTGCGGAGGCAGTCAGACTTTGCCGTTTGCACGGAGTGCGGACGAATTTTACTTTAAATACATTGATCAAAGACTCGGAGTGGCCGGAGCTGATCTCCTATCTGGATAAGGTACTGGCCCTGGGCATTGATGCGCTGATCATTCAGGATATGGGAGTGGCTGCCGAGTGTGCCCGTCGCATTGCGGAAAGATATCCCCATGTTCAGCTTCACGGCAGTACACAGATGGCCGTGGAGGATGCGGATGGGGCTTCTTATCTGAAAAGCCTTGGCTTTTCCCGTGTGGTCCTGGCCAGAGAGTTGTCCCTGGAAGAAATCAGAACTATTACCGAATCCGTGGATATCGAAACAGAAGTATTTATCCACGGAGCTTTGTGCTACAGCGATTCCGGGCGCTGTCTGCTGAGTTCTTTTCACGGGGGTCGCAGTGGAAATCGGGGAACCTGTGCTCAGGCCTGCAGGCTGCCCTACATTGTGGATGGTCATAAAGAGTTTTACATGAATCTGAAGGATCGCTGCTGTGTGGAATCTATGCCTGCGCTGCTGGAGGCCGGTGTCAGTTCGTTTAAAATTGAAGGGCGCATGAAGGGTGTTCCCTATGTGGCATCCGTCACGGATTTTTATCGGAAACTGTTGGATCGCTATACGCAAAACCGTCCTTTCCGGGAGCAGCAGAGCAGTTTTCGTACGGTAAAACAGATATTTAACAGAGGAAATTTTACGGAAGGTTACTTTGTTGAGAAAAAGGACATGATCGATCACCGGAGCGTGAAACACCAGGGCATAGAGATTGGTGAGGTCATTCGGGCCAAGGATCATTCTATTCAGATTCGATCCATGCAGGAACTGCACAGCGGAGATGAACTGGAGATCCTGACTTCTTCGGGACCTCTTCCCATCCGTCTCAATGAAAGCATGCTTTCCAGAGACCACAAGAGCGCTTCTTTCCGTTTGGGCGGAAAGATCCGGGAAAGACAGTCTGTGAGGCGGCTGGTAGACCCTGTGCTGAATCAGAAATTGCGGGATCGGGCACTGGCGCCGAACCCCCTTCCGGTTAATGTTGCCCTTCGATTTCTGAAATATGAGCCCATGGTTCTGACCGTGTCCTGCGAAGGGCAAAAGGTTACCATGAAGGGGGCTGTGGTGGAGGAAGCACAGAACATTCCTGTTCGAAAAGAACAGTTGGAGAAGCTTCTCACCAGGACCGGAGAAGACTATGTGGTAAGA
>JABUST010000202.1 GCA_021442595.1 Lachnospiraceae bacterium | reverse complement strand
CCGCACCCAGTTCACGAAGCGCCTGCCAGAGGCTTTCCGTCCCGGCAGCTTCGCCTTCATGGACGAGGCAGCCGCATTGGTAAAGGTCACTACCAGCAGCTTGTCCATGGTCAGGCCGCTGCTCCGGTCCTTCAGCATCGAGACGATCTGCTCCACCATAACGGTGGTCTTTCCGCTGCCTGCCGCTGCCGATACCAGCAGTCCGCCCTCCCTGTGATCGATGACCTTCTGTTGATCCGTTGTAAATTGAGGTGCCACTTTATCCTTTTGACCTTCGCTGTTTCTTGATTTCCTTAATAGCGTTGATAAATGTTTCCAGAGAGTCAAACTCCTGGTAGATGGAAGCGAATCTTACATAAGCCACCTCATCGATCCTCCAGAGGCCCCGCAGCACTCTGTCACCGATGTCTTTGGTGGACAGCTCTCTATGAGGAGTGTTCAGGATCGCCGACTCGATCTCATCTGCCAGAGCGTTTATGTCCGCCATAGACACGGCCCGCTTCTGACAGGCTCTGAGGATCCTCTCGATGAGTTTCTGACGGTTGAAGGCCTGACGGCTTCCGTCTTTCTTTATGACAAACAGAGGCACACTTTCGATCTTTTCATAGGTAGTAAACCGCTTTCCGCAGCTCTCGCAGACCCGGCGCCGGCGGATACTGAGACCGTCGTCGCTGGTTCTGGAGTCGATGACTCTGGTGTCATCCTGTCCGCAGTATAAACACTTCATGACTGTCTCCTGTTACTTACATCAATTATCGTACAAACGCTGGATCTTATTCTTCTCCGCCTTTTCATCCAGCTCCGATCCGAAATGGCGGATGCCGTCCAGCTCATCTCTCCGGATCATATCCAGAAGATTTTCCTGAGCCCGGCGCATGGCGATCTTTTCACTGTTCTCGTAGATGTTCTGAATATTGTTCATCACATCCCCCACCAGCTTTGCCTTGGCCTGATATCTTCCCTGAGCCTCCAGAATATCCAGACGGATGCCGGACATCTCCTGGTCCATGGCAAAGGCGGCATCCGCAGCATTTTTCAGTCTTCTTGTCACATCCGCCGGCAAACTGGTGGGATACTTATAGGAAAGAGAATGCTCAATGATAGACCAGAAATTCATGCCCAGCGTACGGATCTGGATTTCACAGCGCACCTTCTTCAGCCCCAGCACAGAGTAAACCGGATACAACACGATCATATGATAGCTGCGGTATCCGCTGGGTTTACTGTGATCTACATAATTGGTCTCCTCAATGACCGTCATATCCTCCCGTGTCCGGATGAGCTCCACCACGATTTCAATATCTTCCACAAACTGGCAGATGAGTCTCAGACCGGCCATATCGGACATCCGCTCCTCCAGGTCCTCAAAGGAAATGCTCTGCTTGGCCATCTTCTCCATGATGGAGCTGATGGACTTCACTCGCCCCTGAACCTGCTCAATGGGGGAATACTTCCCCAGTTTCCTGTACTCATTGGCAATGGACTGAAACTTGACCACCATTTCATCCACCGCCTGATCATAAGGCAGAAGGAAACTTCTCCAATCCTGTATATCCATCTCAGCTGCTCCTTTCCTTCTCAAATTCTTCATCCGGCATCAGGGATGCGCTCTTCAGAGCCGCCTCCACAGCCAGTTCATCACAACGATTGTTCTCTGCCGTTTCCCCATGGCCCTTCACCCAATGCAGACGGATCTCGTGGCCTTCCATGGCAGCTTCCAGCCGCTTCCAAAGATCCACGTTCTTCACCGGTTCCTTGCGTTTGGCATCCTTGTACCAGCCCAGCCGCTTCCATTTATACAGCCAGCCCTTCTCAAAGGCGTCGATCACGTACTTGGAATCCGAGTAAATATCCACGCTGCAGGCTCCCTTCAGCGCCTCCAGAGCTGCCGCAAAGGCCATGATCTCCATGCGGTTATTGGTAGTCAGGCGATATCCACCCGACAATTCTTTACGGTGCACCTCCCCGGCAGAGTCTGTGTACAGCAGTACGCACCCGTAACCTCCCGGCCCCGGGTTTCCGCGGCAGGCGCCGTCTGTATATATGATGACTTTTTTCATGATTCTGACCTGTTCTGTATAGTATTCCGGACATGATGACATAGATGGTTAATTTACATAGATACCGGAGCTCCCTCGGATACTCAGGAGGAATTTACTCAGACATCTCCCGTTGTCCAAAAGGGAATTCCGACAGCTATGACCTTTATTCAGTATACCACATGGCATTGCAATACGTGTAAAAAGACTGTGAACAAACCACAACATATTGTGTTGAAGAACCGGAGCTCTTCTGCTATAATGAGCCGTTCCTTACGTATCCCCTTCCCGCAATAATAATATCTGCACTAATGAATAAATATTACTATATCGCCGGAGAACGGGGTCCGCTGAAGATTCTGGCTCTGGCGGATGAGGAATCTCCTTATCTGTGGGATCACTTCGATAAGAACTATTTCAAGGATATCGATTTGATCCTGTCCTGCGGAGACCTGAAGGCGGAATATCTGTCTTTCCTGGTCACCCTCACCAACATCCCCCTGGTCTATGTGCCGGGAAACCATGACAAGGGCTATGTCACTTCTCCTCCCGAGGGCTGCATCTGTGCTGACGACACAGTGGTCTGTGTGCGGGGACTGCGCATTGCAGGCCTGGGAGGCTGCATGAAGTACAACGGCGGTCCCTACCAGTATACGGAAGCCCGCATGCGCCGCAGAGTCATGCAGCTCTATTACCCCATCTACAAGCACGGCGGCATCGACATTTTCCTGACCCACGCCCCCTCTCTCGGCCACGGAGATGATCTGGATCTGCCCCATCACGGATTTGACTGCTTTAACAAGCTCATCGACCGTTTCCAACCCTCTCTCATGGTTCACGGACATACTCACCTGAGCTATAATCACAACCTGGCCAGAGAAGAAATGCGCAATAACACCCGCATTATCAACGCCTACGAAAAGTACATCATTGAATTATAAGTACAAATTCCCGATGAGGATACGTATCACACAGGTACGGATCTCCACCGGGATTCCTTTTCAATGGCTCTGAATTTCTGAATCAACTCTGACTTTCTGAAGCGGCTCTGACTTTCTGAAGCGGCTCCTAATTTCAGAAAAGCAAAAACCCCGATGTATTTCTACATCGGGGTTAGAGCGCGAAACGAGATTCGAACTCGCGACCCTCGCCTTGGCAAGGCGATGCTCTACCA
>JABUST010000205.1 GCA_021442595.1 Lachnospiraceae bacterium | reverse complement strand
GATTTATACTATATTATAGAAGAAACAGAAACGGTTTTCTCAGAAAGGAGCATTGCATGAGTCAAAGTGCCAGAACGCACAAACCCTTCACCAGACTATGGATCTTTTTTCTGGGTCTGACCATCCCCTCCGTACTTCTGCTTTTATTCCTTCATAATTCCGTGGTCATGAGAGTCCGGGAAAACTCCATGAACATCATCCGGGGCAACCAGCAAATGATCGTCAATTCGCTGGAACACACGCTCACTTCTTCCCGGGAAGATTTGTCCAAGGCCCTTTCCACCATGGACTATGTGGTCTTTTCCAATTCCTCCACCGCCGAGCGCTCCACCAGGTACGGCACCAAGCTGGCCGGGAAAATTCGAACCCTCCTTTCCTCTTATTCGGAGGTTGTGGGTTTTGCTCTGTATAATTCAGCCAGTGACCGTTTCTATGATTCCACCCTGCATCCCTTTGATGATGGTGTTTACAGCATGCTGCGCTACGGCGCCAGCTTGCCCACGGGAATAACTTTGGAAAACTGCTGCTCAGTGGAGTACCGTTCAAAGCCATACATCATATATACCATTCAACGGCGCCATGCTACGATCATTCTGGTGATCGACCCTTCTCTTGACCAGACTTATCTGGCCTATAATGCCTCTGCCGACAACACCAGCAAGCTGTTTTTCCTGTCCTCCTCTTCCCCCGAAAACCTGGAAAAGCAGGCTGTCTACACTGAGTTTTCCTCTCTTCCCCTTACGATTACCCTGGTGGATATGAGCGCCACCGCCGGTTGGAGTCAGGAGCCTACACAGATTTTGATCTTGATTTTGATTCTGTTCATCATCGGCGCCATCCTGTTCATAGGAAGAGCTATGAACAGGCAGCTCATCACGCCTCTTCGACTTCTGTGGGAGTCCTTCCGAAAGATCAGTGACGATACCGGCTACCGCATCCGGGAGCGCTCAACTCTTTCCGAAATCAATGATTTCTATGATGGCTTCAATGACATGTTGGACACCATCCAGCAGGAAAAGCGCAAAAAGGAACAGAGCCAGCTGGATGCCGCTCACGCCAGACTGCAGTATTTCCAGCTGCAGATCCGTCCGCATTTTTATCTAAACTGTCTGAAGAATATCAACGCCATGGCTTCCATCCATGAGGATGAAAAAATCCAGCAGGTTGTGTACCTGATGTCCGACTATATCCGCTACATTTTTCAGGACTCCCGGGGAATGATTCCCCTGCAGGAGGAGCTGGAGGCCGCTCAGGGCTATGTAGACCTGTGTTCCGCCATGGGACGTTCTCTAGAACTCACCTTTGACCTGGACTCAGATGGTCTTCAATCTGACTGTCTGCCTATGATCGTACTGACCTTCATTGAAAATTCCATCAAGCACAGCAAGGATGTGCCTCATCTGACCATGCATATCCGTACACGGATGGAGCAGGTGAAAGAAAGCGATAAGACCGGAAAGAATCCGGGAACAAGCAGTCTCGGAACTGTCGATGCAGCGGAAAAGGATGGGGAAGGTATTCTTTATCATAACATTACCATCACAGATAACGGCCTGGGCTTCTCCGAGGAAGCTCTGAATGCCCTGAATAAGGCCGATCCCTCTGACCTTCAGTACCGCCGTAACCACATCGGCATCAGCAATGTCCGCTACCGCCTGTGGCTTCTGTACGGCAGCCTGGCCTCCGTGGAATTCAGCAACGATGAAGGCAATGCAGTCGTCCACATTCGCTATCCGGAGCATGTGGACAGCAATGTTCTTTTCGACCCGATCGATCATCCGATCTGATAACGCCGATCCACCGGGTCTGCTAATTCCTGCAAGTATGTTCTTTTCTGTCCTGAAAAAACAGTTTTGAAAAGTCGGTATCCACGAAGATAATAACAAGGAGGTTCTTCCCTAATGAATGTATTACTGGTTGATGATCAGCCCAGTGTGATTGCTTCCCTTGTCACCGTGATTCCCTGGCATTCACTGGATATCCACTCTGTATTTACCGCCGGTTCCGCCAGAGAAGCCAAACAGGTCTTTGCTTCCAAGCAGGTGGACATTCTCATCAGCGACATCGAGATGCCGGGAGAGGATGGACTTGCTCTTTTAAGCTGGGTCCGGGAATCCGGTTTTGACTGTGAATGCATATTCCTGACGGCTCATGCGGACTTTTTCTATGCCAAGCGGGCCATCAGTCTGGATGTGCTGGATTATCTGGTACAGCCTGCCCGGGATGAGGACATCATCCGGACAGTAAAGAAGGCCCTGGACAAACGCAGGGCTAAGAACGATCAGAAGGAAGGTCTGAAGTACCAGACCCATGACTATGCGGTGCGCAATGCGGCGGCCAAGGCTATCTTTGAAAGCTGGCCTACCGCCAGAGAATGCGTGACGGACACAGAGCTTCTGCCCATCCATCTGAAGCGGCTTCAGGAGATTGTGCCCTTTGCCTCTGCTTCTTCCACCTGCGTCATGCTGCTGAATCACATTCGTTCCTGGCAGAAGCTGCCCATGGATGCCTCCGGGATATTATCCCGCTATCGCCGGCTGCTGGATCATGATCTGGAAACCATCAGTCACGGACAGATCAGCTGGTTTGTGGATCAGAACCTTTTCTATACCGCCCTTCTGTTGCCGGCTCATGCCGGGGATCCTCTTCCTTATCTTAAGCAGCTGTACAGCGACGTCAGCATAGAGATCGGCTGCTCCATGCGCACCTTCACCTGTCAGTGCTCCCTAGATAAGCTGCGGGAAGCCATTGATCTTCTGAGGCAATCCGACGAAACCTTCAGCAGCTCTCACCCGTCTCATGAGATCTGCTTCCAATCCCTGACTCTGCCTGCCGCCAGCTGGGAGGTGAGTCCTTCTGAAGAGCGGCTTTCCCTGTACATGAAGAAGATCCGCGCATTCATTGAAGGCCACATGGATGAACCCATCACCCGGACTCAGATTGCAGAGGCCCTGTACCTGACTCCCAGCTATGTAAGCCATGTCATCAAGGAAACAGAAAACATGTCCTGCAAGGAGCTGGTGAACAACATCAAGATGGACTATGCCCGCTCCATGCTCCGCACCTCCCGCCTCTCCATCGGTGATATTTCCGAGAAGTGCGGATTCAACAGCTTCGCCTACTTCAGCAAGGTCTACAAGGAAACCTTCGGCATCACCCCCTCTCAGGAGAGAGAGTGAGTTGATAGAAAACCGGAGAACATTGAACTGATGGATCACCTCTCCCGGAAGTGAGAATGGGAGAGGAAAAGCAT
>JABUST010000144.1 GCA_021442595.1 Lachnospiraceae bacterium | reverse complement strand
AGTAAACCCTTTTTGATGCCCTTTTGCGGGCAATATACCGTATCCGTTGTCCGTCAAAACTATAAAATCTTCAAACCTTCGTTGCGGATACTCGGCATTGGCATCGTCCGTATTTTTTTCTGCTTCAGATGGCGTTGGCTGCATTGTTCAGGAATACGTTCAGATCGGTGTGTCTGTGGACTCTTCCTGACGGCACTTCTCTGTCCGTATCTTCTGCTTGAAAAACACAAAGGGTGGACGTGACTGGCACGTCTCACCCTTCATAAAAAGCTATTAATTTTTAGTGATGGTCATCTGATAAACGACGAGCTCATCCCAGGATCCGTCAGGACGTCTCTCTACCAGGGAGATGTAGAAGGAGCCGTCGGCTGCCTTGCACAGGCTGCCCATCCAGGGATAATTGGTGCCGAACAGGTCACTGTCTTCCAGGTAACCGATCTCCGTTCCGTCTTTCGTCCAGAAGACCAGCATACGGCTGTTGGCATCCACAGCCATAAAATAGTCATCCGTCTCAGCAAAACCGGTGACAGAGCCCAGGCCGTATTGCATGGTGTCATTCAGTTCCATGACAAATTCGCCGGTAGCGAAGTCATACAGGAAGAGCCTATGCTTGGAATCTTCCTGAGCAGCGCCTGCCACAACGATGTAATTGTCGGTGACGAACATGGTGCTGATGGTCTTGCACTGTTCCATGGGGAAGGTCACATCAGCCACATCGGTCCAGCCGTTTGCGTCGATGGTGTGGTAACCGACCTTGTCCGGGTTGATGAACCAGCTCCAGGCTTCGTCACCATTGGGAGAAAATACAGCGCTTTCTTTAATCGCATATTTGGTAACCTGCTCGCCCTTCTGATATACCAGGGTCTCCCGCAGGAAACCGGACACATAGACATTACCATTCTTGTCGATGCACAGGTTGGAGTAGTCGCCGCCCAGATCAACGGACTGAGTCAGGGTGAGGTTGGTACCGCTCTGAGAATACAGGTTCAGGGTGCTGTCGGAAAGAATGTAAACGATGCCGTCGGCGGCTGCCACCTGGTTATCGAAGATTCCCATGGGCAGGAAGCTTTCGTTAGCTACCAGCTGAGCTACTTCTACCTTGAAGTCGCCGATGGTGCTGGTGGTAGGAGCAGTTACAAAGGGCGCACCATCCCAGGGCCAGGGTGCCTCTTCCAGAGTACCCGCCGGCACCGTGAACTTCAGGGAGTTAACCAGCGCTTCTGTGTCATCATTGGCTGTGCCGCCCACCTCCACGGTGATAGTGGTATGGGAATCAGACAGACGGCCGACATACTCTTCAGCAGGTTCGCCGTACCAGGTGATGGGATGAATGATGAAGTCCATGCCGCCGATGGTGCGGAAATTGAAGTTGTTGGCTAACTGGTCCTCCAGAGAGAAGCCGTAGCCCATCAGGTTCTTGCGATAGGTCATGGTGTCGCTGTCGATATCTACGGAAATGATAATATCGATGCTTTCATCTTCGTTCTTGATATGGTAGTTGGACCACCAGGTGCCGTCGTAGGAAGAATCTTCATCAATGTGGAGGCTCTCGGGAATAACGGCGCTCCAGTAAGTTGTGACGAATCTATCTTCATCAGCTGCCTCGGAGGATTCTTCAGAACCTTCGCCGCCGGTTTCGCCACTGGCCTCACCGGTGGTCTCGGCAGATTCCTCTCCGGTTTCCTGCTTGGAGCTGTTATTTGCCTGCTCTTCCTTGCCGGCTCTGGAGTCATGCTGGGGCAGCAGACTCAGATCCGGACCGTTGTCCTTTCCGCTGCAGCCTGCCATAGACAGGGCCATGCACAGAACCAGCAGCAGAGCTGCTATTTTCTTCATTTTCTTTTTCATTTGATTTCTCCTTTCATACTTCCGCATGAAAATATACTGTCAAACAGTAAATTGTAGTGTATCATATATAGCCGGTGAGCAAATCACTCTAACGGATTATGCCTTGATTTTATGTCCTGCATCGGCCGGGATGATTCAAGTGGTAGGGATGATCCATGTGGTAGAGATGATCCATGTGGTAGAGATGATCCAATGGAAAAGGCTAGTGACAAAAATCCCTATCCTATATTAGACAGCCGATGATGAAAAACCTAAATAAGAGGCATGAAACAGATTGGCAGCCCGACCGGTTACCCTGTTTCCAAATCCAAGTATATGGTAATAGGAGGAATACAGTTATGACATTTCCTTGCAAAGCAATCGTTTTTGACCTTGATGGTACGATTTTAGATACGCTGACAGATCTTTATTTCAGTGTTTCCTATGCTTTATCTGAAGCCGGGCTGACTCCGGTGACCAAAGATCAGGTGCGGCTGTATACCGGAAACGGTATGGAGCGGCTGGTGCGGCTGTCTATGGGGTTGAATACAGACAATGATTTGCGCGGTGATAGACAAGAAGTTGAATCACTCTTCGGAAATAAAGGAGCTACTGAGGCAGAAGTTGAAAACAAAACATTGACAACTCCTGATTCTGAACTTGAAGCCTTATTCCCCACTGTTTACAGCACCTTTCGCTCCCACTATGCCATTCATTCCATGGACCACACAGGGCCCTACCCGGGTATATCTGAATTGTTGAAGCGGTTGAAGGATAAAGGCTTTTTATTGGCTGTTGTTTCCAATAAGGGGGATGCAGCTGTGCAGCCGTTAATTGCGGACCTTTTTCCGGGTATCTTTGATTTTGTATGCGGGGAGAAGGAGGGGCTTCGCCGCAAACCGGCACCGGATATGGTGTTTGAATGTCTCCGGCAGCTGGGAGTTTCTGTGAAGGATGCAGTGTATGTGGGGGATTCTGAGGTGGACATTGCCACAGCCATCCATGCGAACATGCCCTGCATCACAGTGACCTGGGGATTCCGGGACAGAAAGCAGCAAGTCGGCGCCGGGGCTGAGTTTTTTGCAGAGACTCCTGCGGATGTTGAGGGATATGTTCAGTTAAGTTAAGGGTGTCACCGCTTTATTTCTGCAACTGCTTTTCCGGCGACTTTTAGGAGATTCACTGTCGCCGGAAATGGCAGAACTACTGATTCCCGGCGACTTTTATTATTCTTTGTGTCGCCGTTTTTTTCATATATTTGGTTTTCCAGCGATTATTGGGGACACTTCTGTCGCCGGGAATGGCAGAACTACTTATTCCCGGCGACTTTTATTTATCTTACTGTCGCCGCTTTTTTCTTATATTTGATTTCCCGGCGATTGTTTGGGACACTTCTGTCGCCGGAAATGGCAGAACTACTAATTCCCGGCGACTTTTATTATGCTTTGTGTCGCCGCTTTTTCC
>JABUST010000151.1 GCA_021442595.1 Lachnospiraceae bacterium | reverse complement strand
CGGCAGGTCCTCCAGGGCCAGGTATCCCAGAGAGTCCACGTTTAAAATGCGGGCGATCTCCTCCACGCTGTACTTGCAGGCGATGAGAGAATCCCGGGAATCGATGTCCGTTCCGTAATAGCAGGGATTCATAAATGGAGGGGAGGAGATGCGCATATGGATCTCTTCGGCCCCGGCCTCTCTGAGGAGAGCGGCAATCTGAGCACTGGTGGTACCCCTCACGATCGAATCATCAATGAGGACCACCCGCTTGCCCTTCACCTCCTCTACAATGGGGTTGAGCTTGATCTTCACCTGATCCACCCGGTGACCCTGTCCCGGTGAAATGAAGGTGCGGCCGATATATTTGTTTTTCACAAAGCCCATGCCGTAGGGAATGCCGGAGGCTCCGGAGTAACCGATGGCTGCGTCCAGACCTGAATCCGGAACGCCGATGACCAGATCCGCATCCACCGGATGCCGGGCTGCCAGTAAGGCGCCGGCCCGCTTCCGGGCATCATGGACGGAGACCCCATCCATCACGGAATCCGGGCGGGCAAAGTAGATATATTCGAAAATGCAGCTTGTCCTTGCCATGGAGCGGCAGTGAGTCTGATCCGAGTGGACTCCGTCTTCATCGAAGGTAAGAATCTCTCCGGGGAGCAGATCCCGCTCAAAGACCGCCCCCACGGCGCTCAGGGCACAGCTTTCGGAAGCCACCACATAGCCTCCGTCCGGGGTGATGCCATAGCAAAGGGGCCGAAATCCGTGGGGATCCCGGGCAGCGATCAGCTTCTGGGAGGACATCATGATCAGGGAGAAAGCCCCGTCCAGCTCCGTCATGGCCCGGCTGACAGCCACCTCGATGGAAGTCGTCTTCAGGCGCTGCTGGGTGATGATGTAGGCGATGATCTCCGTGTCGGAGGTGCTGTGGAAGATGGCGCCGCTGAGCTCCAGAGCACTGCGCAGTTCACTGGCGTTGCTCAGGTTGCCATTATGTGCCAGAGCCAGCTTGCCCTTCATGTGGTTCACCACAATGGGCTGACAGTTGCTGCGGTTGGTTTCCCCCGTGGTTCCGTAGCGCACGTGACCAATGCACATGGTACCCTGGGGGAAGCGACCCAGGGCCTCCCGGGAAAACACGTCATTGACGGTGCCCAGGTCCTTATGTGACGAAAAAACACCTTGGTCGTTTACCACGATGCCGCAGCTTTCCTGTCCGCGGTGCTGCAGGGCGAAGAGTCCGTAATAAGCCAGAGAGGCCAGATCCGTGCTTTCCGTGGACCAGGCGCCGAACACGCCGCATTCTTCATGTAATTGAGACATAGCTTTTCCTTTATTCTGCGTAGAAGCACAAAAAAAGACGCCCACCCAACACTTCCAAGAGAGTCGAATGAGCGCCTTTGCTCAACAGGGGGAATTTTAGCACTCTGCAGCAGCAGAGTCAATTTAAAGCCTCATAGACTTCGGGTGTTAATTTGAAAGAAGATTATGAAAAATGACGATAGCAGGATGAACTTCCCTTGTTGACACTGCCCGGTCCGGGGAGTAAAATACACCCCGTGAATGGCAAAGGCGCCCTTCAGAGGAATCTCTGAAGGGCGCTTTCTCTTTATATGGATTTCGGAAGGAAGATCATTATGGCAAAATTTATTTTCGTAACCGGCGGCGTCGTATCCGGACTGGGCAAGGGCATCACCGCAGCATCTCTTGGCCGCCTGCTGAAGGCCCGGGGGCTGAAGGTGGCCGCTCAGAAGCTGGATCCTTATATCAATGTAGACCCCGGCACCATGAGTCCCTACCAGCACGGAGAGGTATATGTGACCGAGGACGGAGCCGAGACCGATCTGGACCTGGGCCACTACGAGCGCTTTATCGATGAGGATCTGAACCGCTACTCCAACCTCACCACCGGAAAGGTGTACTGGAACGTCCTGAATAAGGAACGCCGGGGAGAATATCTGGGCTCCACAGTCCAGGTGATCCCTCATATCACCAACGAGATCAAGGATTTTGTGTACCGGGTAGCCCGTCAGACCGATGCAGACGTAGTCATTACGGAGATCGGCGGAACCATTGGAGATATTGAAAGTCAGCCCTTTCTGGAGGCTGTCCGCCAGATCGGCCTGGAGGTGGGTCGGGAGAACAGCCTGTACATCCATGTGACTCTGGTACCCTTCCTGAGGGGTTCCGATGAGCACAAGTCCAAGCCCACCCAGCATTCTGTAAAGGAACTTCAGGGCATGGGCATCCATCCCAACATCATTGTGCTGCGCTGCGATGAGCCTCTGGAGGAGAGCATTTTCCAGAAGATCAGTATGTTTTGCAATGTAAAGCCGGACTGTGTGGTGGAAAATATCACTCTTCCCTGTCTTTATGAAGCTCCGCTTATGCTGGAAAAGGCTGATTTTTCCGGTGTGGTGTGCCGGGAACTTGGTCTGGATGTGCCGGCCCCTGAGCTGACAGAATGGGCGAAGATGGTGGAGAGCATCAAGAGTGCGAAGAACTCCGTCAACATTGCCCTGGTGGGCAAGTATACTCAGCTGCATGATGCTTATCTGTCTGTGGCGGAGGCTCTGCGGCATGCGGGTTATTCCCTTGGAGTGCAGATCAACATCAACTGGATCGATTCCGAGACCTTGACTCCCGGAAATGTGGAGGAGGTATTGGCGGAGGCCCAGGGAATTCTGGTGCCCGGCGGCTTCGGCGCCCGGGGCATTGAGGGAATGATACTGGCGGCCAAGTATGCCCGGGAAAAGCAGATTCCCTACTTCGGCATCTGCCTGGGAATGCAGATTGCGGTCATTGAGTTTTCCCGTCATGCTGCCGGCATGCCGGATGCCCATTCCGGAGAGTTTGACGAGCTTTGCAAGCATAAGGTCATCGACTTTGTCCCCGGACAGAGCGACAGCATCGATAAGGGGGGCACCCTGCGTCTGGGCGCTTACCCCTGCTGCATTCAACCAGGTACCACCATGGGGCGGTGCTACGGAGGGGACCGCATCTCGGAGCGGCACCGCCACCGTTATGAGTTCAACAACGATTATCGCCGGATTCTTCAGGAAGCGGGACTTACCCTCAGCGGTCTCTCTCCGGATGGTAAACTGGTGGAGACCGTAGAGCTTTCCGACAGAGATTTTTACGTTGGCGTCCAGTATCATCCCGAGTTTAAGAGCCGCCCCAACAAGCCTCATCCCCTGTTCTACGGCTTCATTCAGGCTGCCACGAAGCACTGAAGGATCATATGCATGATCCCGGATTTAGCCCCTCACTTCGCTCTGTAGAGTTCGTTTCCTTCCTTCACCGGAAACGAAACATGCCAGCAGTATTATTGCTTTTTCGAAGC
>JABUST010000059.1 GCA_021442595.1 Lachnospiraceae bacterium | reverse complement strand
CCCGAAGCCGACCCGGAGCCCGAACCGCCGGTCCCACCGGAGCCGTTTACTTCCACAGCCGTGTAGCTGGGCGTGCCTTCATAGAAAAAGATGAAATCACTGCGCATGTAGCCGCATTTTCCATCCATGATCATCTGCACCCAGTCGCCGCTGACACCGGTGATCTGGATCTTCGGCCCCATGCTGTACAGCCCGTAGGACTGATAGGAAGTGCTGGGACCCGTGCGGAAATTCACGCCGTAGGCGTTCATCTTTGCCACACCCGACTTCAGGAAGCTGCCATTCATAGAGGTAGAAACATCCAGAAAATCAGAATACACATAGGCCGTCTTGCCCTGATAAATCACCTTTGTCCAGCTGCCGTCCCAGGTAGTGCCCAGCACCAGCAGCTCGTCCCCCGCATACAAGCATCCGTAAATGGTGTAGCCCGTGGAGGGGCCGGACCGCACGTTCACCTCATTGTGGGTGACCACCGCGCCGCCCAGCATGTACTCGCCGGAAGTCACCGCCGGGAGCGCATAGGGAATCTGCACCCCGCCGGCCACGCCGTATCCATCATATCCTGCCGATGCAGACGTGCTGCTTCCTCCTTCTCCATTTGAGCCGGAGCCGGAAGCACCCGAGGAACTACCTGAGGATGAGGATTCGGAACCGGAAGAACTTGAAGCAGAACCGGATTCTGATCCGCTCGCCGTCCCGGAACTGCCACTTGCACCGCCTGATCCACTGCCACCGGAAGCGCCGCTTGATCCGGCGGAAGAACTGCCGGACCCGGCACTTGCGCTGCCACTGGAAGAGCTGCCACTGCCCGAACTTCCGGAACTACCGCCCGTTCCCGAGCTGCCAACCGTCGTCTCCGGCGCCGTCTGCTCACCGGCTGCACCGGCCCCGCCAGCCCCTGTTCCGGAACCAGCCCCGGCCTCGCCAGCCCCCGTCCCGGTTGACCCGGAACCCGAGCCCGCAGCTCCGGTTGTCCCGCTTGACGACTGACTTCCATAGGTCGCCAGATAAGCCATGGCATAGGAAGCCCGCACACCCCGGGCAGAGGCGGACTGATCTGCCGGACGCTCATAACTGCACATAAACACATCCGAAGCCACCCGCACATCCGTGGCGCTTTGGATCACATTCAAAACATAACTGTATTCCGTTGTCAGCTCACTCAGCATGAACTCAATCTGCATAGACACATCGGCGATGCTCACACCCTTAGCCCTGGCCGTCTGCACCAGCTTGGCCTTTCGGTTGGGGGATGTCCACTGGCAAAGTCCGTAGCCCGCCCAATCATTGGCGAAGCGGGAATCCCCGTAAGAACCGTTATCCACCGCCACCGTGTAGGAATAATCACTGTAACCGTAGCGAATCTCATAAACATTCTCCAGGTTGCCGCCGTACACTCCGGACTCCGCGTACATATTGCCAAGAACAGCCGCTGCGCCCTCATCGGTAAAGCCCTTGGCTTTCAGGGCACTCCACACCTGAGCCGCATTGTCCGTGGAGGAATTGATGGAAGCCGCCCGGATGCCGGAAATGTCGTCTAAAGAATCAAAAGAAATGAAATCGCTGCGCATGTAGCCCGCCTGGCCGTCCACCACCAGCGCCAGCCAATCCCCGGAAACCCCGGTGATGCTTATGGACGCAGCGGTGTAGTACAGTCCGTAACTGTTATAGGAAGTGCTTGGCCCCTGGCGCAGATTCACACCGTAGGCATTCAGCCGCGGCACCCCGGCGGAGGCGAAGCTGTCCGTCATGGTGCTCTGAAAATTCACATAATCCGCATAAACATAGGCATTCACGCCCTGATACAGCACGCGGTACCAGGCCCGGTCCGAGGTCAGGCCCAGCACCAGAAACGTATCATTCTTTTTAAACTGTCCCAACTGTTGGGAACTGGAAGAAGCACTCGCCCTGATGTTGACGCCGTCCTGTGTGCAGACGCCGCCCCCCATAGTCAGTTCGTCGGCATCGACCTCGCCGCTCATGGACACAGAAAACAACGGAACTAATATAGAAAACGCCAACATGGCGACCAGAAGCTTTTTCACCGGCGGATCCCCCTTTTGCTCACTCTTTTATGTAGAGAAGGTCTTAGGTCAAAATGTACAGATTTACGCCATTCTACAATAAAAGGCGAAAAAAGGCAACAAGAGGGGGAGAGCAGCTAAATGAAGATAACTTCGTCAATTGCAAATGTAAATTCCAGTCAGCTGGATAACATACCGGAAATAATTTCTGCGAACCCAAGCTTGCTTTTGTAATTCACCATATATTTCTGTGTTATACTGGGTACAATATAAAATGACCATTTGTATTTTCAAGCAGGAGAAAGTCATGGCTTACAGTCAATCCCAGAACAGAGCAACACAAAAATATGTTAAGAACACCTATGATGAAATCAAGGTTCGAATCTCCAAGGGGAGAAAGGCTTTATATCAACAGCAGGCAAAGACTCGAGGTGTTTCCCTGAACTCTTATATCATTTCACTCCCGGAAGGAGCAGCATATAATGATGCTGCTAACAAGGATATTGCCTCGGAAGCAACAGCAGTAAAACAAGTTGCAGCCACCATGGCCATAGAAGAAATGTATTTCTCACAAGATTTTATTGACAAGATGCTAAAGGTTGCAACCGGCGAGATTTCTTCAGAGGAGGTCAGACAGGAGCTTCTGCAGAAATATGCCAGATAAGAGATTCTATTTTTAAACTCGAGGAATCCATCAATAATCGTAAACTCACGTTTGAAACTAAACCACATGATCTACAGAGAAAGAATGGAGCAGTAGCAATTCACTTCTTCATTTCAAGTACCGACGTACACAGATCAAATTAACTTATCCCCCAAGGAGGCCACCATGCTGAACCACATTTCACCCCTCATCTCCCCCGAGCTCCTCAAAGTCCTCTCCGAAATGGGCCACGGCGACGAGATCGTCCTGGCAGACGCCAACTTCCCCTCCGCCTCCATCGCCGCCCGCACCACCCTGGGCCACGAGCTCCGGGCTGACGGCATCGGCGCCGCTCCCCTCCTGGACGCCATATTGGAGCTCTTTCCCCTGGACCAGTACGACGCCGAGAACTTCATCCTCATGGAGGTCGTCCCCGGTGACACCGTTCAAACCCCCATCTGGGATACCTATGCAGACGTACTTCACGCTCATGAACCCAACAACCCGGTGACCCATCTGGAGCGCTTTGCCTACTACGAACGCGCCAAGCAAGCCTACGCCGTCGTATCCACCGGCGAAACTGCCCTCTACGCCAATTTGATCTTGAAAAAGGGTGTAGTGAAGGGGTAAAGAGGGAAAGCGGGAGAATAAAATAAACTCATATCATAGGTAATCTCTATTTAACCGTATCGAATTCGATACG
>JABUST010000154.1 GCA_021442595.1 Lachnospiraceae bacterium | reverse complement strand
CTGGGCCTGCATGATCGGCAATAACATGCTGCTTCTGATCCTTTTCAGGATTTATTTTCGAAGCGGCAGATGGAATCCACTGGTTCATCAAATCTCTCACGAGAAAGGATAAATATCTATGGAATTACTGGAAAAAAGAATCGTTTCAGACGGTCAGGTCAAAAGCTCCGAAATCCTTAAGGTGGACAGCTTCCTGAACCATCAGCTGGACCCTGAGCTGTTTTTGAAGATGGGGGAAGAGTGGAAGAGGCTCTATGAGGGCTGTGAGATCAATAAGATCGTCACCATTGAAGCCAGCGGAATTGCCATTGCCTGCATGGCCGGTCTGATCTTTGGCTGTCCCGTGGTATTTGCCAAGAAGGGTAAGTCCAGAAACGTTTCCGATAGCTGCTACAGCACTATCGTCCATTCCTTTACCCACGGATATGACAATCTGATCCTGATCTCCAAAGAGCATCTCTTCCCGGAGGACAAGGTCCTCATCATCGATGATTTCATGGCCAACGGCGCTGCCCTGGAGGGCTTGATCGAACTCATCGAGCAGGCCGGCGCCACAGTTGTGGGATGCGGTATTGCTATTGAGAAGGCGTTCCAGCCCGGAGGAGACCGCATTCGCTCCAAAGGTTACCGCGTGGAATCTCTGGCCCGCATTGCCTCCATGGATCCCGAAAATGGCATTACCTTTGTGCGATAATCCCTTTCAGAAACATTAGAAAGATAAGGCGAATATCCCCATATCCCTATGTCTTGTGCATTCTGTACATTTCATATGGAACATATTGTGGATATTCGCCCTTTTTAGTGTTTGTGTGGTAAAGGGACTGAGATATAATAAAGCCCTATTTCATTTGTATCTATCACGCAGTTCCTTTTGGATTGTGTGACAAAACTCTAGATAACAAGGAGAAACGAAATGAAGAAGTTTTTTGCCCTGCTTATGGTGCTTTGCATGGCTCTGAGCCTTTGCGCCTGCGGCACTTCCAAAGAGAGTTCCGACTCCGACTTCAAAGTTGGTTTTATCATGTATCATGATGAGAACTCCACCTATGACCTGAACTTCATCAATGCTGCTAAGGCAGCAGCTGCTGAGCTGGGTCTTTCCGATGATCAGATCATCATCAAGACCAACATCGAGGAGAACGATGATTGCTACAACACCGCTTGCGACCTTGTGGATGCCGGCTGTGACATCATCTTCGCAGACAGCTTTGGCCACGAGCCCTACATGATCGAAGCTGCCAAAAAGTTCCCCGAGGTTCAGTTCTGCCATTCCACCGGTGTCAATGCTCATCTGGAAGGCCTGGACAACTATCAGAATGCTTTCGCTTCCATTTACGAAGGCCGCTATCTTGCCGGTGTTGCTGCCGGAATGAAGCTGAACGAGATGATCGAGAACGGCACCATCACCGCCGATCAGGCTAAGATGGGCTATGTCGGCGCTTACACCTACGCAGAAGTGGTTTCCGGTTATACCTCTTTCTTCCTGGGCGCTCGCAGCGTATGCCCCTCTGTGACCATGGAAGTTACCTTCACCGGTGAGTGGTACAACGAGGCCCTTGAGAAGGAAGGCGCTACCAAGCTCATCAACAATGGCTGTGTCCTGATCTCCCAGCATGCTGACTCCATGGGTGCTCCCACCGCATGTGAGACCGCAGGTGTTCCCAATGTTTCCTACAACGGAAGCACCATCTCTGTTGCTCCCAACACCTTCATCGTTTCCTCCCGTATTGACTGGACTCCTTACTATGTGTATGCCATCACCTGCGCCATGGAAGGCAAGGACATCGACACTGACTGGACCGGTTCCATCGCTACCGGTTCCGTTCTGCTGACCGAGTTCAACACCAACGCATGCGCTGCAGGCACCGAAGAGAAGGTTGCTGAAGTTCAGGCTGCTCTGGAAGCAGGTACGATCCATGTATTTGATACTTCCACTTTCACTGTAGGCGGTGAGACCATTACCTCCTATCTGGCAGATGAGACCGTAGAGCTGGTTACCGACGGCTATTTCCATGAGTCCGAGTATATCAGTGCTCCTTCCTTTGCATGGGATGAGATCGACGGCATCACCCTGCTGGACCGTGTATATTAATTAGGATCTCTGATAAGGGAAGCCTGCCAACAGGCTTCCCTATCTGACTAAAAAGGAAAGAACAGAGAAAGAAAAGCAGAGAAGGGTCCTTCTCTGTTTTTCCCTTTGTAGCCGGTAAAAAAATGAGGATACAGAAGCATCTGTACGATGTTTCTGTATCCTGCTTTATGATAACCAAAGTAAGGAGACTTTTATGAGCGAGAAGACCGCAGCAGTATCCATGCGAGGTGTCACCAAAACCTTCGGAACTCTGATTGCCAATGAAAATGTAGACCTGGATATTTACCGGGGCGAAGTGCTGGCTCTTCTGGGTGAGAACGGCAGCGGCAAGACCACATTGATGAATATGCTCTCCGGCATCTATGCCCCCGACAGCGGCCGAATCCTGATCAACGGAGAAGAAGCAATCATTCGTTCTCCCAAAGATGCTTTTGGCTACGGCATCGGCATGATCCACCAGCATTTTAAACTGGTGGATGTACTGACAGCAGCTGAGAACATCACCCTGGGTCTTTCCGAGAAGCTGGACCTTTCGGCGGTTGCCGGCCGTATCAGAGAGATCTGTCTCCAATACGGATTTGAAGTGGATCCCTCACAGAAGATCTATAATATGTCAGTCTCTCAGAAGCAGACTGTGGAGATCGTGAAAGCACTGTACCGCGGAGCAGAAATCCTTATTCTGGATGAGCCTACAGCTGTGCTGACCCCTCAGGAGACAGAGAAGCTGTTCCGGGTGCTTCGCAACATGAGAGAATCCGGTAAGACCATCATCATCATTACCCATAAAATGCATGAGGTCCTTGAAATCTCCGACCGTGTGGCAGTTCTTCGAAAAGGCGCTTATGTGGGAGAACTGATTACTGCAAACACCACTGCCCAAGAAATGACAGATCTGATGGTGGGACACAGCGTCTCTCTGAACATTAACCGTCCTGAGCCTGTAAATCCCAAGGACCGCATTTGTATTAAAAATCTTACTGTTCGTTCAGAGGATGGTATTCTGAAACTGGACGACGTGTCTCTGACCATTCGTTCCGGAGAGATTCTGGGCATTGCCGGTATTTCCGGCAGCGGTCAGAAGGAGCTTCTGGAAGCCATCGCCGGTCTCCAGCCTGCGGAAAAAGGCAGCATTACCTTTATCAATGACGAAGGTCAGGAGGAGGAGATCCTGGGAATGGATCCTATGATGATCCAGAAAAAAGGCGTGGCCCTTTCTTTTGTTCCCGAGGACCGTTTAGGTATGGGTCTGGTGGGAAATATGGACCTGGCCGATAATATGATGCTCCGTTCCTTCAAAAACGGAAAATCTATTTTTACTGACAGAAAGACTCCCAGAACTCT
>JABUST010000047.1 GCA_021442595.1 Lachnospiraceae bacterium | reverse complement strand
ATGGAGAGTTGAGTACAACACGGAGCGTCCGCACAGCGGCTTGGGCGCATTGACACCGACGGAATTTGCCGCAAAACTATGTGAAAACTAACATTGCCTTTGGACTAATTCTGGGGGCAGGTCAACTGTAAGAAAAGTATTCAGGAGGAAACAGATGTTATCAGTATGTACAATAATTAAGAACGAAAGTGAAAGGCTTCCCACCTACTTAAACAGTATTGCAAATTATGCAGATGAGATTATTTTGGTTGATAATGGCAGCACGGATGGATCGGTCGAGATAGCTGAAGCGTTTGGGTGCAATGTTATCCACAATTCAGATTCACAGTTTGATTTAGGAAGGAATTTATATATTGAAAGTGCCACCGAAGAATGGGTATTAACACTGGACGCTGATGAGATGATTCTGGGCGAAGATTTTGCGAAACTAAAGCTGTTGCTAATGTCATCGGAACAACAGAACAAAAGTGGTTATTTTATGCCTGGTTATCAGTATTTTGGGTCGGGGAAATGGGCAACCTTTTATCTCCTTCGCTTATTTAGAAATAAGAAGAATCATAAGTATGGGAAGGATATACATGGCTCGGTTGGATCATCTATTGTTTCGGCCGGCGGAGTGTTAGGATTCATGAGTATACCTATGCATCATTTTGATGCGTTGTACTCAGATGAGAGAAATTTCTCTAAAAGAGAAAGGAATGTTCATCTGTTAGCAGGTAAAATGGACGCAAATAGCCAAAGTTTCTTGTCTCTAGAGTATACAGCGATAAATGAAGTCGACAAGGCAATACGAACTTTGGAAAATGCAATCAAACTGGACCAGAAAAAGTCGTCTCCGGCTTTTTTGTTTCTAGCTCAAGTAATGAATATCTGTGGAAGATATGATGAAGCTTTAGGATATGCTAAAAAGCAGATAGATATTTGTAATGAAAAAATAACTGAAGGTGATGCAAAAAGTACAATGTATCAATGCATGATTGACTCATGCAACATTGCAATTGCAGATGCTTACCATATGATGGGTATGGATGAGCAAGCTTGTAGGGTCATTTTGGGACAAATTGAGACAAATCCACAACTCGCACATAATTATATTAACCTTTATCTACTGAGCCCGGAAACCAATTTCGTCTATTTGGATAAAGCAATGCAGATTAATCGATTGTTGACTGATCCGCGTATTTATAAAAAAGTGACTGGACCCAATATATATAGGCAGCAATCTTCTATTATTATGGGAAAAGAGTTTGATTTTTCAAAAGCATAAATCTGAAATCGTTTGCTCGGACTATCTATCCGTTGATGTCTAGTAAAGCTTTTTGAGGTGAAGGACGAGGATTTTTTTTTGATCAAAGATGACAGAACAATATCTGATGCACTAACGGAATTTCTGGCAGCGGAGGGATTTAATACTGAATTGGCCGCTGGCAAAGCAGAGGCATTCGTCACCATTGAAAAGAATAACTATGAGCTGCTGATTGTGGATGTATCTTTGCCGGACGGAAACGGATTCTAGATCTGCGATAAGGCAAGCGAAAAAGGAATGCCTGCCATCTTTCTCACTGCCTCCGGTGATGAGAGAAGCGTGGTAAAGGGATTTGACGGCGGGGAGAGTGTGAAAGTTTTTCTGTAAATAGGTCTTCTATGATAAGTTCGTAAAGATTTCTGAAGGGCTGGACGGCAGTATCTGCCGTTCAGCCTTAGCTAATATATAAACAGAAGACGGCAGACATGTCAAGGGCGCCTGCGTTGGCAGGCGTGCATTTACCCTTGACCAGGATGCTGTCTTCTGTTATTCCGGCAATCGTCCCTCGTACATGATGGACAGCTCACCGTAGACCTTGCCCCAGTTTCGAATCGGCAGGTTCCATTTTTTCGTAGCTTCGAAAGTTGAAAGGTACAGTGCCTTTAAAAGAGCCTTATCGCTGGGGAATACGCTCCTCTGACGATTAAGCTTGCGGTAGGTGGCATTGAGGCTTTCGATTGCATTTGTCGTATAGATTACGGTCCTAACATCCGAAGAAAACTTAAAAATCGGGGTAATGGCATCCCAGTTGTCATACCAGCGTTTCATGGAGCGGGGATATTTCTCCTGCCATTTCTCTGTTACTGAATCCAGTTGTTCTCTGGCTCTCTCTTCTGTAGGCGCGTTGTAGATCTTCTTAAGGTCTGCAGCAAAAGCCTTGCGGTCTTTGTCAGGAACATATTTCAGTGTGTTTCTGACCTGATGAACAAGGCACCGCTGATATTCTGTATGCGGGAATGCAGCGGCAATAGCTTCTTTTATGCCGCTCAGGCCGTCTGCACAGAGAATAAGGATGTCCCTGACTCCGCGGTTTTTAAGGCTGTTAAGGACAGAGAGCCAGTACTTGGCGCTCTCGTTTTCTCCAACCTCGATTGTTAGTACTTCCTTCTTTCCTTCACAGTTGATGCCCAGGATAACATATGCGGCAAGCTTCCGGATAATGCTCTCATCTCGAACGGAGTAGTGGATGGCATCAATAAAAAGAACAGGATATATCTCATCAAGCGGCCTATTCTGCCATTCTTCAATCTGAGGCATGATTTTGTCTGTTACATCTGATATGAAGCCTTCAGAAGCCTCAAACCCATATATGTCCATCAGCGTATCTGATATCTGACGAGTAGTCATTCCTTTGGCGTACATAGAAATGATCTTCTGATCAATCTCAGAAATATCTTTTTGATGCTTCTTAACTACCTGAGACTCAAAGGTTGACTTCCGGTCTTGAGGAACATCAATCTCCATGCTGCCGAAGCTACTGTTGATGGGTTTCCTCTTGTGACCGTTGCGATAATCATCACTGTCTGACCGTTCAGACTTTTCATAGCCCAGATGATTATCCATTTCCGCTTCCATCATTTCCTTGATGGTTCCGCCGAGCAGATCACGAAGCGCCGCCTGAATATCTTCGGCAGTTTCGATGTCATACTCTTCAAGCAGACCCTTGATGATGTTTCGCTTTCCTTCGGTCATGGGTTGAACTTTGTAAACTTCTTTCTTTTTGCTTGCCATAATAAAAGGCCTCCTATGATTTATTCTATCATAGAAGACCCTTGATGTTTGAATTTACAGATTTTTTTTCACAGTCTCACGGCGGGGCCTACGACTACATTTCCAAGCCCTTCCGTCCTTTAGAGCTGCTGTCCAGAATGAAATGCCTTTCTATATCCCCTGGTTAGGGGTCATCATCGCAGTGGGAAGTGTATTTGTCTTGGTATTTGCAACCATGCTCTTTGTCACCGGGAAAATCAAAAACGATAATCCCATGGACGCACTGAAAAATGAGAATATCTGAGCAGAACAAAAGCATCCGGAGGGAGAGATCTCATCGGATGCCTTTGTTTGGTAATAATATTTGTAATTATTGTCTCGCCTTACGGCAAGTTTTTGTGAAGTCAGGTTCTGTTGCCACTATTTGAATGCCATCTCATATTCTGCTTCGTAATTCATC
>JABUST010000133.1 GCA_021442595.1 Lachnospiraceae bacterium | reverse complement strand
AAACAGCAGCCACAGGCTGCCAAGAAAGACCAGCCTGAGAACAGCACTAAACAGCAGCCTTTATCAAAAGCCCCTGAATTGAAGGACGTGGAAGCTGTCATTGAAAACAAGCAGGAAGCGGAGATGGTCCTGAAAATCATCCACAAATATAAGACCAAGCAGGGCGTCAGCAATGCTTTGAGTAAGCTTTTAAAGGACAGCGAAAAAGCGGGCAGGATCTATAAGCTTATCAAGCCCCTCATCGCAGATAAAAAAGGACAGTAAGGAGGACAAAGTCATGCCTGATATCGGAACCAAGGCACCGGATTTTTCTTTACAGGACCAGAACGGAACGGTGCATACCTTAAGTGATTACAGAGGAAAGAAAGTCGTTCTGTACTTCTATCCCAAGGATAATACCCCCGGCTGCACCAAGCAGGCCTGTGGGTTTGGAGAGCTGTATCCTCATTTTCTGGAGAAGGGGGCAGTGGTCATCGGCGTGAGCAAGGACTCTGTGGCATCCCACAAGAAGTTTGTGCAGAATTTCCGGCTTCCCTTTACGCTGCTGTCCGATCCGGACCACAAGGTTTTGGAGATGTACGGCGCCTGGGTAGAGAAGAAGAATTACGGAAAGGTGTCCATGGGCACCATCCGTACCACTTACCTGATTGATGAGGAGGGGATCATCGTCAAGTATATCGGCAAAGTGAAGGCTGCGGATAATCCCCGGCAGATGCTGGAGATGCTCTGATGCCTGCTTCTTGATCAACGATTAGAATAAATGAGAGTTATGGGCGATTTTTGAAAGTCCGTAACAAAAAACAGAGGCTGCGAAGCCTCTGTTTTTTGTTATGAGATCCGTTCTTTTATGATACGACCGAACCTTTACCAACAATATTCGACAAGTCTGTTTATGTGTGATGATAAGATGAGATTCCTTATCAGGATCACCGGAATCAGGTAGTCACAGCGGTCTTTCCGGCAGACAGTTTTTTCAATTTGTTGATAAGCAGCAGCAGGGCCACCAGACAGCTGACCACCTCCGTAACCGGATAGGAGAGCATCAGTCCGGTCTCTCCCCACAGTTTATCCAAAATGAAGATCAGGGGAACATACAAAAGCATCTGACGGATGAAGGCCTGGATCAGAGACAGCTTGCCGTCTCCGGTGGCCTGGAAGGTGTTGTTGGCAGCAAAGTTCAGACCGGTAAAGGGGGCATTCAAACAGCGGAGCCTAAGGAAGGAGATGCCGTAGGAAACGGTGAGGGCAACCTCCTGGGCATTGCCCTTGGAGCTGATGAAGAAGTGTACCAAGGGTGCTGCAAAGAGCTGATAGATTCCGATGCTGCAAAGTCCCACGCAGAGGGAGGAGAAAATAGCAGCCTTTATGATGGCCTTCATACGCTTGAAGTTCCCTGCAGAGAAATTGAATGCGATGAGAGGCAGAGAGCCGATGGAGATGCCCAGACAGATGGCATTGGAAAGACGCTCGATCTTTCCCACGATGCCGTAGGCAGCCATCTGCAGATCTCCGTGGGCAGCCATGGAGGCATTCAGGAACATATTGCTGAAGTCCATGAGCAGAGTGGTGATGGCAGAAGGAATGCCTACCTTGAATATCTCCACTGCATCCTCTTTGTCCACCTTCACATTTCTGATATCCAGAGAAAGACCGGTCTCATCCTTGGTGCGCTGAATGACCAGAATGAAGTAGATCAAGGTAGCGGTGTTAGCCAGGCAGGTGGCGATGGCCGCACCCAGTACCTGATAGCCGTCAGGCATGAGGACAAACATAAACAGAGGATCCAGCAAAATATTCAGGATTCCGCCTCCGGAGAGACCGAAGCCTGCCTGCTTGGAATAACCTGCATTTCTCAGCATGTGGGACATGGTGGCGGAAACCACCGTAGGAATATTGCCTATGATGACCACCACCATTACATACTGCTTAGCAAAGCCGATGGTTTCGGAGGAGGCCCCCAGCAGGTACAGCAGAGGCTCCAGAGTCAGAAAAACGGCCAGAGAGTAGACCAGCGTAAGTGCAAGGGAGCCGTATATGCTGAAGGCACAGATGTGACTGATTTTGTCATACTGCTGCTTTCCCAGAAGACGGGCAATGTAGCTGCCGCCGCCCACACCGAAGAGACCGCTGAGAGGGATATTAAACAGAAACAGAGTGAAGGAAACGGATACGGCCGCGATCATGTAGGGATTGCCTGTACGGCCTACAAAAAAAGTATCCGCCATGTTGTAGATCAGGTTGATGAGCTGTGAGACTATGGTGGGAATGGCCATGGTCATGAGGGCTTTGCCCACAGGTGCGCTGCTGAAGAGCAGGTCCCTCTCTTCTTTTGTCTGTAATTTCGCCATGATAGTTATGTTCCTTTGTCAGATATACAGATAATCGTCATAGAGCCAATGATACTCTTATGTCATGACTTCGTCAAAGGATATCAGGAATAATATCCGAACCAACATGGGGAGCCTTTTGGTGGATGTTGCCCAATTCATGGTATAATAGACCTCTGATTTCTATTTTGCCGAAAAAGGCAAATAAAAATGGATGAGGAAAAAGTATAATGAGATATCACAATATCCGTCACGCTCTGTTTCTGGACAGACCTAACCGCTTCATTGCCCATGTGATGCTGGAGGGGAACATGGAGACCGTTCATGTGAAGAACACCGGTAGGTGCCGGGAGCTTCTTCTTCCGGGAGCAAAGGTCCTGCTGGAGGGGTCCGACAATCCAAACCGGAGCACACGCTTCGATCTGGTTACGGTTTGGAAAGAGGGGCTTGGCTGGGTCAACATTGACTCCCAGGCGCCCAACAAGATCGCTTTGGAATGGCTCCGGCAGCAGGGATACGATCTGATTCGTCCGGAGTACACCTATGGCTCTTCCAGAATCGACTTCTATATGGAGAAGATGGAGCAGGGCGTCTTGCATAGGATCCTGATGGAGGTGAAGGGCTGTACTCTGGAAATCGGTGGCATGGGTTATTTCCCCGATGCGCCTACGGAGCGGGGCCTGAAGCATCTTCGGGAGCTGACGGAAGCTGTGAAGCAGGGATACGAAGGGATCCTCTGCTTTGTGATCCAGATGGAGGGCATCACCCGGGTGCTGCCTAATTCGGAGACCCACGCTGCCTTCAAAGAAGCGCTGGAGGAAGCCCAAAAGGCAGGGGTAAAGATCCTGTATCTTCCCTGCAGTGTCAAAGAGGATGAAGTCATTGTCCGGGATATGGGATGATGGTATAATCCGAAGTAATCCTAAACTATGGACTAAGGAGTAAGAGTATGCAGTTGTTAGTTCCCATTCTTCTTTTTGCAGTCGGTTTCGTTCTTCTGATCAAGGGCGGTGACTGGTTTGTTGACGGTTCTGTGGGCATTGCCCACCGCTTCAAGCTTCCGGAGCTTCTCATCGGCGCCACGGTGGTGTCCATCGGTACCACGCTTCCGGAGGTCATGGTGAGTGCCCAGGCGGCAGCAGCCGGCAACAGC
>JABUST010000080.1 GCA_021442595.1 Lachnospiraceae bacterium | reverse complement strand
CGGAAAGACAACTCTTTTTAAGCTCCTGGAGCGGATGTATCAGCCGACATCAGGGCGGATCTGCTACGGGGACCGGAATATAGAGGATTACTGTCTGGAGGACTGGAGAAGAGTCTTCAGTATTGTTTCTCAGGACAATATGGTGATGTCCGGCAGTATCAGGGAAAATATCTGCTGCGGAGTTATCAGGAATGTGTCGGAGAAGGAGCTTAGAACCGTGGCAGAGCGTGCAAACGTATATGCCTTTGCCGCAGGGACCCCTGACGGCTTTGATACCGAAATGGGACCGGACGGGTGTAATTTTTCCGGCGGACAGAGGCAGTGTGTTGCGATTGCCCGTGCGATGATGAGAAATCCCGACTATCTTCTGCTGGATGAATCCACCAGCAATCTTGACATAAAAAGCGAGCGTACCGTTACGGAGGCCCTGGCGAATCTGATGAAAGGGAAGACCACGGTTCTCATTGCACATAATTATGCTGCAGCCAAAATGGCGGATTATATTATTATCTTGAAGGACGGAGAGATCGAAGCCTGCGGAACCCCGGAGGAGGTTAAGGACAATCCCTACTTTCAAGTGTTTTCGAAAAGAGGTATTTAATATATGCTTACGCCCGATAAAATGAGTAAAGAAGCATTTTCGCTTTATGAACGAGTGCTTCATACGGATATAATAGCCTGTCATAAATATGATCTTAATTCCCGTGTGGAGCGGCTTTATCCTTATATGGAGGACACTCTGCCTGATGAATATTCCGGTGTCAATGTCACCGAGGACGAGATCGACTCATGCATGGAACAGCTTCGGGTCAAGCATCTGATCGTGGAGCATCCCGAAGTCATAGCGGAGGGCGATTCCGTCAAATGCAGATGCATGACCGAGGGCCTGTACCGCAGCCGAACAGTTCTGCTTTATCCCGGAAAAGAGCTTCCCGGGGCGGAGCAGGCAGAAAAGGATGCAGTCGGAAAGAAGCAGGGGGAGTCCTTCGCGACAGAACTCGGCGGACTTCATGTGGAGCTTTCTGTGGAGGAAATCAGCCGGCACAGCAATACCGTTGTCAGTGATAAAATGGTACAGCTCGAGCAGCTCGACGGTGTGAACACGATTTCCGAATACCGGGAATGGTGCCGGCAGTCCGTTGAGAACAGGAAAAAGGAGGCTCTTGCCGAGCAGATCGCGGCATGGTTCTACAAAAATGCGCTTGAAAAATCTGAATACAGCATCGATGAGGCCGAGATGAAGGCCTGGGCCTATGCCCGTGCAAAGATGTTTTTTGAGCTTGAGCTGATGGGCAAAGGACAAAATGCAATGGAAATCGCAGCCGATCCGGTGCTGTACGACCGTGAAATCGAGGAACGGGCAGCCGAGAATACGGACCATTTCCGTGAGTACCTCCTGCAGATTGCCATCGCCAATGCAGGCGGAATACACTACGGTCCCGAAGAAACAGCGGCGAGAATCGTTGACTGTGTTAAACTTTTTGATCTGGATTACAGCGACTATGACGGAATCATGTCGAGGGTCAATATGACATATTTCATGGAGGTGGTATACCTCGAGGGTTCAAAAGAGATACTCATAAAAAATGCACTGGCCGGGCTTTGAGGAGGTTCTGAAATGGCTTATATAGATGCTAAGGACGACAATTTCCATGAACTGATATCCCGGGGGTTTTCGGTGGTTGACTGCTACGGCGATCATTGCAATCCCTGCCGGATTCTTGCTCCGATTTTTGAAGAGGTCACGACAGAGATGGACTACATCCGGTTTATTAAGCTCAACACAGAGCACAATCCGGGTATTACGCGTGAATACAGTATAAACAGCATTCCGACCATGCTGTTTATCCGGGATGGGGAAGTCGTAGACCGTACTGTCGGCGTTATGCCGAAGGAAATGATTGAAGAGCATATTGCGGCTCTTCTTTATGAATAATACGTATAAGAAAACGCCTTGCCGGGTTATCCCGGCAGGGCACGATCAGTCTGATTGGGGAGGATACTGATGTACGACTGTGCCATCATCGGAACGGGGCCTGCCGGGCTTTCGGCGGCGGTTAATCTGAAGCTTCATGAAAAGAATATAATATGGTTCGGAAGCAAGTCCATGTCCAAAAAAGTGATGATATCGGAAAAAATAGCCAATTATCCGGGGCTTCCGATGATCAGCGGCGCCGAGCTGAATGCATGCTTTATCCGGCACGTTGCGGATATGGGGCTTGAAGTGACGGACCGGATGGTGAGTCAGGTGATGTATTCCAAAAGAAGCAGGTTTTCGCTTCTGGCGGAAAATGAACTGTTTCAGGCCAAAACGCTGATCTTGGCAACGGGCGTGTCAGCAAGCCGGACGATTCCCGGCGAGGCGGCGCTTCTCGGGCAGGGAGTCAGCTATTGTGCGACCTGTGACGGATTTCTGTATAAGGGAAAAACAATTGCCGTCGTTTGTGCCGATTCCCGGTTTGAGCACGAGATCCTCTATCTGGCGGAGCTTGCTCAGAAAGTATATCTGTTCCCTTATTATCAGAACTGCACTGTGAAACGTGATAATATCGAGCTTCGGAACCAGCGCATCGTTTCCGTCAACGGTACCGGAAGACTCAGTTCCCTTACCGTAGGGGAGGGCGAGGAGCTCGCCGTCGACGGGCTGTTCTGTATGCGCACGTCCATTGCCCCCACAACACTTTTTCCCGCTCTGGCGTCAGAGGACGGAGCGGTGACGGTGGACCGGAGGATGGCGACGAATATTCCGGGCTGCTTTGCCTGCGGTGATTGCACCGGAGCGCCATATCAGATCGCAAAGGCGGTAGGAGAGGGAAATACAGCGGCACACAGTGTTATCGGCTTTCTCGCAGATTAAAGAAAACCGGTCATCTGAGCAGAAATCCTGCAGATGGCCGGTTTTTTTTCGTGGCTGCCCCAGAGGCCGGTGAGATTATCGCAGCGCTCTGTGATTACGGACCGGGCGGCCTGAAAAGAGATAACGGCACAGCCCTTCGGCTGTACCGTTACCGGATACACAATTATTTTGCTGCAAGCCACTTGTCGAGCTGAGCCTGCTTCTCGGCAGCGATCTTGTCGATGCCTGCATCACGCAGAGCCTGCTGGAATACGGGGAGTACCTCATCAACATTGACCTCACCGTTGATGAGAGGCAGATAGTACTGATTGTATACGTTCGTGCAGGCGGTAACCTGGTCTGCTACGGATGAAGGATCAAAGCTGAAGCCGAGAGCTAAAGAGATGACTGCATCCTTGTTTGTCTGCTCAGCAAGCTCCCAGAAGTACTCGGGAACGTCGTACCACTGTGTGGTTCCGCGTGCGTTCGGGAGTGAGTAGGAGGCCTTTAAGCCTGTCCAGCCGCAGCTTGCAGAGATAAGAAAAGAGTATGCCAAGCTCAAGCCGGAAGACATCAAGTGGATTGATCCTTGTATGGGATCAGGACATATCTTGGCATACATGTTTGATGTCCTGGTGCAGATTTATGAAGCATATGGATATTCATCAAGA
>JABUST010000169.1 GCA_021442595.1 Lachnospiraceae bacterium | reverse complement strand
CTTGTGGCCTTTACGTTTTGTTCCGCTTTTGCGCTTAAGTTAAAATGCTTGTCCGCAATCTGCAGTATTTGATCTGATATTTCATGCATTATTTGTAATCCCCCAGGTTCTCGGCAGTGTGAATTCAATAACGGCTGTTTATTTCAAATACATTTTAACGTATTTTTGGGTTCTGTACTACCCACATTGGCTTTATGCCAGCATCGCAAAGTATATTGACTGCGACTTCGAAATCAATTTATAATTAGATGAGTAACTATGTTCTTCCTATGAATTTTACATAAATCTGAAGGAGTTGTTTATGAAGAGACGCATACTCAGAATGGCACTGGTGATGCTTATGGTCATCGGCTTGATGCCTGTTGCGGGACAATATGCATATGCTGCAAGTACGGAAGATACTATGCCATGGCTGCAGTTCAATGATGCTCACGATACGATTACAGGCTACAACTACCAGGCAGCTTCGTCTCCAAGCGAGATCACCATTCCGGCCACCCATACCGACGGGACAGTCATCACAGCCATCGGCGAGAAGGCCTTTTACGGCGCAGGACTTACAAAGGTGGAATTTGAAGCCGGAAGTGCCCTTACCACACTGGGAAATTTCGCTTTTGAAGGAAACCTTTTTGCTGAAATCAATATGCCCTTAACGGTGACCACCTTGGGAAGTGGCTGCTTCCAAAACTGTTCCAAGCTGACTAAAATCGATTTGTCCGGCTACAACATTGAGGACATTCCCGCTGCTGCTTTTTATAACTGCGGATCCTTAGAGACGGTGATACTTCCTGAGAATTTAAAAACCATCGGAAGCAATGCTTTTATGTCTCATGTTAACAGTCTAACAGGCACCATCAAGATTCCTGCTTCTGTGACCAGCATCGGCAACTACGCTTTTTATTATGCAAAATGTACACTGGATCTGACGGAGCATGCTCCGGGAAGCATTCCCGGCCAGCCCTGGAATGCCTATTATTCTTATGTAAAGTGGAAGCCAAATGGAGACAGCTCCTGCTTTGTATTCAACAGTGATACCGGTCTGCTCTGCGGTCTGAAGGCATACAATGCAGAAACCGGTCTTCATGAAGATGGCACTCTCTGCTCTGATAAAACCACTCATACGGAAGGAAAGGTCGTCATTCCCAAGGCCATCGAGAATAACAAAGGTGTTTCCAAAGATGTGGTGGCCATCAACTCCGGTGCTTTTATGGAGGCAACCGGTAAAGCTGTCATTACTTCCTTATCCTTCGAGTCAGGCAGCTGCGTGGAATCTATAGGAAATTTCGCTTTCTATAGCTGCTTTAAATTATTAACTGTTACTCTGCCTGAAAGCTTAAGCGTCATTGCAAATAACGCATTTGGTTATACCTCTATACAGTCTATTGTAATTCCTTCAAATGTGAAAAGTCTGGGGGCGAGTGCGTTTGTTAACTGCAGCAAGCTCAGTGAGGTCACCATCGGTGATGAATCCAATGGCTCTGCTCTGAAGGATCTGAAATCCCTGGCAACCCTGTTCTCTTCCACTAAAACCCTGACTACCATCAATGTTCCGGGAAACACAGAGGATTCTCTTCCCGACGCACCCTGGGGAGCAAACTATGCTTCCATCAAATGGAAGGATAAGACGACGCCTCCTCTCATCGTTCTCACAGAGGACGGAAACTGGGAATTTAACACGAAGACTAAGGTTCTTGCCAAGTATCTTGGTCCCACCGGTTCGGATGTGGATCTGGTCATTCCGGAAAAGATCAGCTATAAACTCCCCGGCAGCGAGGAAGTGCTGGAGGAGACTATCACTATTATTGGTGATAGCGCATTAGCCAATTGCAAATCCTTTGCTTCTGTTACTCTTCCGAGTACCATTGAGAAGGTGGGGTATGCATCTTTTCAGAATACGACTATTGGTAAATTGAAGCTTAACGAGGGTCTGAAGGAAATCGGCAGCACTGCCTTTGCAAACTGCGGGCTGACAGAGGTCGACTTCCCGGATTCTCTGGGAACTATCGGCTCCTAT
The DNA here is from genome assembly GCA_021442595.1 of Lachnospiraceae bacterium. Classification (GTDB taxonomy): domain Bacteria; phylum Bacillota; class Clostridia; order Lachnospirales; family Bianqueaceae; genus RUG760. Next base: position 1,509 of record JABUST010000169.1, on the reverse strand, counting down.
GCCTTTATGAACAATCAATTAACGACCTTGTCTCTGAACGAAGGTCTGAAATTCTTGTCTACCCACTCCTTTGCGAATAACAAAATCAAGGGAGATGTTAAGCTTCCATCCTCTCTGATCTCTATTCAAGGCGGCAGCACAGGCTCCTTTGAGGGCAACGATGGCATCACCAGTTTTCATGTGATGCAGGGACGAAAAGACATCGTCCCCGCTGCTTCCGGACATCCTGAACTTCCCAAGGCTACAGATACCATCATCGGTGCAGCTCCCTTCGGTGTACCGGGCTGTGCAAATCAGATCTATTATGCAGACGATCCCCAGCCCATTCCCGGCTATACAGTGGAGAAGGATGTGGTCAATAATAAGGCCATCATCAAGCTTTCTGTTCCCACAAATGACTACTTTACAATCATAAAGGAAATCCTCCCGGGAACCGAAATGCCGGATGTTTCCAACGTGTCTCTACAGGAAGAGGACGGCAAGGTTCCCAGTACGGCGGATATGGTAGTCAGTGATAACGGAAGCTACAGCTTTATCATCCGATTCGGCAGTAAATCCACTTCGGAAAGTAAAGACTATATCTATTCCGATCCGGTGGTTGACTGCTTCCACGGTGTTACTTATAGCGCCAACAGCGGCAGTTTAGACCTCTTAGGCAGCGCGCCTTCGGATGCTGCGCCTTACGTGGAGGGTTACGGATTAAAGGTAGCCGGCAGCGGCAGTATGGAGATAACAGGCTACACCTTCGGCGGATGGAATACGCAGGCGGACGGCAAGGGAACTACCTATCAGTCCGGCGATACCCTGATCATGCCGGATGAGGATGTCACCCTTTACGCTGTATGGAATGTGAATTCTTACAATGTGACCTTTAACATGCAGGGCCACGGCACCGCTCCGGCAGCGGAAACCATCAAATACGGCAAGAAGATTACGGAACCTGCTGCACCTATCGCCACCGGATATACCTTCGGCGGATGGTATAAGGAAGCAGTCTGCACCAATGCATGGGTCTTCTCATCTGACACCATGCCCGCTGAGGATGTAACCCTCTATGCGCTGTGGACAGCAGATTCCTTCAATGTAACGTTTAGTGCAAACGGTCACGGTACTGCTCCGGCAGCTGAGACAGTCAAGTACGGCGAAAAGGTCCAAGAGCCTACTGCTCCTACGGAAACCGGCTACACATTCATAGGCTGGTATAAAGAAGCAGACTGCAGCAATGCATGGAGCTTCGGAGCAGATACCATGCCTGCCGAGAGTATTACCCTCTATGCCAAATGGCAGATCAATTCCTACAATGTGACCTATAACATGCAGGGTCACGGCACCGCTCCGGCAGCGGAAACCGTTAAGTACGGCGAAAAGGTCACGGAGCCTGCTGATCCTACGGACACGGGCTACACCTTCGGAGGATGGTATAAGGATACGAATTGCACCACCCCCTGGAACTTCCGGACAGACACCATGCCCGCTGAGGATGTAACCCTCTATGCCAAGTGGACAGCC
>JABUST010000149.1 GCA_021442595.1 Lachnospiraceae bacterium | reverse complement strand
GGAAAACGATCAGTCTCCGGAGGCCTCTGCTTCGGCTTTCTTCCCTGAGGAGACGAGGACATCTCAATCAGGCGCATCCTCCATTGTGGATCCCATCGGATCCGTGGTCAGCACCAACGCCCGCATGCCCGAATGGCAAGCCGCTGTCCTCCGGGCCCGCATGCTCCGGCTGGATGCAGACATTGAAAAGAGAGAGGAAAATGCCCGTTACCTGAGCCGGGAGATGGTAAAGTTCCCCTTCCTGGAAATGCTGGACGAGGATCCTCGCATCACCCGCAATTCCCTGCATCTGTTCGTTTTCAAGTATAAAAAGGAAGGCCTCTCCGGCGTCAGCCGCAGAGACTTCATCCGGGCTCTTGCCGCTGAAAACGTGGCCGTTCCCGGCGAAGGCTATTCCGATCCCCTTTATAAAGCACAGTTCCTGTACAGCGACGATTTCACCCGTCTCACCGGCCGAACTTTCACGGACCCCACTAAGGAGCTTCCCGGAAACGAGCGCATGGCTTTGGAGGAGGGCTGCTGGCTCTATCACACCTCTCTGCTGGGGGAGCGGGCCGATATGGACCTGCTTCTTGAGGCCATCGAGAAAATCAGCCGCGGCAGAGATGATCTGAAGCGAGTTGCTGAGAGAAGCTGAAGTAGGCTGCTGAGAAAAGCTGAAGTAGGCTGTTGGGAGAAAAAATCAGGTTGCCGAGAGAACCTGAAGCAAGCTGCTGAAAAATGTAAAATCAAGTCAGCGAAGGAACCTGAAGCGGTCCGCTGAAAGATGCCGGATAAAGTCGCCGGAAGAACTTGTGGCAAGCGCCAGAGAGAGCAGAAGTAAGCGGATGTCTGAAATACCTTGATGAAAGAAGCCCATCGCTGACTGAGAGCTGGTGGAAGAAAGACTTCGATAAAAGCAGCCCATCACTGATTGAGAGCTGGTGGAAGAAAGACTTCGACAAAAGCCATCAAGCCCTGAATGAGAAAGAAAAAGGAACCCGACCATGGATGAAGCAATGCATATATCAAAGAGTGTAACCGAGGAAGAAAAGCAAGAATTGAGCATGAAAGTGAATAATGAATCATCTCAGACTGCAGATAAGATAGCATCCCAAGGAGAGCAGGCAGCTGCCGTTGAATCAATGCCCGCCTCCACCTCGCCTCTGCGCACCAAGCCCTTCCCCTCCTGGCCCCAGTGGGGTGAAGCGGAGGAGGAAATGCTCCGCAAGGTCCTGTACGCAGGCCAGTGGGGCACCCTGGGTGACCAGGCCATGTCCTTCGCCAGCCGTTTCGCCGCATTCCAGGACTGTCAATACGGCATCGCCGTCAACAACGGCACCCAGGCTCTGGAGATCGCCATGCGAGGCCTGGGCCTGGGCTTCGGCGACGAGGTCATCCTGCCAGCCTATACCTTCATTGCCACCGCATCCGCCGTCTGCGCCTGCGGCATCACCCCGGTCTTTGCCGATATTGACCCCGCCACCATGCTGCTGGACGCAGCCGATGCGGAACGACGCATCACTCCCAGAACCAGGGCCATCATTGCCGTGCATTATGCAGGCCGCCCCTGCGATATGGACGCCATCATGGCAGTTGCGTCCGCTCATGGCCTGAAGGTCATCGAGGACTGCGCCCAGGCTCACGGCGCCTCTTTCCGCGGCCGCAAAGTAGGATCCTTCGGAGACGTGGGAACCTTCTCTTTCCAGGAAACGAAGAATCTGCCTGCCGGCGAGGGCGGCATGATCGTTACAAATAATAAGGAAGTTTTTGCCGAGTGCTGGCATTATCACACCAGCGGCCGAGCGCTGGAAGGCTCCGCCGAGCTGGGAGGCCTGGTCCTCATGGGGACCAATGCCCGCATGGCTGAATGGGAGGCAGGCATTCTGCATGTGCAGATGGACAAGCTGGAAGGACAGATGGCCAAGCGCACGGAGAACGCCCGCCTGCTGAGAGAATTACTGAAGGATGAGGATTGGCTGGAACTGCCCGCCCAGGACGAGCGCATCACCTGCCACGCTTACCACCTGTTCACCATGACATTGAAAAAGGATGTGCTGGGCATGAGCCGGGAGGAGTGGATCCGCCGGGTGAGCGCAGAGGGAATTCCTGTCTCTGCCTCCTACAATCCCCTGTACAGGGACGTCATGTTCAGCTCCGCCAACTTCAGGCGCATGTGCGCGCCCGTGTCCGGATCGGCTGTGACCTTTGCCAGCTGCGCGCTGGAGTCCGGGTCTATGGCCGCCTCCGATGACTGCAAGGCAGTGGAAGAGGCTGCCCCCTGGAATGTGTATCTGACTCAGAATGTGCTGCTGGCAGAGGCAGAGGACATGCAGGACATCGTAAAGGTGTTCCGGAAGGTCCTCGGTCGCTGAGCCAAGCGGTATACACCTGCTGTGATACGGCAATACAGCATTGGAAGAGATACGTTGCCTGTGGAAACATGAAAAGAGCCCCCGGCAGAGGATGTCAGCAGAGATTTGGCAATAATCTCCCGGCAGAGGGACGGAGCAGGATGATGCCCGACAATAATCTCCCGGCAGAGGGACGGAGCAGGATGATGTCCGACAATAATCTCTCGGCAGAGGGACGGAGCTAATTCAAAATATGTGTAAATAAATACACAAGCACCTATTTGCGTCCAAGACTCCGGGCTTGCAAACCTTTACAGAAAAATTCCGAGGCGTATAATTGACCTGAAGACATCAAGGAGGTTTATCATGAGTTTTGATTTCCCCACCACCCGCAAAGATTTTGAGCACAACATCATTGCCATGGATCAGGTTATGGTCCGCAGCTTCCTCATTTTGGGAAGCGAGGGAGCCCTGCTGCTGGACGCCGGCGCAGCTCCCACGGACATTAAGAGCTTCATTCATGACATCACTGACCTTCCCGTCACGGTGGTCCTGACTCATTCCGATCACGACCACACCGCCAATCTGTCCGCTTTTGAGGAGGCCTGGGTACATCCCGCCGATGCAGACGCAGTTCATGCCCAGGAGGATAATGCAGGAGTCAGACTGCTTCCGTTGGAGGACGGACAGGTATTCGATCTGGGAGATCGGCAGCTGAAGGTCATCCATACACCCGGACACACCCCCGGTTCCATATGCCTGCTGGAGGAGAAGACGGGAAGCCTGTTCAGCGGAGATTCCGTATCCTTCGGTCCGGTCTACATGTTCGGTGATCACAGATCCATGACGGATTATGTGAGCTCTCTTAAGAAGCTCAAGACCATGGCAGACGAAGGGCTCTTTACGAAGGTCTACTGCTGCCACAACACCTGCCCTGTGGAGTCGAAGCTGGCAGAGGATCTGCTGGCCTGCGCGGAGAACATCCTGACAAAGAAGGCAGCAGGAGAGGCTGTGGGAGCACCTGCAGGAGAGGGCTATCCCCAGGATGTACTGGTGGCCTATGAGAATGGCTGCGGTATCCTTTTCCGGTGATGGATCCGGTTGTTATGGATAATAATGAGGAATCCACTTGCGACAATAGTTAGTCAGAAGTGGATCGATCCAGTTCACAAGCGGATCCAGTTCACAAGCGGATCCAGTTCACAAGCGGATCCAGT
>JABUST010000198.1 GCA_021442595.1 Lachnospiraceae bacterium | reverse complement strand
AGACGCCGGAAAAGTGCGATCTGCAATTTACCGTAGACACTTGAGTCAACCAAGGTCGCTGCAAAAAGAGAGAAGTGAAAAAAGCGGCGACCGGCGCTTTCCGGCGAGACGCCGGAAAACAGATAATTACACAAAAGCGTAGACCTGCGGTCTCATAAACCGAAGGGCAACACTGAATTCATTCCTATTTCTCCATACAGGAATCTCTTGTTTTTTTGGAATATACCCAAAAGCAAGCTGATTACATGACATCCTCCAAAACCCCATTCTCAAAAGCAAGTTGATTTTATGACATTCTCCAAAGCTTTTATGTTGATCTGACTGGTACCTGTTTCCATAAAGAAAATCAAGGACTTCCCGGGAAGATAGCCATTTGTCTCATAGAATGCTATTTTCTTCAGAGCATTTTCCAGATATTCCTTATCATCCATCATCCCAAAATGTTCAATGTAAACCTCCTGTCTTGTACGAGTATTCAGAACAGTAAAATCCGGATAAATGATACCCAGTCCTTTCAAAAACAAAGGCTTTTCGTACTTGTAGGAAAGATTCATCTGGTTAAGCTTGCTGGCAATCAGCAGCTCTGACTTTGATCGAACATGCTCGTTCTTATCGGTCACAAATCCGGAAGGTTTCACGCCATAGTCCAGAGGAGAATATTCTTCTTTCTCCCATCGGGCACGATATTCATTATCGCTCAGAATGCACGGAGTAATCACCTCTTGACGCCATTCAGACAGATGATTGCAGGTTTCCTCCGGCAAACGCCTTTCGATCTTTTGCATGGCAGATATTACCCGTGTCAACCCATCGATTTCATCAAGAATTCGACTGTAGACCTTTTTTAGGTAATGCTTTTGGATCATACCTTTGGCTTCTTCCACCCGATCTATGGTGACGTATTCTTCTTTTTTGGCTCCGTCTGCTTTGGTGACTAGATAGTATCTGCTATTCCCCTTCTGCCGGTGAACCCACACCTTTCCCTCCGGGAGGGACTTCATCTCTTTTTCTACTTGAAGGGCTTTCTTCTGCAGATACTGACGTCGTTTTTCATACTCCCGTATGTTGTTTGAGTACGATGGCCTCATTTTCTTCCTCCTATGTCTGTTGATACTGATGCTCCCTTTGGGAAAGGGTGACCTTTCCAAAAGGTGCTTATATGTTAGTATCGTATGAATAAGAAATCTGGCACAAGGAAATAGCAGAAAAATCGTCTGCAGACTTATTTTTTTTATGAAAGAAAGAATAGCCATTTGCATTTCTTTATCCTAAAGGAGTAATCTCCCGCAAATCGCTTCACATACAAATCCCGGGGAAATTTTCACTAAAATGCTTTCTCACATATCTTTCCTATAACTTGAGAATTATGAAAAGAGCCTGACATCCTTGTGAAAGGGATGTCAGGCTCTTTGGCATTAATCAGCAGTCTCTGCAATGTACCTAATTGAAAGAATAACAAGAGAACACCGATACTTGCTCATTCCAATTGAGGAAACAGCAGCAACCCCGGTACTTGTCCATTCCAATTGAGGAAACAGCAGCAACCCCGGTACTTGCACAGTGCAGCTGCGTAAATTCAGCGGGGAAGTATGCTGCAGGAGGCGGCAACCTTCTCGGCTCTGTTCTCGAAGGTGAAGAATTCAAGGCAGAAGTTCCCCTCGTAGCCCATCTCAATAAGACTGTTCAGGATGAACTCGTAATTGAGCTCTCCCACAGTAAGCTCGGCTCTCATGGGAGCTCCGGCGCCGTGGATGTCACCGATCAGGTCAAGATTTTCCTTAATGGTGGTGAGGATTTTGCCTTCAATGTTCTGGAAATGGAAGATATCATAGAGCAGCTTAACATTCGAGCTGTCAACAGCTTTGATCAGACCGAAGGCTTCGGCGGAGGAGAGGAAGAAACCGCCGGTGAGAGGCTCTACCAGTACGGTAACGCCTTCTTTTTCTGCAACAGGAGCAATGAGCTTAAGCTGCTTCTCCATGACAGCCAATACCTCTTCCCGGGAAATGGTCTTATCATAGCACTCGGCATTGAAGATCAGCTTGGAGCATCCGGCCTGCTTGGCTTTCGGGACGCTTGCACAGAAGGCTTCCACCAGAGCTTCGGTTTTTGCGGGATCACCCAGCCAAACTGCGCCACCGGATACACAGGCACGAATCTCTATGCCAAGCTCCTGATTTTTTGCGGCCAGAAGATCGAGATCTCTTTCCTCCAGTCCGAACATTTCGATACCGGTAAGACCGTTATCCTTGGCAAACTGCATTGCCTCAATGAGCTTGTCCGTATCCGGCCAGATGGGTCCTCTTTCACCTACGGCCACAAACATAATGTCAGCACATAAACTGTATTTCATTTTGTATTCTCCTTAATCAAACACGATGGTTTCGCCGGTTTCGGCGGAGCGGTAAATGGCTTCGATAACACGGGTCACTACGGCTGCCTGCTCACCGGTTACAGCGGGTTCGCTTCCGGTGGTCACGGCAAGAACCCACTTGTCCATATCGTATGCCCACATATCGTATTTAGCTTCCGGTTCGGTGGTGGTGGTAGTAAGTTTGCCGTCCACCATCTTGGTTACACGCACAAAATTCTCGAATCCGGGGCCTACCATGTCGGCGCCGGCCAAGGTACCGGCTACGGAACAAACGATGCCGGGAGCCTCCTGGAGCATGTTGGAGCACCATGCAGTTTCCACATAGAACATGGCGCCGTTCTTCATGGTGATCATGGCATAAGCAGAATCTTCTACATCAAAGTTTTCAGGATCCCAGGGCCCAAGATCGTTTCCTTCAGGGAAATTTTTCATCTTATCAAAAGTAACGCCCCGGACAGTAGCTACGTCATAATTGTTAGTCATCCACATGGGAAGATCGATGGAGTGAGGACCTCCGTCCATGAGGACGCCGCCTCCGTTAAGTTCCTTGTTTGTATAGACACCATAGGCAGGGAGACGTCTCGGGCGAAGCTGGGTGGAGCGGATATAGTACACGTCGCCGAACTCGCCGTTGTCAAACATTCTCTTCATCTCCATGGGAGCGGTGTTGTATCTCCACTGAGTTCCGCTGGCCAGCTGTTTTCCGGCTGCATCCCTTGCGGCAAGGATCTTCTTTGCGTCCTCGTAGTTGCAGGCGATGGGCTTCTCACAATACACATGGGCGCCCTTTCCGAAGGCTGCAATGGCCATCTCCGCATGGAGAGGGTTGGGGGTGCACACATGGACTACATCCAGCTGCTCTTTCTCCAGCATTTCTTTGTAATCCGTGTAAACGGCTGCATTGATTCCAAAATCAGAATTTGCTTTTTCGCATCTTTCGACCTGAAGGTCACAGAGTGCTGTAATTTCTACTTCGTCCAGGTGAGCGGTAAGCTGTCTCAAGTGCTTGGTGGTTCCGATCTCACCGATACCAATGATACCTACTTTAAGCTTTGCCATAGTTTATTCCTCCCATTTGATTTGTAATGGCTTGTTGAGTTTTATTGTAAGGAAGAAAGAAAGGTGATGCGTGCGAATCTGAAAATGGTTTTCTCAAATGTGTTATAAAATTCCAATTCAGAAAACGAAGTATCAAAATTGAAACCAAGAAGGACGATGCTATCTTGAAAAGGATATGAAACCAAGAAAGGCGATGCT
>JABUST010000010.1 GCA_021442595.1 Lachnospiraceae bacterium | reverse complement strand
AAAGGACCGAAGTCAAAGACTTCGGTCCTTTAATATTGGGGTTAAAGAGTTGGAGTTATAGGCCAAAATGGGTTGGCGAAAACCCCTTCAAATCTCTTACAGCCTGGTGTCCCATCTGTCACAGAACACATAATCCTCTGCATGGCCCTTGAACTCGGATTTTCCGGTCATCTTCTCGATGGCTGCCCGGATGTGATCTCTCTGGGGCGCATAGGCGTTGATGAAGGTGTGTACCTGCGGAATATCGATGAGGTGATTGGTATAGTTCAGACTCATGCCGATGGTGGGAATCTCCTCATTGTACCAGGGAAGCTCCATGGAGTGGTTGCAGCTCCACTTCACACGGACCCAGTTCTCCTGAGCATAGCCCTTCACATTGATGACGATCAGGGCAAAGTCATGGCTGTCAATAAATCCCTGTCTGGGGCTGTGGTCCATCATCTTCACTGAGTTCCAGAAGGAAACTCCGTTCTCCACTTCCAGTTCGTGGAAGTTAGGGCATACATCTACATCGAACCCGGCTCTTTCCAGCTCTTCCACCAGAACCTGCTTCACCGGATCCCCCTTCCATCCCTTGGAAATGGGACTGGATCCCACGTAAACCAGGAAGCAGCGCTTCTTCTCCGCGGGATTCAGAGGCAGATAGCTGCGGGTGTCCTTCACCAGGGTGATACAGGTGTCTGCAGCCTGCTCGGAATACTTCTTATGCTCTTCGCATCCCACCTTCTCCATCAGAGCGCGGTCGGGAACCAAAGTCTCTTCCTTATTCAGATTCAGATGAGCCTTCATGGCCAGAATTCTGGTAACAGCATCCTCCACCCGCTCCTGAGTCAGGGTGCCATTTTCCAGAGCCGCTTTGACAAACTGCATGTCCTCAGCCATATCGTTGGCAAACAGAATCATATCGCAGCCGGCAGCGATGGCCAGGGGAATAGCTTCACTGCGCTTCTTCATGGCAGTCATACCCACCATATGAGAAGCATCGGTGATGATGACGCCGTTGAATCCCATGTCCCCGCGCAGAAGGTCCGTCAGCAGCTCAGGAGCCAGGGTGGCCGGCATGATCTCTTCATTCTTGATTCCGGGGCGAAGCTTGCGGCTGTACTCAGGCATGGCGAAATGACCCACCATGACAGCCTCCAGACCCTCATTGATCAGAGTGCGATAAATCATACCGTAGCTGGACTCCCAGTCCTCCGGAGAGAGTCCGTTGACTCCCAGGGCCAGATGCTGATCCAGTTCCTCCATACCGTCTCCGGGGAAGTGCTTAGCAGTGGCGGCCATGTTGGGATTTGCATCCTTGATTCCCCGGATATATGCCCGAGCATTGTCAAGAACCTTCTGCGGATCAGAAGAGAAAGCGCGGGTATTGACAATGGTATTTCTCCAGTTCTTGTACACATCCACCACAGGATTGAACATCCAGTTGCAGCCGATGGCAGAGGCTTCACGACCGGCCACCAGACCCAGATGATAAGCATTCTCCGTTCCCTCACCGGCACCGCATTCGGCAGCTGTAGCCACATAGGTACCGTTGGGAAGGCATCCATTTCCGCCATCATCGCAATTGGCGGCAATCAAAAGAGGAATTTTGCTGAACTTCTGGAAGGTCGTGTTCTGCTGATACACTGCTTCCATGTCTCCGCCCTGCCAGCGAAGTCCTCCCTGATGGGACTGGGCCAGCATGCCTTTGACCATATTCTCATCCGCACCGGGAATAGCCTTCAGGATAACAAACATCTGTCCGATTTTCTCGTCCTGATTCATGGCTGCCTTGGTTTCTTCCACCCACGTGATCTGTTCATCATTCAGATAGAAGGGTTTTGCTTTCAGATCGATCATCTCATTTACCTCTTCCCAATTATTAAAGATATCAGGCAGCCTATGACTGCCTGATTGAATCTCTATCATTCCCAATAAAAAGCTTTACTTTCTATTTTGTGTTACTCCGAATTGTCGGAAATCACTCCGGAATCCTTTCTAAGTCACTCGGATTCCTTTAAAATCACTTTGCTTCGCTCTTCCGTAAGGGAACGATAAACCGCTGATCCTTGCTAATTTACTGAGCGCGCTTAGCATCCAGCTCTTCGGTCATGGTGGTCAGAGTCTTCTTGTCCAGATTGTAGACGAACTTCACGCCCACATACTGCAGAACTGCTGCGAACAGATAGAAGGCTGCAACCAGATAACGCATGGTCAGAGCAACCTCAGGAGTCTGATCGGCTCCCATAGCTGCCACATAGCCGAGGGCGGTAGCGATGACAAGTCCGATGGAGGGGCCTACGCCCTGGGCCAGCTTACGGAAGAAGGAATGCAGAGAATAGATGGTTCCTTCGTCGCGAGCGCCGAACTTCCACTCGTTGTAGTCAATAGCATCAGCCATCATGGAATAGGAAACGCACTGATAAATTCCGCCGCCAAGACCGTTCAGAAGCTGGCAAACGACATAGATCAGCATACCGGTTCCGTTGGGACCGATGGGAAGGACCAGCATCAGCACACAAGCCAGAACAGAGAAAAGAATACCAAAGGCAGAAGCTTCCTGCTTACCGAACTTACGAACAATCTTAGCAATGAAGGGCATGAAGAAGAACATGGGAACAAAGCCCACCAGAGTCATCAGACCGGAGACCTGAGCGTTCTTAAAGTATGCCTGGAACATAACGGTGGAGGCGGTTCCTGCGCCGTACATACCCAGGAACATAGCGCAGGCAGCCAGAGTGGCGCCAACAGCAGGACGATTCTTGCAGAAATTGCCAATAGACTTGAACAGATCGAACTTGGGAGGCTCCTCACCGATCTCCAGATCCAGATCAACACGGATGGTGGTGAAACGAAGCAGCAGCTGGAAGAAGATAAAGCCCACAACGCCCATGATCAGAGCAATGATCCAGAGGGACTCGCCCTTCAGGTTGTTGGAGGCATCGTAGATCAGGATGGGGATCAGCACACCGGTGGCCATGCCGGCAATCAGGGAACCTGCAGTACGCCAGCTGGACAGCTGAGCGCGCTCGCCGGGCTCTTCCGTGATCAGCGGCAGCATGGAACCGTAGGGCACGTTAGCCACAGTATAGAAAGCATCCCAGAACACATAACCGCAGATAAACAGGATACCCTTTACCACATTGCCCAGGTTGGGGAAAGGCAGGAAGCAAAGAGCGCCGGCCACGATGAGTCCGATGGATCCGATCCAGATATACTGAAGGAACTTATTACGGCGATACTTATGGCGATCTGCATCGATCATCGTTCCCACCAGAGGATCGTTGATAGCATCCCATACCTGGCAGACTACCAGCAGAATAGCGTAGATGTAGGAATCCAGTTTCATAAACTGGGTCCAATAGATCATCATGTAGCTCTTCAGAGCAAAACTCATGTTGCATGCGAAATCACCGGCAGCATATGCCAGCTTGTCGCGCATGCCGAATTTGCGGAAGCCTTTCGCGTCCACAGCGGCGGTTTTCTTAGCCATATAAAACTCCTTTTCTGACAGCACAATCTTCTTGATATAAGCCCTGCTTATCAGGACCGGGGTAAAGAAATGCCCCTCGGGCTGTTAGCTGTCTATAACTGCATTATACATAAGTATTAACTCTCTGCATAGAATCGTTATGAAAATGTCAATTTTACATCAAAGGAAACAAGCAGG
>JABUST010000049.1 GCA_021442595.1 Lachnospiraceae bacterium | reverse complement strand
GCTTGCCGCGGAAGCTCTCGATCATGGCCTTAAGCTCTGTATCATTTTCTCCCGTATCCGGGAGGAGATGGAGCTGGGCCACACCATCCGGGTCAGCATAAAGGACGGCTTCAACAAGGCTCTGTCCGCCATTCTGGACGGCAACATTACTACCCTGATCGCCTCTCTGGTGCTGTATTTCTTCGGCAGCGGTACCATTAAGGGCTTTGCCCAGACTTTGGGGCTCGGTATCCTTCTGTCCATGTTTTCCGCACTGGTGGTTTCCCGGCTGCTGCTCACTTCGCTCCATGCGCTGCTGCCTGACAAGCCGGAGCTCTACTGCCGTGTGAAATCTGCAAAGAAGGAGGTAAAGGCATAATGAAGATCATCGAAAAAAGAAAGCTCTGGTTTCTGATCAGCGGCGTCATCATTTTAGCGGGACTCGTTTCCTTTATCTTCCGGGGCTTTAACCTGGACATTGAATTTGCCGGCGGTACCATGCTGGAGTTCGATCTTCATCAGGAGGTAAAGGATCTGTCCGAAATCGAAGCCATTGCCGCTGAGGTCAGCAAGGATACTAATCCTCAGGTGCAGACCGTGGCCGGTGCCGGGGGAGATTTCCTCATCAGCATCAAAGTAAAAGAAATAGACTCCGCCCAGATCAGCGAACTGTATGACCGGATTGCCGGGATCTATGGATTGGATACGGAAAACAGAGCCGACCTCATCAGTGAGTCCTCCATTTCTCCTGTAATCAGCGGAGAAATGAAGAGCGCTGCCGTTGTGTCTACGGTCATCACCTGTATTCTGATCCTGCTGTACATCACGGTTCGATTCAGAGATATCTGCTTCGGCCTCAGCGCTTTGATCCCCCTGATCCACGATGTGCTGATCATGCTGGCCATGTACACCCTGTTCCGCATTCCCGTGAACAATACCTTCATCGTGGCTCTGCTGACCATCGTGGGTTACTCCATCAACAACACCATCGTTGTCTTTGACCGTATCCGGGAGAACCGCGGCGATTTCAGAAAGAACCAGCTGGTGCAGCTGGGAGATACCAGTGTCCTGCAGACCCTGGGACGTTCTCTGGCCAGCTCCTTTACCACCATCATTACGGTCTTTCTGCTGTTCCTTCTGGGAGTACAGTCCCTGCGCTGGTTCGCCCTGCCTTTGCTGGTAGGTTTGCTGGCAGGAACCTATTCTTCCATATTTATCGCAACTCCTATCTGGTATATGCTGGAGAAGGCCATTCACAAGAACAGCTGATATAAGGGCATGATGTTGAGAGAAAAATGGATCGTCAGAGGAGGGCGGGCCCTTCCTCTGATAGAAAAATACGGACTGGATCCTTTCGTCGCAAGAATCCTGGCAGGTCGTCTGAAGGAGGAGTCCTACGAGAGTTTCATTGACAGGGAAGGATCGATCTTTGATCCTTCCCTTCTTCTCCATATGGACAGAGCAGTGGATCTGCTGACAGAGGCTCTGGAGAACAGGCAGCGGATCTGCATTGTTGGTGATTATGACGTAGACGGTATGACCTCCACCGCCATTTTGTATCTGGGAATACGTCGTATGTATCCTTCTGCGGATCTGATGACCCGTATTCCCGAGCGCATCGGTGACGGTTACGGCTTTGGCATGAGCATTGCCCGGGAACTGGTTCAGGAAGGCATCGGGCTGGCCATCACCTGCGACAATGGTGTCAGAGAGTTTGAGACGGCTGTCTATCTGAAGGAGCAGGGCGTCAAGCTGATCGTGACGGATCACCATGAGATCGAGCTGGACGGAGAGGGAAAGGATGTTCTCCCGAAGGCGGATGCCGTGGTCAATCCCCACAGACAGGGAGATGGGTCTCCCCAGAAGACCCTCTGCGGTGCTTTTGTGGCATATCAGCTCATCCGGGCAATGTTCCGGAGGGCAGGCCTGCAGGAAGAGTCTGATTCTGTCCTGAGAAGGGTCAAGGGTTATGCAGCTCTTGGTACTGTCTGTGATGTAATGCCTCTTACCAGGTCCAACAGGCAGCTGGTCTACCAGGGACTGAAGCTGCTGAATGAAGAACCTCCCTGCGGCATCCGGGCTATGATGAAGGCCGGATCCGTGAAGGAAATTACCACATACACTGCCGGCTATGTGCTGGGCCCCATGATCAATGCCGGTGGCCGGTTGGGTTCTCAGAACCGTTTCCTGGACATTCTGATCTCGGATTCCGAAGCCGTATGCGCTAATCTGGCACGGGAGCTGATGCTGCTGAACAAACAGCGTCAGCAGATGACAGAGGAGGGCATCCGGGATGGTCTGCTGCAGGCAGAGATCAGAAGCGAGGATAAAGTAAAGGTCATATACCTTCCCGAGCTTCATGAGAGCATTGCCGGTCTGGTGGCAGGAAAGATCCGGGAAAAGCTTTCCTGTCCTGCCTTTGTGCTTACCTCCTCTGTGGAGGGTGTCAAAGGATCCGGGCGGTCCACGGAAGCCTATGATATGTTCGGCGAGATGAACAGGGTTGCGGATATCTTCCTTAAATTCGGAGGACATACCATGGCAGCCGGGTTTACTCTGAAGACTGAAAAAGGTCGGGAAGCCGAAGCGGTGGAGGCTATGCGCCGCAGGATGAATGAAAACTGCACTCTGTCGGCAGAAGATATGGTGCCGGTGGTGTATATTGACGCAGCAGCCGATCCCTGTGGTATTACGGTGGAGATGATTCGGCGGATGGAGGCTCTGGGACCCTTTGGAACCGGAAACACGAAGCCCCTGCTGGCAATGAAGGATATTCATATCACCGGTATCCGACCTCTGAAGGGAGGAAAGTTTTTCTACCTGTTTTTCCGTACACAGATGGGATCCGGCAAGGCCATCTGCTTTAATTCGGATAGATTGGAGCTGGCATTGGCAGATGCTGTTGGGCCTGAGGAGGCGGCTGCTTTGATGCAGGGAAGCCGGCCTTTACGGGATATTCCCATGGACATAGTCTTTTATGCGGAGATCGACAGATATAACGGCTCGGAGAGTGTTAGCATAAAGGTGCAGCACCTGCGTCCCCATATATGAGGATTCCTCACATGTGAGGAGTCCTCATGTTTGAGGAGATCATGATCGGGAATTGCGGTGATTAACTCCCGGAAGCAGCCATCTATCCCCGGGTGTGTTCGTGGCTTAAACAGGCTCCCCTTTCGTTGCAAAGGGGAGCCTGTTGTGCTATAATTGTTCCGCATATTATATTTAGGAGGTCTGCCATGGATCTTAAAAATACGATTCGTACCATTCCCGGTTTTCCCAAGGAAGGAATCATGTTCCGGGATATCACTACACTGATCAAGGACCCGGATGCTCTGTCTGAGGCTAACAGACAGATCTGCGAGCATCTGAAGGACAAGGAATTCGATTTGGTTCTGGGCCCCGAATCCAGAGGATTCATTTTCGGAACTCCTGTGGCTGTGACCATGCATAAGGGTTTTGTTCCTGTGAGAAAGCCCGGCAAGCTTCCCTGTGAGGTCGTTTCCAAAGAGTATGATCTGGAATACGGCTCCAACGTGCTGGAGATGCACAAGGATGCCGTCAAGGCCGGAGACAAGGTCATCATCGTGGATGATCTGCTGGCTACCGGAGGTACCTGCAAGGCCATGTGCGAGCTGGTGGAGCAGGTGGGCGCCGAGGTGGTGAGCCTATGCTTTGCCATCGAGCTGACGGACCTGAAGGGCCGTGAGCTGCTGAAGGA
>JABUST010000052.1 GCA_021442595.1 Lachnospiraceae bacterium | reverse complement strand
ATTATCAGATCCGTCATATACATATCAGGAAACAATGCATCCGATGCACATGTAATAGAAGATCACGGATTCAATGAGCGGCAATCAAATATTCAACTGTCCCGGTGCATAAGCGTGGGATTAAATCAAAGAGGGATTCCTATGAAACAAATCGACAGAAAGATCGTGCTGGAGGACGGCTCCCAGTACTACGGATACGGCTTCGGCTCCCCCATGAACCGGGTCTGCGAAATCGTTTTCAATACCTCCATGGCGGGGTATCAGGAAATCGTTTCCGACCTGAGCTATACAGACCAGATGGTGGTCATGACCTATCCCCTCATAGGCAATTACGGCATTGCGGATGAGGATTACGAGTGCAAGGCTCCCAACATCGGGGGCCTCATTGTGTATGATTATAACGACTCCCCTTCGAATTTCAGGGCCGTGAAGAGTCTTTCGGAGCTGCTGGAGGAGAACAACATACCCGGAATTTCCGGCATTGATACCCGCAAGCTCACCCGAAGTATCCGGGATCTGGGCAGCCGCCGGGTACTCATGACCTCTCCGGAAACGCCGGTGGAGGAGGCCCTTAAGATTATCCGGGAGACTCCCCTGCCCCACGACCAGGTGAGCCGGGTCAGCAGCAAAAAGCGCTGGTATTCCCGCACTGCAGACGCCGCCTTCCATGTGGTGGCCATCGACTGCGGCATCAAACTGAACATTATCCGCAGCCTGAACAGCATCGGCTGCAATGTGACGGTGGTCCCCTTCGACACTCCGGCGGAGGAGATCATCTTCATGAAGCCGGACGGAGTTTTCATTTCCAACGGTCCCGGGGATCCCCAGGATGTCCCCCAGGTCATAGAAACCATCCGCAAGCTCCGGGGCAAGGTACCCATGTTCGGTATCTGTCTGGGCCACCAGATCATGGCCCTGGCCTACGGCGGTGCCACCTATAAACTGAAGTTCGGACACCGGGGCGGCAATCATCCGGTGAAGGATCTGCGCACAGGAAAGATCGAAATGACTTCCCAGAATCACAGCTATGCGGTGGTTCCGGAATCCCTGGAGGGCACTCCCCTGCAGGTCACCCACCTGAATCTGCTGGATAAAACTATTGAAGGCATGGAGTGCCGGGAGGATAAGGTGTTCAGCGTCCAGTACCATCCGGAGAGCGCTCCGGGGCCCCAGGACAGCCGCTATCTCTTTGATCACTTTGCAAAATACATGAAGGAGGCCAAAGCTCATGCCCAAGAGAACAGATATTAAGAAGATCCTGGTCATCGGCTCCGGTCCCATCGTCATAGGCCAGGCCGCAGAGTTCGACTATGCCGGCACCCAGGCCTGCCTGGCCCTGAAGGAAGAGGGCTACGAGGTGGTGCTGGCCAATTCCAACCCCGCCACCATCATGACGGACACCTCCGTGGCAGACAAGGTCTACATGGAGCCTCTGACCCTGGAATATCTGGCCAGAATCTGCCGCTATGAGCGTCCCGACGCCATCGTGCCGGGTATCGGCGGGCAGACCGGTCTGAATCTGGCGGTGCAGCTGGCTAAGAAGGGTGTACTCCAGGAGTGTGAGATCGAGCTGCTGGGCACAGATGTTGCCAGCATCGAGTGCGCCGAGGACCGGGAGCTGTTCAAGGAGCTGTGTGAGCGCATCGGTGAACCTGTGGTGCCCTCTCAGATCACTTACAGCATAGAGGAAGCTCTGGAGGCTGCCGGGGACATCGGTTATCCGGTGATCCTGCGTCCTGCTTTTACCCTGGGGGGTACCGGCGGCGGCTTTGCCTACAATCCCGAAGAGCTGAAAGAAATGATGAAAAATGCTCTGGCTCTTTCTCCGGTCCATCAGGTACTGGTGGAAAAGAGCATCAAGGGCTACAAGGAGATCGAATATGAGGTCATCCGGGATGCCAACGACACAGCCATCACCGTGTGCAATATGGAAAATCTGGACCCGGTGGGCATCCACACGGGAGATTCCATCGTGGTCGCTCCCAGCCAGACCCTGACTAACAAGGAATATCATATGCTGCGGGATGCAGCCCTTAAGATTATCCGGGCTCTCAATGTGAAGGGCGGATGCAATGTACAGTTCGCTCTGGATCCCCATTCCTTCCGGTATTTTGTCATTGAGGTTAATCCCCGGGTATCCCGCTCCTCCGCTCTGGCCTCCAAGGCCTCCGGCTATCCCATTGCCCGGGTGTCTGCCAAAATAGCCGTGGGCATGGATCTGGATGAGATCATGCTGGCCAACACACCGGCCTGCTTTGAACCCTCTCTGGACTATGTGGTCACCAAGATGCCCCGGTTCCCCTTTGACAAATTCCCCGCAGCCCAGAACCGCCTGTCCACCCAGATGAAGGCCACCGGCGAGGTCATGAGCGTGGGCCGCTGCTTTGAAGAGAGCTTTCTGAAGGCTGTCCGCAGCCTGGAGGATAACAAGAACCATGTGCACATGGCCAAGTTCGACTCCGAGCACATGAGCGTGGAGGAGCTGCTGGTCTACATAGCCGAGGGGACGGATGACCGCATCTACGCCATCAGCCAGCTGCTGTGGATGGGTGTGGATCCCAGCCTCATTTGCGACATTACCCAGATCGATATGTTCTTCCTGGATAAGATCGGGAAAATCGTGATTCTGGAGAAGGAGATGGAAGCGGCGCCCGGAGATCTTTCCCTGCTGAGGGAGGCTAAGCGCCTGGGCTTTTCCGATGCTTACGTGGCAGAGCTGTGGCACAGGGATGAAGAAGATATTTATCAGCTGCGCTGCCGGGAGGAAATTTCCCCGGTGTACAAGATGATCGACACCTGTGCCAGCGAGTTTGAAAGCTACGTTCCCTATTTCTACTCTACCTACGCTCTGGAAAATGAGTCCCGGGTGTCCGACCGCCGGAAGATCATCGTGCTGGGCTCCGGCCCTATCCGCATCGGTCAGGGAGTGGAGTTCGACTATTCCACAGTCCACGCCGTCCGGGCCATCCGAGAGATGGGCTACGAGGCCATCGTGATCAACAACAATCCGGAAACGGTATCCACCGACTACACCACCGCAGACAAACTGTACTTTGAGCCTCTGACCATTGAAGATGTGATGAACATCATCCATCTGGAACAGCCGGAGGGCGTCATTGCCACTCTGGGAGGCCAGACAGCCGTGAACCTGGCTCAGGGCCTTCACGACAGAGGAGTGCGCATCATAGGTACCGACTGCGATGCCATTGAAAAGGCTGAAAATCGTGACGCCTTTGATGCTGTGATCAAGTCCCTGGAGATCCCCAATCCCACCGGGGAGGCAGTTATGTCCATCCCCGAGGGCATGGAGGCAGCTCGCCGCATCGGCTTCCCGGTGCTGGTTCGTCCCAGCTTTGTGCTGGGAGGCAGAGCCATGGAGATCGTGGCCCGGGAGGATCAGCTGGAGCGGTACCTGACCAATGCCTTCAGTGTGGATGCCACCAAGCCGGTGCTCATCGACAAATATATCGTGGGCAAGGAGATCGAGGTGGATGCCATCTGTGACGGAGAGCAGGTCTATCTGCCGGGCATTATGGAGCTGGTGGAGCGCACCGGTGTCCACAGCGGAGATTCCATCAGTGTGTACCCGCCCTTCTCTCTTTCCGATAAGGTGAAGGCTCTGGTCATGGACTACACCACCCGTCTGGGCTTGGGCATCGGCATCCGGGGGCTGTTCAATATTCAATTCATTGTGGCTCCGGGGGATATGGTCTCTGTGATCGAAGTGAATCCCCGGGCTT
>JABUST010000170.1 GCA_021442595.1 Lachnospiraceae bacterium | reverse complement strand
CTGCCTCTTTGGTTCAGACATGCCAACCCGGTAATCTTTGTTCCGGTGGATCACGGAGCCGTGGCTCTGTACCTGCTGTACCTCTGTCTGGAAACAGAAGGGCATTGGTTCCTTAGTTTTGCTCTGCCCATCACCTTTGTATTTGCCCTGATCAATACGACCATTGCAGCTTTGGTCAAATATGTAGGGAAGGGTAAGCTGTATCTCATCAGCGGAGTTCTCTATGCCCTGTCTCTGACGGTGATATTGATAGAGTTTCTGGCTCATGTGACTTTTGGCTTTCCCATGTTCCGCTGGTCCCTCTATGCAGCGGCTCCTACCTTCCTTATCGGAACTTTCTTCTTGATCGCCGCCATTGTGAAACCCTTGAAGAACGCCATGAAAAAATGGTTCTTTATCTGATGGAGTTGACCTTGGGCTCTGGTGAAATTAGCTTTGCATATCAGAGAAGTAAGCCTTGTGTTTAGTTGACATTCCGGTATCCTAAAGCTACAATATTTCTAATAACTTTCCTTAGGAGAAAATGATATGAAGTTCAAAGGAATTATGGCTGTTCTCCTGATTGCAGCTATGTCTCTCTCCCTTTGCGGATGCAGCTCTAAACTGGATGAAGCCAGAGAAAAAGCCGAAGCCATTTCCGAAGCCATTAAGAATGACAAGGAAAATAAGGGCAACTCCTCAGGAGAAGAATCCTCTCAGAATGCTTCCGGACAGGATTCTCAGAGTTCGGAAAATGAGGGTACCTCCGGCTCTTCTTCCTCCGGTTCTTCTACCTCCGGCTCTTCTACCTCCGGCTCTTCCCAGAGTTCTTCTTCCATCAGTGTCGGGGATATAGAGGAGACTGTTCTGGTGGATCAGGATGATATTAAAGTTACCGCAAAGAGCCTCACGATCACCGATTGGGATGAAATTTCCATCGATGTGCTGATTGAAAATAACACTGATAAAGACCTTTCCTTCAGCGTATTTGATTTTTATGTAAACGGTTACTGCTTCTATGGTACGCTTTATCAGGATGTGACTGCCGGCAAGAAGGCCAATACTTCCATCTACTGCTGGACCTATGATCTGGAAGACGCTCTGATCACCAAAATCGGCTCTGTTTCTATAGCCATTCAGGCCTATGACAGCAACACCTATGATACCTATATAGTAACCGAGCCGGTAGAGATCCGTACCACGCTCTATGATCAGATGGACGGCGCCACCCGTGATTTCGGTGCAGTCTTCTGGAATGCTCAGGGAGTATATATCTCCGGTACCTGCTTCGACTATGGAATCGAGAATTTCGGTATCACTTTCTATATTGAGAATAATACCGATCAAAGGCTTGATATTATTGCAGATAGTTTCGCTATCAACGGCTATAGCCAGCCGGAATATTTCTGCACAACGCTTCTGCCCGGAACCAAAACGGTTGCCCATCAAAGATTCGGTGGAAGCACGTTTGAGCAGCAGCAGATCTCTGTGATCGGAAGCTATGAATTTACCATTACTGCCTGCGACAATTTTGACTGGTATAGTATTCTCTTTGTATCGGATCCCATCCTTGTCGAAACGGAAAATGTGGCTTCCATGGATGGCCCTGACCGCAGCTATGGAACGAAGCTTATCGACAACGGAGATTTCTATGTGTCCTACGAGCTGGTGGACTACGTGAATGAATACGGCGGCAGAGTTGCGGAAGCCAGATTGTATGTGGAGAATAATTCTTCCTCCGATGTGACTCTGTGTCTGGATGATCTCTCTGTAAACGGATTTATGATCTACAGCTGGATCTCCAATTCCACTCTCTCCGCAGGCAAGAAAGCCATCTGTGTCATCTATCTGGACGATACTGAGCTTACAGATAATGGTATCGAGTCTCTGGAGGAAGTTGAGTTCAACTTAACTGCCCATGATTCCGAGAGCTGGAGCAACCTGCTGATGGATGAAGATCTTAAGCTGACAAATTGATCTGTGGGTCTATCTCAATTTGATTATTGTCCCGATCGACTGCATAGCAGCGACTTGACGGCATCATCTTTGCAGTCTGCAGATTGCAAACGCGTTTGAACCTCTATCTTTTATAGCAAAGGAGATAAGCTATGAAAAAAGTCATCTCTTTGGTGATAACTCTGTCTATGGTCTGTCTGCTTCTCAGCGCGTGCAAGCCACAGACCTATCTGGTGAAGTTTGATGCCAACGGCGGTGAGACCAGAGGCCTTGCCATTCAGGAGGTGGAAGCCGGTCATTCTGCTAAAGCACCTACTGTTACCCGGGAGGGCTATGAATTTGACGGATGGGACCGTGCCTTTGATAAGGTGGATCAGAATATGACCGTCATGGCCCAGTGGACCAAGCTGGTGACTGTTTCCTTTGACCTTGGTGACTGTGGGTTTACATTATCTTCTGTCCTTACCCAGACCATTCGGGAAGGAGAAACACCTCAGGTACCGGAAGTTACCCCCATCAGCGGCTATGTGTTCACCGGATGGGACAAAGAAATCGAGGAAGCCACAGAAGATACCACCTATACAGCACAGTACATAGAACGTGAATACACGGCTGAAGAGATATATGACATGCTGGATGAGAGCGTTGTGGAGATCACCATCTACGATAAGGACGGATATTCCTTTGCGCTGGGCAGCGGTTTCTTCATTGACGAAGAGGGCACCATGGTCACCAACTACCATGTGCTGGAAGGGGCCTATAGTGCCGACGCCACCTTCTATAACGGAGATGTTTATCCCATCGATCTGGTCTACGGCTTCTCTGTGGAACGGGATCTGGCCCTTATCCATGTGGACGTACCTCACAGCGTTCCCATTAAAATTGCAGACAGAGATGTGGTCACGGGAGAGACAGTTTATGCTCTGGGCAGCAGCGAAGGGCTCACCGGCACCTTCTCCGAAGGTATCGTATCCACCACCACCCGCTGGGTTGACGGCAAGGACTGCATCCAGATTACAGCTCCCATCTCACACGGAAATTCCGGCGGTCCCTGTGTCAACCGTTTCTGTGAAGTCATCGGCATCAACTCTATGATCTATCTGGAAGGGCAGAACCTTAACTTTGCCATCAAAATCCATGAGATCGATAAGCTTGGTAAGGACGATCCCCTGACTCTGGAGGAGATTTACGTCCTCATGGGCTTTGATGAAATGGAATACACCTATGCATCTGTCTACGGAGGAGAGGGCAACTATACCCTTATCGATGATGGTACGGAAGCTGTCGCCGTTTACAATGATGCCGACTATGTGGAATGGGAGGACAACAGTTCACTGGAGTATGCAGATATCCTGGAGAATTTCTACTGGACTGCCGGCTGCCTGGAATATGAAACGGACGATCTGGATATCTTTGTATTCAGCGTAACGGAATCCGGTCAGAACGCTTATTTCTACATCCTTCCCTATTGGCTGGAGGACACGGAATTTATCTTTGCGGCACTGGCCATTCAGGATGCATCCGGAAACATTGTGGAGGCTTCCGTTTCCGAGTTCGAACTGATTACCATTGATAACAGCGGGAACTATCTGTATCTGGAGTATCCCAACATTCCCGTTGGCGACTACTATGTGATTCTGGGCATAGAGGAGGGCTTCCCCTATGAATCCAACATCTATTATGAGATCTCCGCAGATTACGGTGATTATTAATACGACATAGCATAAAGCCGGAAAAAACTCTGATAAGACGATGAGCAGACCATTGATATAGTCATGATCTGACAAGCAAAGAAAGGGACCCGCAAGCAGCTGCTTGCG
>JABUST010000178.1 GCA_021442595.1 Lachnospiraceae bacterium | reverse complement strand
GCTCATACACAGAGGCTCCGCCGATGACGAACCACTCTTCCTCCGACTCCCCGGCTTGCTTAAAAAGCTCTGACGCATCGCGGCAAACGGTGACCCTGTCATGCTCATAAGAGTAGGATGGATCGCCTGTCAGCACATAATGATGTCTTTTGGGAAGCACTCTTCCCAGAGAGAGGAAGGTCTTGCGTCCCATAATGATAGGATGCCCGGCTGTGATCTCCTTAAACCGTTTCAGATCTCCCGACAGATGCCAGGGAAGCTGATTATCTTTACCAATGGCCCGATCATCGGCCACCGCAGCAATCAGAGAAAGCATTAAACGGCAACCTCCATGCTGATCTTGTCATGGAACTTATAGCCTTCCAGCTTGATATGATCCAAGGTGAAGGCATAAAAATCACTGACGTCGGGATCGATTACCAGCTTGGGAGCCTCATAGGCCTTATCTCTTCTGGCTAGCTGTACCTTCAAAGGTTCCACCTGATTCTCATAGATATGGGCATTGTTGATCACATGGGTCAGCAGTCCCGGCTTCAGTCCTGCAGACTGAGCAATCAGATGGGTCAGCACTGCATACTGCGTGGTATTAAAGGGAACACCCAGACCCATGTCGCCGCTTCTCTGAACCAGCATACAGTTAAGGCGTCCGTCGGTAACATCCCACATGGAAAGGAAGCAGCAGGGATGGAGAGAACCCGTATCCAGATAAGGGATCTGCCACAGATTGACCATCATGCGGCGGCTCTGAGGATCCGTTTTCAGCTGATGCAGCAGGGTATCCATCTGATCGAATTCCTTGATCACCCAACCATAGGCGGTTCCTATGGTGCCGTCATCCTTCATCCACTCGTCCCAGATATGGACCTTCTGCTTTTGAAGTTCCCGAACATCATTGGACTGCTGCTGATAGATCCACAGAATCTCCCTGACCGCAGTTTTAAAGGCCACCTTCTTGGTAGTAAGGATGGGAAACTCCCGGGAGAGATCAAACTGCATCACCTGATGGGGAAGCTTATAGGTAGGAATTCCTGTACGGTTCTGATCAAAATAACCATGGTCCAGAATGTTCTGTACAATGGTCAGATACTGCTCATCATAACTGCTCACTTCATGCTCCGATCTATGCCCTTTCCGAGCATATTGGGGGATGATTGCCGTACCTTCGCGTAGAAGATACAACGGATTTTAGTATATCGTAACACCAAACAAAAATCAATAAAGCAAACACATGTTCTATACCCAAATGAAGAAAAAATTTTTCTGTTTGTGTTTTATAAGCCATTGGATCCCGGTATATAAAAGGACCGTCCTTGCGGACGGTCCTGCATTTATATAGAGCATGAGTCCCTCGATAAGCCGAGTTCTGTCGTTGGACGATCATCTATCTGGGTCAGACATTGCTGTCTGCTTCAAGCGACCTACCCGAAGACACGGCGGGCAGCCGTATAGCCTTCTGTTCGGTCTTGCTCCGGATGGGGTTTACACTGCCCTCTCCGTCACCGGAGAGGCGGTGAGCTCTTGCCTCGCCTTTTCACCCTTACCGACCATGTCGGCGGTTTGTTTTCTGCTGCACTTTCCTTAAGGTCACCCTCACTGGACGTTATCCAGCATCCTGCCCTGTGGAGCTCGGACTTTCCTCACAGACGCCCTTTCGGGACCTGCCTGCGCGATCGTCTGAAGAACTCAAGATCTAACTGATTGAATTTACCCGTATACTGCGGATCAGATACAGGATCAAAGGAACGCAGCGCCGATGATTCCGGCGTCGTTTCCCAGCTCTGCGCAGCGGATCTCCGGCAGGGAGACCTGCTTGCAGAAAACGTTTCCGGTCACATGAGAACGGATGGGTCCAAGGATCCTTTCTCCCTGGGCACAAATACCGCCTCCGATAACCACGGAAGCCGGCTGGAAGATATTCACCAGGTTGGTAATACCTTCAGCCACATAAAAAAGATATTGGTCAATGACCTGCTTTGCTGCTTCACATCCTTCTTCGGAAGCCTTGAAGATCAGATAACCGTTAAGTTTTCCGTTCTCCTTTTTAACCTCAGCCAGATGAGAATCAGGATGGGCTGCACAGGCGGCATGTCCCATGCGGATCAAAGCTGTGGCGGAAGCATAGCTCTCCCAGCAGCCTCTTCGGCCACAACTACAAGGCTCACCTCCGGAAACCAGAACCGTATGCCCCACTTCCGCTCCGGCATGGTTGATGCCATCATAAACTTTGCCGTCCAGGATGATTCCGCCGCCTACACCGGTGCCCAGAGTCACCAGAATGCAGCTGTCGCTTCCTCTGGCAGCCCCTGCCAGGACTTCGCCCAAAGCGGCTGCATTAGCATCGTTATCCAGTTTCACCGGAACCGGCACATACTTCTGAAGTTCCTTCACCAGGGGCGCATTATGCCAGTTAAGGTTGTTGGAAAAGAGGATCTCCCCTTTTTCCTTGGCGGGAGTTCCGGGAGCGCCGATTCCCACAGAAGTCAGCCCGAAGGGCTCCACTTCCATCTTTTTGCACAGGTCCAGAACCAGCATGCCCATGTCCTTCACAATGTCCTCAAAAGGACGCTCAGCCAGGGTGGGAACGGAGCCTTTGCAGAGAATATTCATATTCTCATCCACCAGGCCGGCAGCAATGTTGGTGCCGCCCAGATCGATACCGATTCTCATAAAAGCCTCTCTTACAGGATCTGCAGATAAACAGCTCTTCCTTCCAGACCAACCGTCTCACCGGCAGCGGGAAGAAGAATGGAATCGCCCTTGCGGAAGGGAATACCGTCGATCTTTCCGCTTCCCTCCAGGATCATAATGACCTGGAAGTGCTCAGAGGAAACGGCTATCTCTTGGATACCCTTCAGGTTTCTGCGGTATACCTGGAAATAGTCACAGACAACGCCTTCATCCATGTTGACCTTTCCGTCGCCTTCCACCCCAAAGAAGTTGGCAACCTCCAGAGCCTTCTCTATGTGCAGCGGTCTGGTCCTTCCCCCTTCATCTCTGCGCATGTAATCATATACACGGTAGGTGGTATCGGAGTTCTGCTGGATCTCAGCGATCAGAATTCCCTGTCCGATGGCATGCAGGGTGCCTGCAGGAATGAAGAATGCATCTCCCTTTTTCACAGGGACATAATTTACATAGTCTTCCAGAGTGCCTTCAGACACGGCACGAACAAACTCCTCGGCAGTCACGGAACTCTTCAGGCCATAGATAAGCCGGGCGTCCGGCTCTGCATCCACCACATACCACATCTCTGACTTTCCGGATCCCTGAGGACCTTCCATCAGCGCCGCCTGGGCATTGTTTGGATGCACCTGAATGGACAGATCATCGGAAGCATCGATAAACTTACAAAGAAGGGGGAACTGAAATCCGCCTTTACCCATGGATGAATAACCGAGTATCTCAATGGGATTCTCCTCAATGGCTTCGAACAGTGTCTTTCCTGCCATCCTGCCATTGCGTATGCGGCTGTTGCCGTTCTCTCTGGCAGCTACCTCCCAGGATTCACCGGTATGAGCTGAGGGGATCTTTTTCTGGAATAAGGTCATCAGCTGGGTACCGCCCCAGATGGTTTCCTTGAACTCAGGATCCATGAACATAGGTTCCCATGTTTTCATACAGCACCTCCTAACACTTGATATCAGATAAACAACAGGACCTCGAGGTCTTATTCTCCTTCAAACTCCACCAGAGAGAAGACATCGTAGTCCTTCAGCAGCTCACGGCCCTTCAGGTCCGTCAGCTCGATGGCAAAGCAAAGGCTCACCACCTCAGCGCCTACCTGCTCCACCAGCTCGCACATGGCCTTGCAGGTACCTCCGGTAGCCAGCAGAT
>JABUST010000136.1 GCA_021442595.1 Lachnospiraceae bacterium | reverse complement strand
GAGCGGGGCGTTACCCTGTCCGGAGGTCAGAAGCAGCGCACAGCCATCGCCCGGATGCTGGTCAAAAAGACCCCCATCATGGTATTTGATGACTCCCTTTCTGCTGTGGATGCGGAGACTGACGTCAGGATCCGCGCCAAGCTGAAGGAAAATCTGGGAGATTCCACCGTCATCCTGATTTCTCACCGCATCACCACTTTGATGAACGCGGACAACATCATTGTCATGGATAAGGGGCGCATCATCGAGTCCGGAACCCATGACGAACTGCTTGCCCTTGGCGGAACCTACCGCCGCATTTATGACATGCAGCTTTCTCCCGAGCTTGAGGAGGAGGTGTAAATATGAGCCAGCAAATCAACGAACAACAGCAATATGTCTCCCTTCCTTACTTTGGCATTCCAAAGCTGATTCCCTACATCCGGCCTCACTATAAAAGAATTCTGGGTATGGTGATCACCTGCCTTATCGGAAGCGGACTGGGGGTACTGCTGCCCCTTTTCCAGCAGTATGCCATCAACCATTTTGTAGCTTTGGGCACTCTGGACACTATGGGTTGGTTCGTCCTTCTGTATCTGACCATCATTGTGGCCCAGGCCGCCATCAACACCTGGTGCAGCTATATCGGCGGCGAGATCGAAATGTACATGACCCGGGATCTGCGCCGGGCCGGGTTTAATCACCTGCAGACCCTGTCCTTCTCCTATTTCAATCAGAACAGCGTGGGCTATATCCACTCCCGCATCATGTCCGATACCAACCGCATCGGAGGTCTCATCAGCTGGAGTCTGATGGACGGTGTGGGCAATATCACCTATATGGTGGGCATCTTTGTGGCCATGCTGCTGCTGAACTGGAAGCTGGCTCTCATCGTGCTGCTCATCGTGCCCGTGGCCTCCGCAGCCGCTGCCTTCTTCGAGGGCAAGCTCATCAAGCTGAACCGCCGGGTCAGAGAGCTGAACTCCCGGATCTCCTCTAATTTTAACGAAGGCATCACCGGCGCCAAGACCACCAAGACCCTGGTGGCAGAGGAACGGATGAGCGAGAACTTCAACGGCACCAGCCGGGAGATGACTCACACCGCCGTCCACACCTCCCATTACCGCCAGCTTTTCGGAAGCACCATCACCTTCGCTTCCTACATGGCTGTATCTCTGGTTTTGTGGCGGGGCGGCCATATCACCATGCAGCAGCTCATGACCCTGGGCACCCTGTCTGCTTTCACCACATACGCCATGAACCTCATGGAGCCCATCCAGTGGACAGTGAATGCCATTTCCGATCTGATCACGGTCCAGGTGAATGTGGAGCGGTTTACCCGCCTCATGGAGACCGAATCCGATGTGGCGGACACCCCCGAGGTCATTGAAAAATACGGAGACACCTTCCATCCCAAAAAGGAAAACTGGGAGCCTCTCCACGGAGACATCGAATTTCGGGATGTTTCCTTCAAGTATCCCGATGGTGACGAATACATCCTGGAGCACTTCGATCTGAAGGTGCCTCAGGGTACCAATGTGGCCATCGTAGGCGAGACCGGCGCCGGCAAATCCACTTTGGTAAATCTGGTATGCCGTTTCTTTGAGCCCACGGAGGGTCAGATCCTCATTGACGGCAGAGATGCCCGGGAGCGGTCTCAGCTGTGGCTCCACAGCAACATCGGTTATGTGCTGCAGACCCCCCACCTGTTTTCCGGATCTGTCCGGGACAACCTGCTCTACGGTCGGCCGGATGCCACTCAGGAGGAGATGGATGCCGCCGTCAAGAGCGTTCATGCAGACCAGGTCATTGCCCGTATGGATAAGGGCTACGACAGCGATGTAGGTGAAGGCGGCGACCTTCTCTCCACCGGCGAGAAACAGCTGCTCTCCTTTGCCCGGGCCATTCTGGCAGACCCCCGGATCTTCGTGCTGGATGAAGCCACCAGTTCCATCGACACGGTGACGGAAAAGCTGATCCAGGATGCCATCGACCATCTGATGAAGGGCCGCACTTCCTTTGTCATCGCCCACCGTCTTTCCACCATCCGCCAGGCGGATGTGATTCTGGTGGTGAGTGACGGAAAGATCATTGAGCGGGGCACCCATAAGGAGCTTATGAAGCAGAAGGGCGCCTACTACAATCTCTATACCCGGCAGTTCCAGGAAGAAGCCATGCAGCAGTTCTGATGCGCTTGCTTCCCATTACAAATAAAAGCCTCCGCCGCTTCTTTGACTCTTCGTCAAAGAGGCAGCAGAGGCTTTTTTGTTATGTCATACGGTCCAGCAGATCGGGCCGCCTTTCCCTGGTCTTTTGAAGGGCTGCTTCTTTGCGCCATTTCTCTACGGCTCCGTGGTCTCCCTGCAAAAGGACCTCCGGCACCTTCAGACCTTCAAAATCCGCAGGGCGGGTGTATTGGGGATATTCCAGCAGGGAACTCTCAAAAGACTCCTCCTCTGCGCTTCCCTCCTTCAGGTTTCCGGGAAGCAGTCTGGCAATGGAATCCGCCACCGCCATGGCCCCGATCTCCCCTCCGGATAAAATGTAATCTCCCAGAGAGATCTCCCGGTCCACAAAGTGAAGGATCCGCTCGTCAAATCCTTCATAGTGTCCGCACACCAGTACCAGATGCTCCAGCCCGGCCAGTTCTCTGGCCTGCTGCTGGTCATAGGTCCTGCCTCCGGGGGTCAGGGCCGCCACCAGAGTTTCCTTATCCTCGCCGGAAGCTTCCCGGATGGCGGCCACCACCGGCTCACACCGAAGCAGCATACCTCTTCCCCCTCCGTAGGGGGAATCATCGATGGCTCTGAAGCTGCCTTTGGCATAGTCACGGATATCCCGGACCTTCACCTGCAAAAGCCCCAGCTTCTCTGCCCGGGCAATGCTGTGGGACCTGAGAAAATCTTCAAATATCTCCGGACAGATGGTGAGAATGGTGATCTTCATGGTTTCATTCCTCTGCCACGAACAGAGCCAGTTCCCCCTTCACGGAGGTCTTCTCATTGGAAAGGACCGCTCTGAACTGATAAGTGACTCCGCCCTTCAGATTACTCACAGAAGTACTGTAAACACCGGTCTCTGTGACTTCTTCTCCGGAAATGGTCTCCCAACCCTCCTCATAGGAAGAGAGGGCGAATCCGGGATAGACCCGGATATGAAAACTCAGCTCTGCCCTGTCAAAGCTGCCCATGGACAGGACCCGAGCTCTCAATACAGCGCCGCCGTTCCCGAGGGTTATGTCTTCATCTTCTGTAAGGGTCTCCACTGCCAGAGGCAAAAAGGCAGGCCGGGGATCCGTAATCTTCACCACCAGAGGGCCGGGCCAGTCCGTTCCACAGTAGATGCGCTGGGCATTCATCAGAGACAGATGCAGTCCATCCTCCTGCTGCTTCATATAGGGACGGGCATCGATGTCCGGACGGTATTCTGTCAGCTCACCGGATATGCCCAGAACGCTGATCCGGGAGCTCTCCGTGATCGCCACGGACCGGAGGATCACCTCCCGGCGCTCTCCCCGCTTCCAGTTCTTCTCTCCCAGCAGCACTGCATAGACTGCAGAGCCGTCCTTTGCCTTCAGAAGGTAGGTGTCCTCCTCATTTGTCAGGACCCAGGGGCGGGTATCGTGGAGGCATTCTCCGTTAATGAAATGCCACAGGGCCAGCTCCCGCAAAACTCCCTCCTGCTCCGGGCACAGTTTTCCCAAAGCATCCGGTCCCACATTCAGCAGCAGGCTGCCTCCCTTGGCTCTGGTATCCGTCAGAAGCCGTATCACATGGCCCCCTGTCTTGTAGGTCTCATTGGTAGGCTGGAACTGCCAGGCCGTTCCCAGGGTGATGCAGGCCTCCCAGGCCTGGT
>JABUST010000222.1 GCA_021442595.1 Lachnospiraceae bacterium | reverse complement strand
GCTGCGGATGGTGGCGGTGTCTGCCTGGGTGGATACGAAGTACCACTTGTCTCCCAGCATCCGCTCGCTTTCTCCTCCTCCGAAACGGGCGTCGGTGCCCACGGAGGTGCCGATGGTCTGGGCCCAGGAGGCAAAGAGCTCCAGCTTTCCGTTCTCTTTGTCCATGCGGTAGAAGTTGGGGTAGGCCATGCCGGGATTTTCATCTTCGGCAGTGGCCAGGGTCATGATGCTGCCATCTCCCCAGAACATAACACTGTAATAGCTCTGCAGCACGTTGGGTTCCAGGACGCAGCGGGTCTCTCCGGTTTGGGCGTCGTACAGATAGACGCCGTCGCTATCGTACCGTTTTCCCTTTTCCCAGGGAGCGCCCTGGTACAAAATGAGACCGTTTTTAACATCGCTGACATGGGCATTGAAGGCAGGCTCGGTGATGGGGTTCAGTTCCCCGGTCTTACGGTTATAGGTGTAAAGGCGGCTGCGAAGTCCATGGGTGAAGCCTCGTCCGTTGAACCAGAAGGGGGTCTCGTCGATGATCTCGTAGTCCCTGTCCTTCAGGGGCTGACCGATGTTTTCCATGGCGGAGACCACCAGCAGGTCGTCGGTGATGAAGCGGATGCCGCCGGCTTTGATATTCAGAGTGAATGCTTTGCGGGCTTCGCCTCCCCGGGGATCCAGCTCGTAGAAGATGGCATCCTGGGATTCTTTATCTTCTTTGGTTCTCTTGGTCTGGAACAGCAGGGTATTTTCCGGTGTCCAGGTGTAGCCGGAGGCGTCTCCCATGGAGGTCATGGGACGGATCTCCTTGGTGGCCACGTCCAGGAGATAGATGTTGCTCTTGTATGTGTTCTCCTTGTCGCTGGCCTGAGAGAGGATAAAGGCGGCTTTGGTGCCGTCGGGGGAGAAGTTGGGAGCACTTACGAATTGGAAGCTGAGGAATGTATCGATTTCGATCTTTTTCTTCATGAACTGGGTTCCTCCGATAGGTATAGGGTTTGTGATGATAGTACCGCAAGGGAGAGGGAAATGCAAGGGAGGGGGGTATCGTTGCGCGATAAAAGAGCATAAGCCCCCGCTGAAGTGCGAGCACTTCGCGGGGGCTTATGTTCTTTTATCGCTTGTATCGTTACATCATTCCTCCCATCCCGGGGTTGGGGGCGGGGGCTTCGGGTTCAGGAAGGTCGGCGACGACGGCTTCGGTGGTGAGGACGGTGCCTGCGACGCTGGTGGCGTTCTGCAGGGTGGTTCTGGTCACTTTGACGGGGTCGATGATTCCGGCGTCTACCATGTTGACGTACTCGTTGGTGAGGGCGTTAAATCCGGTTCCGCAGGAGGATTCCAGCAGCTTGTTCACGACGACGCTGCCTTCGGTGCCTGCGTTGGTGGCAATCTGGCGTACGGGGGCTTCCAGGGCTTTGACGATGATCTCTGCGCCGGTCTTTTCGTCGCCGGTGAGGGTCTCAGCGAAGGCCTTGGCGGTGTGAATGGCATGGATGAAGGCGCTTCCGCCGCCGCATACGATACCTTCCTCTACAGCTGCACGGGTGGCAGCCAGGGCATCCTCCATGCGGAGCTTCTTTTCCTTCATTTCCATCTCGGTAGCTGCGCCGATCTTGATGACGGCGACGCCGCCGGAGAGCTTAGCCAGGCGCTCCTGAAGCTTTTCACGGTCGAAGTCGGAGGTGGTCTCCTCGATCTGCATCTTGATCTGTGCTACGCGATCGGCGATCATGGCCTTGTCGCCGTATCCGTCCACGATGACAGTGTTTTCCTTGCTGACCTTGACAGACTTGGCGCGGCCCATGTAATTCAGGGTGGCATCCTTCAGGTCAAGACCTACTTCCTCGGAGATAACGGTGCCGCCGGTGAGGATGGCGATATCCTGGAGCATGGCTTTTCTTCTGTCGCCGAAGCCGGGTGCCTTCAGAGCTACACAGTTGAAGGTGCCGCGCAGCTTGTTGACCACCAGGGTTGCCAGGGCTTCGCCCTCAACATCCTCGGCAATGATGACCAGAGCCTTGCCGGTCTGGACGATCTGCTCCAAAAGGGGCAGAACTTCCTGAATGTTCGTGATCTTCTTATCGGTGATAAGGATAAAGGGGTCGTCCAGTCTTGCTTCCATCTTATCCATGTCGGTGCACATGTAAGCAGAGAGGTAACCGCGGTCAAACTGCATGCCTTCCACCATGTCCAGCTCGGTCTCCATGGTCTTGGACTCTTCCACGGTGATGACGCCGTCATTGCTGACCTTTTCCATAGCGTCGGCAATGAGGGTACCTACTTCTTCATCGCCTGCGGAGATAGCGGCAATCTGGGCGATGTGAGCCTTGGAGCTGACGGGAATGGAGATGCCCTTGATGCACTCAACGGCGCAGTCAGTGGCCTTCTTCATGCCCTTGCGCAGGATGATGGCGTTGGCGCCGGCTGCGATGTTCTTCACACCTTCATGGATCATGGCCTGAGCCAGTACGGTAGCGGTGGTGGTTCCGTCGCCGGCTACGTCGTTGGTCTTGGTGGCAACTTCCTTCACCAGCTGGGCACCCATGTTCTCAAAGGGATCCTCCAGCTCGATTTCCTTGGCGATGGTCACACCGTCGTTGGTGATGAGGGGAGTGCCGTACTTCTTATCCAGTACCACGTTGCGGCCCTTGGGTCCAAGGGTGACCTTAACGGTATCTGCCAGCTTATCTACACCGGTGAGCAGCGCCTGACGGGCATCACTGCTGAACTTAATATCTTTTGCCATGTTTCTCTACCTCCGGATCAATCTTCTACGATGGCCAGGATGTCTCCCTGACGAAGGATGATGAATTCCTCGCCGTCAAGCTTTACTTCAGTGCCTGCATATTTGGAGTACATGACCTTCTGGCCCACCTTGACTTCCATTTTAACTTCCTTGCCGTCTACCACTCCGCCGGGGCCGACAGCAATTACCTCTGCCTCCTGGGGCTTCTCCTTAGCATTGCCGGTAAGGACAATGCCGGACTTGGTGGTCTCCAGGGCTTCCATCTGCTTGACAACGACCTTGTCTCCCAAAGGAACTAATCTCATAACAAACCTCCCTATTTTCGGGTCCCGTTACTATCGGGACGAGTTTACCGGTTTGAATTAGCACTCATCGAGGTCGAGTGCTAACACCTTGTATAATTTATCACTCGCTCCCCGATTTGTCAAGCCAAATGATTATGTTATAATAAGAGGCTCATCATATCGAAGAAAGGAGAGGTCTATGCCTGTCGGAATCATCTGTGAGTACGATCCTCTGCACAAGGGACATGTGTATCAGATGCAGGAAGCCCGCCGTCTGGCAGCGGAAGCCGGGATTGAAGATAACCGGATCGTTGCTGTCATGAGCGGAAACTATGTCCAGCGGGGAATGCCCTCCCTCTGTGATAAATTCCAAAGGACCCGGATGGCCCTGGAGGCAGGTGTCTCCCTGGTTCTGGAGCTTCCTACCTATTATAGTACCGCCACCGCCGAGTGGTTTGCCTTCGGCGGTGTGTCCCTCCTGGAGCGCTCCGGTCTGGTGCGGGCTATCAGCTTCGGTCTGGGGGATCCTTCCTCCATGGACCTTTTGCAGCGCTCTGCAGATCTGCTGGTTCCGGAGAGCCCCGCTTTCAGTGCTCTTCTCCGGCAGAAGCTGAATCTGGGTCTTCCCTATGCTGCCGCCAGGCAGCAGGCCCTGGAGCAGCAGCTGGGAGAATCTCTTCCCACAGAACCCAATGGAATCCTGGCTCTTGAATACCTGAAGGCCCTGAAGCGTCTTTCTTCCACTATGCAGGTGGTCTTCACTTGATAGTGTCCTCAGTAGCAAGACACTTTTTGTTTTGGTAAAGTCCACTTTATTTATTTT
>JABUST010000085.1 GCA_021442595.1 Lachnospiraceae bacterium | reverse complement strand
GTCTCTACCCCTTCCAGAGCCAAATTCCACCTGCTTTCAGCGGTCTCTACCCCTTCCAAAGCCAAATTCCACCTTCTTTCAGCGGTCTCTTCCCCTTCCAGAGTCAAATTCCACCTGCTTTTAGCAGACTCTCCTCCTTCCGAAGCCAAATTCCCCTTACTTCGTTCCAGCTCCCTGTCTCCATGAACTATCCCCGACCTTGCCTGCTTGAAATTCAAATCCTCCAAAGCCGTTTTTTTCACATCCAGCTTCACCTGCACTGAGCCGCCTTCCACATTGTACTTAATGGCATTGTCGCAAAGGTTGAAAACGATCTCGTGTACAAGTTGTCGGGATGCTGTGATGCAGAAAGAATCGGCTGAATTCGAAGCTTCCGATGACTCTTTTATTAGATAGCGGTCTCTTTCAAGCACAACTGTTTCTTGCTTCTCCCGCACATCAGTCGGGAATTGAATCTCTTGCACCTCAACTGTATCTTGCTTCTCCCGCATATCAGTCGGGAATTGAATCTCTTGCACCTCAACTGTTTCTTGCATCTCCCGCATATCTTCCGGAGTCTGATTTCCCTTCACATCAACTGTTTCTTGCTTCTCCCACACATCAGTCGAGAATTGAATCTCTTGCACACCAACTGTTTCTTGTTTCTCCCGCACATCAGTCGGGAATTGAATCTCTTGCACATCAACTGTTTCTTGCTTCTCCCACATATCTTCCGGAGTCTGATTTCCCTGCACCTCAACTGTATCCTGATTCTCCTGCTCCTCTGCCGGCACCTGCTCCGGTTTCATATTTGCCCAATTTCGCAGCAAGCTCATCAGACCATCACCCGCCTCCAGCTTTAGTTTCACATCGCGCCGGTCAGCCGAAGGCTCCAAAGCCTCCAGCTCTTCCCGAACCAGCTCCAGCACATCAAACTGCTCTACCGGAAGCTCCGCCTCTTCATCCAAACGAGACAGGTAGATAATGTCATTGATCAGTGTCACCAGCCTGGAAGCCTCATCATGAATGCGCCCCGCAAATCCGGGAACATCCTCCGGCTGCACCAGACCACTCTTCATAAGCTCGGAACTGCCCAGAATCGTCTGCAGCGGCGTCTTCAGCTCATGGGACACATTGGCAGTAAATTCTTTGCGGCTGCGCTCAGCAAAAACCTTATCCGTAATATCCACAATGAGAATCACCACTCCATGGAGGGTCTCTGCCATTACACCAGAAATACCGGAATCCCTGACACAGCTGAAGCTCAGCCTGTACTCCCGGCCACCCCGGCTGATGTCGACCTCCGCCTTGCCCTGTTCTGCGGCCTCACGGATCATGGCGCTGATGGTAATATCTCTCTCAAGTATCAAAAAATCCTCACCCTCATGATCCCAGTCCACGCCAAAAAAGCTCATGGCTGCAGAATTCATGCTGATGATCTTATCTTCATTATTCAGCAGTACCAGGCCTTCTTTCAGATTTCCCGTTACTGCATCGAATTCATTGCGTTTTTCCTTCAGCTCTCTGATTTGCGTCCTGATCTGCTGATGCTGTGTCTCCAACTTCCGCAGCATAGGAGCCAGTTCCTCATAACTGTTTCCCTCAAGCGGCTTGTCAAGATTGATCTTCTCCAAAGGCTCCACAATCTTCCTGGACAGCCGATCCGCCAGCACAAAGGCCAGCACTACTGCGATGGCCAGCACCACAAAGAAAGGCTGCAGCATGGAAAGCATCAATGCCAGCACAGTATATCGGCTGGTGGAAATTCGAAGGACCGTGCCATCCTCCAGCCTCTTTGCCATGTACAGCGTCTGCTCGGTCAATGTAGACGAATATCTTGCGTCGGACCCGCTTCCGGTCTCCAGAGCCTCCCGAATCTCTTTTCGCAGGGAGTGGTTCTCCATGGTGGACCTATCAGTTTTTGTGTCATACAGCACTGTGCCGTCAGCCCCTACCCAGGTGAAGCGGATGTCCGCTAGTTCGGCCTTCGGTCCAATAGCATCCGTCAGTTCCTTTTTCTGCCCGGTTACATCCGTCAGCTCTTTTTTCTGCCCGGTTGCATCCGTCAGTTCCTTTTTCTGTCCGGTTGCATCCGTCAGCTCTTTTTTCTGCCCGGTTGCATTTTCCGCTTTCTGTCTGTCGGCGAGGCCCACCAGATATTCTTCACCGCTGCGCTCCACGCCGGCGGCTCCCAATTCCAGCTCTGTCTGAAGCTGGAGCTCCTGAACCGAGCTGTAATAGTCATACAGCAGCCCGAGGATCAGAATCAGGCAAGCCAGAAAGACTGCCATTGCTACTAAAATAATGGATCTGAAAATACGTTTTGTCATCGCCTTGGTTATCCCTTTGATATGATTATGGAAAAAGTCATTCATGTCATTCTTTCAGACAAGAACTTACTTTATCAAACAAAGTCATTCGTATTTCTCCCATATACAGAGTCATCATTTTTTCAACTTATTAGTAAAAATGATCCGTGCCATACGTGAGTTTGACTATTTATTTCCTCATCCTATATCCCACTCCGCGGACTGTTTCAATGCAGTCACTGCAGGCCCCCAGCTTCTGCCGCAAGGTGCGGATGTGCATGTCCACCGTACGGGTCTCCCCCAGATAATCCGTGTCCCACACCCGGCTCATGAGCTGTTCCCGGCTGAATACCATGCCCGGATTCTGTAAAAACAGCACCAGAAGGTCATATTCCTTCAGCGTCAGTGACACCGGCTGCCCCTCCGCCAGAACGGAGTGTTCGTCCAGATTGACAACCAGATTGCCGGCGCGAAGAAGTCTGCCGGCAGAAACAGGCGCGCAGCGGCGCAGCACTGCCTTGACCCTGGACACCATTTCCATCATGCCAAAGGGCTTCACCAGATAATCATCGGCCCCCAGATCCAGACTCTGTATCTTGTCGACCTCCGTCCCCTTGGCCGTAGCCATGATGACGGGGATCTGCGCTGTTTCAGGGTTTTTCCGGAGTCTACGAAGGACCTCCACCCCGTCCATGCCGGGCAGCATAATGTCCAGAATCACAAGCTCGGGCAGGGCGTCACTGCTGAAATTGCCTGAAACCGACAGACCGACACTTACTGCTCTTCCCGAGTCCGGCAGAGCGTTCTGTTTTTCTCTTCCCGAGTCCGGCAGAGCGTTCTGTTTTGTTCTTCCCGAGTCCGGCATAGCGTTCTGTTTTTCTCTTCCCGAGTCCGGCATAGCGTTCTGTTCTGCTCTGCATGAGCCCGGTAGGGCATTCCTCCCTGATTTATTAAAGAGCCTGTTCAATTCCTCAAAAAAAGATCTGCCATCTTCAAATCCCCGGGCTTCAAACCCCGTGGATCTCAATGTATATTCTTCCAGCTCCCGAATGCCGGCGTCATCTTCCACACACCAGATCATCTTTTTCTCTCTATCATCCATTCTATGCCTTCCCTTGTCTTTCGATGCTGTATTTCTGTCTGTCGATGCTGTATTTCCATCTTGCAGTTAAATTTGATCCTGCTTTCGCATTACGCTCAACTCCAAACTCGGGGTTGTATACCGGACAGTTTGGTTCCCCCGGAATTTAAGCCCGGCGTTTTTCCACACCTATTTTGCTTTATCTCGGGTCAAGATACAATCCCGGCAATGTAAAAAGGAGGTAAAATTCGAAGCTCTTAAATCAACTATTCTCTGCTGAAGGAGTTCTTGCAAACCTTTTCCGGAGAGTTCGCACTAACCTTGTTGGAAGATTGTTCGCCGGTCTTTGCTTAAGGATCATTTATAAATGATAAGGGACCATTGTCAGGAATCTCTATTCCCGGCAGTGGTCCTATTTTTCAGGTTTTATTCTTACAATGATTCCTATGTCCGCATGCTTTCTCCACTAATCTTCCTTTTGCTCATTTTATGGAGAAAAATGCTTGTAAATTTTCTCCATTTTTTCAGC
>JABUST010000096.1 GCA_021442595.1 Lachnospiraceae bacterium | reverse complement strand
TTTCCGCGGATGTCGTCTCCGCGGATGTCATTTCCGCGGATGTCGTCTCCGCGGATGTCGTCTCCGCGGATGTCGTCTCCGCGGATGTCGTCGCCCACGGATCCGTCAGCATTGGCCCCTCCGGGCTCTCCTCTCCTGTCTCCACTGCCATATCCTCCGAAACCGGCATGGTCGTCTCCTCCTGAGCACTCATCTCCCGGCAGTCATCAGTCTTCTTTTTCCTGCCGATGAAGACGTACAGCACCCACAGGACGCAGCCTGCCAGAGACACCAGCGCGCCTGCCTTTAGTCCCGGCGTGGTATAGACGAATTCGATCTCGTGATGGCCTGCCTCCAGGACGATGCCCATAAAGCCCACATTCACCAGCTCAATGGAGACCTCTTCTCCGTCTACATAAGCAGCCCATCCCTCGTCGAAGGGGATACTGAAATAGACCAGCGCCTTATGGTCAAAGTCAGATACGCAGGTGATGCCCTTCTTTGTGCGCTCCAACTGCGTGACTGTCTCCGCCGCATGCTTCTCGCAGTCTTCAAAGTAAGCATTCTTTCCGGGATGGAAATCCTCCTCCTCCGCATCGTGCTCCGCGAGAATATCCTGAAGGCGAAGGGCCGTTTCTTCATCCAGCCCCACAGCATGCAGCATGGTACCGGCCTTCAGATTGTCAGAGACCTTGTCCAGATCCTCCATGAGAATATACTCGTCATAGGTATAGCCCATGGGCACATAGTAGTCATTTTCCCACACATGGTAGCCTGCCATATCTCCGTAGTAAGAGTAGCCAGGCATGGTGGTCTCCCCTGCATTGGGATCTCCGAAGTTCGTGGAGGAATCAATGCGGTCAAAATACCAGTGGACGGAGGTCAGAGCCCGGACCGCATACTGCTCCTCCGGTATCTTGGAGTTCACGCTGCGCTCTTCGCCGATATATTCGTAGAAGTCCATGATGGAGCCGGGCACCACGGAGTGGAAGGCCCGCATGCAGGAGATCTTCCAGAACATGCCCATATTGATGAGGCTGTCGTCCACATCGATCCGCATGACCTCATCCTTGTCGGGTATGGTGATCTTCTCCTCCCCCTGGATGGCGTCCGGAATCACGTAGCCCTTGGTGTCGTAGGAACGGGACTTGCCCCAGATCACATAAAAGTTTCCGTAGAGCACACCGAAGATGAAGACGGAGATGATGAGTGCTTTCGCAAAAGCAGGACCCTTGTTCATCTTATCCATGTCCATCACGAACACAGAGAAGATCATGATGCTCATGAGAGCCGAGCCTGCCACCACGATGAAAAATTCCGGCCATTCCTCATCATAAAGGCCCCATCTGGTGATCTCTCCCTGAGATACCTGAGGAGTCAGACCGATGATGAGGATGATGATGAAGGTGATCAAAGCCACCTGGAGAGTGGTCGTTCGGAAGCATTTGAAATAGTTTCGCTCAATAGCCTGCAGCGTCGCCAGGATCATCATCAGGATCAGCATGTAGAACCAGCGGGCATAGTAGGCGTTGTTCAGGGCGGAGAAAAGGGCATTGAAGCCGGGGATCAGCGCCATGATGAACAGGATCAGCAGCAGGCGGCTGAGCCAGCTGTGCCGGCGCCGTTTCATATATACCAGCGTTCCGGTGCAGCCCACGATGGGAAGGAAAGCCGTCAGGGATGTCCACTTGGTATTAGCATCCGGCAGGAATACATTCTTGGAAGCCAGCTCCGGCGGGAACAGAAAACTAAACAAAATGGCCGGGAGTCTCTCCTTGCTGCTGTAGAGCCATAGACTGAAACCATTCAGAATATGGGACATGCGGGAATTCTGTATGACCGTCAGCGCCGAGGGCAGCATGAGGATAAAGCTCATTAGAAAGCCGATGACAGCCTCTGCCAGGATGCCGAAGAACTTCTTCCAGCTGCGCTCGTAGCCCTTGAAAATGACCCGGGTCACATAATAAATGATACAGAAAACAGCTTCTCCGAAAAAGAAGAAATAGTTCACCAGGGCGCAGAGGCATACCGTCAGCGCAAACAGACCCCGGGTGCCCTTCTCCATCCACTCATCCATGGCATACAGCATGAGGGGGAAGAACACCATCACATCATGAAAATGGTTGAAAAATATATTGTAGATGGAGTAACCCGACAGGGTGTAGAGAAGTCCGCCAAGGATCACCAGATATTCGTTCCGCACATAGCGCTTCAGAAAGACAGCGGCAAAGAGGGAAGCGCAGCCGAATTTCAGCATGAGCAGGGGCCCCATAAGGTAGGGCACCGCGGCGCTGGGAAACAGCAGGGTCAGATAAAAGAAGGGGCTCCCCAGCAGATAAAAGGTGTAGGAGCCGATGAAGTTGGCCCCCAGGTCCGTATACCAGTTCCAGGCCCACTCTCCATTCAGAATAGAATCATGGGCATTCATATAAAAGGGCACCTGCTGGGAGTTGAAGTCCCCCACAAACAGAAAGTACCCCTGATCATATAGAGAAGCCGGCAGGAAGATCAGAACCCCCGCTGCCAGGCCAAGCAAAAATGTTTTGAGATAAAGGCGTCTCACCTTAATGGTATTCATGCTGCCTCCATTCACGGATCCAAAGAAAATTACAAGACATTTTAACAGAAAACACCGCAATAGTAAATCTTTCTCCGCATTAGCTCTTCATACATAATCGATTTGGAAACCCTTAAAATTTCCGCTTCAGAGCTTCGCTTAATAACTCATCATGCAGAGGTCTTAAGATTATGTTATAATATCCTGCAATTTGCAATGCAGACGAGGATTATTATACAACTCATGAAAACCAGTGACTTTAACTATGATCTGCCCCCGGAGCTCATCGCTCAGACCCCCCTTACAGACCGCACCGCCTCCAGACTGTTAGTACTGAATAAGGATACCGGAGAGCTGTCCCACCATCATTTCTATGACATCCGGCAATTTCTCCGTCCCGGAGACCGTCTGGTGCTCAACGACACCAAGGTTCTCCCAG
Source organism: Lachnospiraceae bacterium (assembly GCA_021442595.1). Classification (GTDB taxonomy): domain Bacteria; phylum Bacillota; class Clostridia; order Lachnospirales; family Bianqueaceae; genus RUG760. Next base: position 954 of record JABUST010000096.1, on the reverse strand, counting down.
CTCGCCTTCTGGGCGCCCGGGTGGACACCGGTACCCCTGTGGAGATCCTTCTGTTGAAACGCCTGAGTGAACAGGATATTCTCCGCGAGGAGATCCCTCCCTGCCCCGGAAGGGATACCGCAGCCGGAGATGTTATATGGGAAGGTCTGGCCGGTCCCGGCAAGCGGGCCCGGGTGGGCCACCGACTTTCCTTCGGAGAAGGCAAAATGATAGGTGAGATCGTCAAGGTTCTTCCGGACGGCAACCGATTGGTACGCTTTACCTTTGAAGGGATCTTCGAGGAGGTATTGGATCAGCTGGGTCAAATGCCCCTGCCCCCCTACATTCACGAGACCCTTCAGGACAAAAATCGGTATCAGACCGTCTATGCCCGGGAGGAAGGCTCTGCCGCCGCGCCCACTGCCGGACTTCACTTTACCAAAGAGCTGCTGGCAGATCTGGAAGCCTCCGGCATTGACATCTCCTTCGTCACCCTGCATGTAGGACTGGGAACCTTCCGTCCCGTTAAGGTGGACGATGTGGAATCCCATGTCATGCACCGGGAGGTCTACAGAGTCAGCGAAGAAACTGCACGGGAGATCAACGACACCAAGGCCGCCGGCGGTAGAATCATCGCCGTAGGCACCACCTCCTGCCGCACCCTGGAATCCGCCTCCACGGAAGACGGAATCGTCCATCCGGGCAGCAGTGAAACCGGCATCTTCATCTATCCCGGATACCGGTTCAAAGTCCTGGACGGACTCATCACCAACTTCCACCTCCCCGAATCCACCCTCATCATGCTCGTCAGCGCCCTCGCCGGCAAAGAAAACATCATGAACGCCTACCACGAAGCCGTCAAAGAAAAATACCGCTTCTTCAGTTTTGGGGATGCCATGTTCATAAACTAGGGAATCAAGCACAGGACTCCATCAGCGTGCTGGCACGCTGATGGAGTCCTGTATTTGATTCCCG
>JABUST010000037.1 GCA_021442595.1 Lachnospiraceae bacterium | reverse complement strand
TCCGATTTCCGAGTGGCCCATCAGGTATTGCAGGGTCTTTGAATTCATCCCGGCCTTGGCCATATTGGAGCAGTAGGTATGGCGGCAGATGTGGGGCGTGATGTTGGGCATCTGCACACGGTAGATATCGTTGTACCGCCGCACCATGCCGTTGAAGCGGTGCTCCCAGTGCATGGCCACCTCCGGCATGCCGTTCTTGTCTACGAACAGGAAGCCGGTGTAGCCCTCGATGACCTTCTCCGTTTTCGGATGACCCCTGTCCTCGATGATGGCCTGAAAGCAGCGGGCCACGTCCTCGGAGATCGGGAGCTTGCGGGTACCGGCATTGGTCTTGGTGGATTCGATCACATAGCTCATATCCGGCATCCGCTGGAGCTGGTGGTCTATGTTGATGATGTTGTGCTCCAAATCCACATCCCACAGGGTCAGACCGCAGAACTCGGAAATGCGCATCCCTGTGTGGAATAGGATGTAGACCACCTCGTAGTATTTGCAGTAGACATTGTCGTCGTGTACGAACTTGAGGAATTTGCGCATCTGGTCCTTGGAAATGGCCTCTCTCGTCACGCTGTCGTTTACGATGACATTGGCCAGCTCAAAAGCGAAAGGGTTTTTATTGAGCAGGTCATCGTCCACCGCCATCTGGAAGGCCGGTCGCAGGCCACCTCGGATCGTCTTGATCGTGCTGCTGCCCTTGCCGTCTCCCTGCAGCTTGATGAGGAACAGCTTTGCATCGGAGGTTTTCACCGTGCCGATCTTCTTCTGGCTGAAGTCCTCCTTGGCCAGCAGGTTTCTGACGTAATTGTAGTTGGTCAGGGTATTCGGCTTCACTCCCGTGCGGGTGCGCAGGTACCGCTCCACCAGCTCCGAAACCGTGATGTTCTTGCCGTTGGGGTCAAGCTGCCGGTCAAGGTCGTAGCCGATCTGCTTTTCCAGCTCCCGCAGCGACAGGCAGGGCTACTTTCCGGCGGGGAGCTTGTCGGTGGGCTCCAGCCGCCAGCTATACACGAAATGGGGCTTGCCGTTCACACGGTACTTGAACTGGTATTTGCCGTCGGCCCGGATGGACTCTCCGTTTCGGAGTATCCGGTGCTTTGAATCGCGCCGCTTTCCAAGGTTACCTGGCATCTCTTATCCTCCTTCTCAGTTCCGGGTGGCCCATCAGGTATTTCTCGAATTCCACCCGGAGTATCAGTTTTCTTGTCTTGTAGTGTGCCACAAAGCCGGGGCAGGGCTTGGTCTCCAGCAGCTTGTAGAATTTGCGGTGGCTGAGCACATACAGCTCAATCGCCTCGCTGGGATTCAGAATGTCCTTAGTCCTCAAATCCGCTCTGTTCATCGGCAATCCCTCCATTCCTGTTTTCTGTCAGCTCGTCGATGTAGGCCTCAAATTTGTGCCGGACGATCATGTACTTATTGCCCATCAGCAGGGCGTAGCCGCCATCGTTGCTCTCGGCCATCCGGCGCATGTTTTTGACCCCGATGCTAAAATAGGCCGAAGCCTCCTGAACTGTCAGCATATACTTTTCACCCAGCGCCAAACTGTTCCGGCGGCAGTTTTCGTTTCTCATAAGGCACCTCCAGAGTTAAGATGGACCCGTCAAGGTCATGTCATATATTGCTCTGAAAGGCCGTAATAGCAACTACTTTTTGGCAGATGAAAGGAATTCAGATCGTAGAAGTATCGTTCAAATACTGCTCGAATTTTGTGCGATTTATGAGGAATTTATTGCCACAGTAAACGCTGAAGACGCCCAGATTATCCTCTGCCAACCGACGCAGCTTCTTCGTGCCGATGCTGAAATAGATAGAGGCCTCCCGGATCGTCAGCATGTATTTCTCGCAGCTGGGGATTGCGATGGTAACACCGTCCTCGGTGGTATAGCAGGCTCTGTTCAGTTCTAAGTTCATTACGAATCACCTCCACTATCCAATGGAGGTGAGCAGGCGTTATGAGCCACAAAAAAAGAGGGCCCGCAGGAAAAATCCCACAGGCCCGGAAAATCAGAGCTTCTTTGCATAATCCAGACTGATCCACCCGGTGCCTGACTTGAGTCTGCCCCAGCGGGATGCGCCCTGCCCGTCGGCCTCATCCACGATGGTGAAGACGCCTTTCCCGGTGAAGTGGCCAGTGGCAGCATTGTCCGTGCCCGGGCCGGTGCGGATGTTCAGATTGGTTATGGACACCTCGACCAGATACGGCACAAAGGCATCGGGGACGGTCTCCTCGCTGACGGGATACACCGCATTGCCGCCGGAATCGTAGACGGTATAGCCGGGATTGTCGTCTGCCTTCTTCTTGGCGGTGGCGAGAATCTTGTAAGCCCCAAGCTGGGACTTGGCATTCGCCCAGCTTTTCCGCACACGGTACAGTTCTGCCTTTGCCGGAGCGGGAGTGTCAGTGGAAGTCTTGCCGCAGAGAGCTGCCGTGACCTTTGTGACCAGATTACCCATGCGGGCAAACATCCAGTTGCCGGGGCAGCTCTTGTTTGCATACCACCTGTGGACGGTCAGCACCATTTCGTTGGCGGCAGGGCGGTAATTGAGGGTCTTGTCCTTATCCCCCAGCCAGAGCAGCTTGGTCTTGCCGTTGCGCCGGCAGATGTCGGTGCAGAGCTTGATGAGGGTCTTATAAACCACATCCCGGAAAGCGTAAGGCTCAGAGGTGTCGGAGGCGCACTCGATGGTGACGGCCCTCTGGTCGTTTGCACTGGAGGAGGTGCACCATGAGCGGTTGCGCTCCTCCACATACAAACCGATGCGGCCATCCTTGTCGATGCCGTAGTTCGAGGACGCCTGCGTAGAGGTCTTGGCAAACCAGTCACCAAGGCCCTCCGCCGTACACTGGCCCACCACGCAGTGAGGCGTGATGCGGTCAATGGCCTGCGTCCTCTGCCCAGAGTGGTTGGGGCTGAGGTTGGTGTGAGCTACAAGAGGACTGTTTGTGTACGCCATTACTGACCACCGTCCTTCTCGCTGCGGTCGTGGAGCTGCTCCAGCACGACCTTTACCTTCTCAGGGATAGGCAGACCGAGGTGGGCTGCGTTCTCCAGAAGGGAGACACCTTCATTGGAAATATAAAAGAAGATGACTGCGGTGCGCATCACGCTGCCGGTGCCGACCACCTGTGTATCAAGGATATGGCCGATGCCCACCAGCAGGAAAATAAGCACCTTGCGGCATATGCCACGGAAGCCGACCGCGCTGGACAGGGTGTGGTCTGCAATGGCGCACATGAGGCCGGTGATGTAGTCAATGACCACAAAGGCGACCAGCACGTACAGCAGCCTATCGTAGCCGCCGAGGAAGTATCCAAGCCAACCGCCGACGCCTGCAAAAGCAAGCTGAATGATGTTCCAGAATTCTTTCATGATGTTTTCCTCCTATTATTTCTGTTTTGCAACAATGGCGATAAGGTCTGCCATCGTCTGCTTTCGGTTGTGCCCGGACACATTTCGCGTCACAGAGATTACGGAATGGGCCGCACCGTCTGTGGCCTTACCGCCGCTGTCTACCACAAAGTCGGTAAAATAGCCGGACTTCGATGATGTCGCTGGAAGACCCCGACCACACCGTGTTGTCCCCAAGGGTCTGGTCTCGCAGCAGGAAGCCGATGGAGTTCCGGGCCGAAAGGCTCACGCTGTCGGATATGACCGAGTAGTCCACATCGTCCACCCGGTGGATCGCCATGGGGATGCGGTTGCTCTCACCCATATACAGTCCCACGCGCAGCTTGGAGCCGGGAAGGTACAAGCCTGCATCCGCTTCAAGCTGCCGGTTATCCACATTCATCAGGGTGACATTGGTCTGGGTCACGGGGTTGTCCACCTCCATGCCCAAAGTGCCGTCTCTCACGATGCTGGACAGCTCCATGGCATACAGATACCTCCAGAAGATGAGCTGCGCTCGGTCACGGTCTTGCCGGAGGTGGTGCCGCCCATGAAGAAGGTGTAG
>JABUST010000129.1 GCA_021442595.1 Lachnospiraceae bacterium | reverse complement strand
GAACTCGCTGATACAAGATTTGCTTCATAATAATCTGCAGCTGTGGGAACTCGCTGATAATAGCCTTTCTTCCGCAGCAAGACTTGCGTCACTGCCTAAGCGATTTTGCTTTATATATTGGAATCGAGGTAACCCATGTCAAACATGAATACACCTAATCAAAAACAGTCTCCTCAGGGTCAACCTGCAGTCGGTCAGCAAGCGGCCTCTCAACAGCAGGCCATTCAACAGAATCAATCTGCTTCCAGTCAGCAGCAGGCCTATTACCAACAGGGTCAGCAGGCTCCCAGTCAGCAAGTCAACTACTATCAACAGACTTCTCAGCCCTATTCTCCGCAGTATTCTCAAAACTACAACTATCAGGCTCCACAGCATCAAGCACAACCTGATCCCGGTCAGCAGGCCGCCTGCTATCAGCAAAGTCAGAAACAGGGTCAACCTGATCCCGGTCAGCAGCTCGCCTGCTATCAGCAGAATCAGACGCAGACTCAATCTGTACCCTATCAGTCTGCAGCCAATCAGCAGAATCAGATGCAGACTCAATCTGCACCCTATCAGCAGCCTTATCAAACCACCCCGCAGCAAGATCAATTTGCAAATAGACAACAGCAAAGCTATTATCAGCAAGGACAGTCTGCTCCTCAACAGAATTCTCAAGACTGCTATCAACAAGGTCATCAGACTGCCTACTACCAGCAGTCTGCTCAGTCTACAACTCAACAAGGTTTTCAGACTTATCAATATCAACCGTCTGCCTCTCAACAAAGCAAGTCTGCTCCGCAACAATCCTATCAAAACCACACTAATCAGGCTGCCCAGCAGGTTCAGCTTTCCACTAACCAACAAACCGGCTCCCAACAGTCTGTTCAGCCCGCTCCTCAAACTTTCAGCTACAACCAGCCTGCTGTCCAGGTCTCTTCAACGCCCCTTCAGCCCGCTAAAACACCCTGGTATCTGAAGGGCCCTGCCCCCTCCCCGAAGCAGCGAGGCATCTGGCAGCTTCTGGTGGGCGCCATATTTGCCATCGTGCTCATGGTCTACGCTGTTGGCACCATCCAAAAATCCGATGCCCTCTCCGGCGACACCGTTTTCCTGGAGACTCCGGAGCTGCAGGATCAGAACGAAGGCAAGGTCGTCATCATGGTGGGAACATTCACTGTGGAGGAAGGCTGCGTGGACCCGGCTACCGGTGTATCCATCAACGCGGCGGCGGTCTGCGGCTATGTAGACGAGCTTACGGAGAAGTGGGAGGAGGACTCGGAGGACGAAGACCGCAGGGTCTACAGCTTCGAGTGGACCACGAAGACATACCGGGACAAGCTGCTGGGCCAGGCATCTCTGGGGGGAGTGCCCCTTTCCGGGGAGCTACTGGACCACCTGCCGGTGAGCGCCAACTACGGAGGCATCACCCCCGAGGAAGCCCGGGCCGCGAAACTGGATCTCATCCAATTGGAGGGCGGCGAACCTTTGTCGATATTGACGACGGATCCGGAGGCGAATGATGGCACGGTGTCGGTGGGCACCTTCTCGCCGATACAGGATGAGCGCCGCGAAGAGATGGAGACCCACGTGGGCGCCTTGAGATACTATTATCATGTGCCCACCATCGCAGACGGAGATACTGTCACGGTGATTGGGCGGCAGGTGGATGGCTGCCTGGTGCCGGTGGACGGTTTCTCGTCAGGCGCATTTATGGAAGGCCGCCACACGCCGGAGGAGCTGATGCAGCAAGCCAAGTCCGACGGCATTACCGGCATTATCATCGGCTTGATCGGCACGGTAATCTTTCTGGGCTGGGGCATTCTGATCAGAGTGCGCAGAAAAATGATGCTTGGAAGATAAAATAATAGATTAAAATGTGTTGACAAAAACTCCTGAAAATCCGCTTGTGAGTTATAGACCAAAATGTGTTGATGAAACCCCTGAAAATCCGCTTGTGAGTTATAGACCAAAATGTGTTGATGAAACCCCTGCAAATCCGCTTGTAAAGCGGCTTACAGGGGTTTCATCTTTCTTTTGGGAAATCGAGACAGAGAGTTTCTTCCTCATTCAGTCTATATCTCTGCCATTTACCCGTTTCAAGAATATCTGATACTTTCATCCATGAATTTATGCAGGCCTGAAAGCATACATGCAGGAATTCATGAAAGGATAAATGTGTTCGCGAGAGAAGTTTTATCGTATTTTTACCTTCCAACTCCCTTTTCCAGTGTCTTGTTGAACCGGCTGAAGAAGGCCAGAGTGGTCACTGCAGCGGCAATGATGTCGCTGACGGGCTCGGCCAGGAACACGGCTAAGACCTTGTCAGCGAAGAAGTTGGGAAGGATGAAGATCAGGGGGATCAGCAGGATCAGCTTTCGCAGGCAGGCCATGACGAGGCTGATTTTTGCCTGGCCAAGGGCCAGAAAGCTCTGCTGACAGCTGATCTGAAAACCCAGAGAGAAAACACCTGCCATGTAAATGCGGATGGCCCAGACGGTGCGGTCCATGAGGGCAGCATCTCCGGTGAAGATCCCGGCAAACATGCGGGGTACCAGCATGCTGGCAGCCCAAAACAGAGTTGTATACACCACGCAGGTGAGGAAAATGTACTTGAAAGCCTTCTTGACCCGGTCCGCATTGCCTGCGCCGAAATTGAAGGAAACGATGGGCTGACCACCCTGACAGACCCCCTGCAGGGGCATCATGACAAGCTGGCTCATGCTGGTCAATATTGTCATGGCTCCCACAGCCAGGTCTCCGCCGTAGCGGGAGAGAGAGCTGTTGAAGCTGATGGAAAGGATGCTTTCGGTGCTCACCATGACGAAGGAGGATACTCCCAGGGCCAGACAGGGACCGATGACACTGCCTGCGATGCGCAGATTTTTCATCCTCAGCCGGACCAGGCATTGGGGACCGGTGAGGAATTTCAGCACCCAGGCGGCGCTGACAGCCTGAGAAATCACGGTGGCGATGGCGGCTCCCCGAACGCCCATGTTAAACACAAAGATGAACACCGGGTCCAGCACGATGTTGATGGCAGCGCCGATGACGGTGGTCAGCATGCTGATTTTGGCGAAGCCCTGAGCCGTGATGAAGGGTCCTGCTCCCAGGGTGATCATGACGAAGATGCTGCCCAGGATGTAGATTCTGGTGTAGGAGAGGGCGTAGGGAAGAGTGGCGCTGCTGGCCCCGAACCAGGTAAGGAGCTGAGGAGCGAAGATGTAGATGAGGATGGTGAGGACCACAGCCAAAATGATTACCAGAGCTACGCAATTGCCCACGATTTTTTCAGCCCCCTCTACATCTTTTTTTCCCATGAAGATGGAGGTCCGGGGGACTCCGCCGGAGCAGGCCAGCATGGCAAAGGCCGTCACCATCATGATGATGGGGGTGCAAAGTCCAACGCCGGTCAGGGCCCGGGCGCCGATGTCCGGGATGTGGCCGATGTAAATGCGGTCTACGATGTTGTACAGCAGGTTGATGACCTGGGCCACCACGGCGGGCAGGGCCAGAGAGGCCAGCAGCTTGCCGACACTGCCCTCGCCCAGGGATGCGGAGTTGGTTTTTGCTTTTGCTTCGCTCATGTTGAATACCTCTATTTGTATGGTTGCCGGCAAGGGATGTCCTTGATGGTTGACAGGGAAATTCGTGCTGTTTGGAGAGGATGCCCTTGACGATTTTCATGAAAAGTAAGGGCATCAATCAGCTTTGCCGGTGGGGAATGGCTTGATTGTATTTATCTGTAAGATTGTATCATTCTTTTCACAATTATCGGTAAACAAATATAAAAAAATAGAGTACGCACCTGTGTAAAATGAGAAATTCGCCTGCCACCGGTGCCTTTTTCCCACACTTCTCTTTTAGGCACCGGAGAGAATGCGAAAATGAGAAATCCTACTGTGCCGCCATGCACAAACCAGTATCCGGACACCGGAGGGAAGTCGAAAATGCGTCAGCCTCAGGTACTTTTTTCTGACGCTTCCCTCTTTGGCACCTGAGGGAACTCGAAAATGCGTCAGTTTCAGGTGCTTTTTTCTGACACTTC
>JABUST010000213.1 GCA_021442595.1 Lachnospiraceae bacterium | reverse complement strand
AACAAGCTTCTGTTCCTGTGGAACAGAAGCCCTCAATCAATTCGTGCCTCACTACGTTCGGCACTCATTGATTGAGGCGCCAAATATACAAACACCCCCGCCCAGGCAAGCAAGCTTGCCGGGCGGGGGTGTTTGTATATTTGGCTTGTTCGGGGCAAAAAAAGAACCGGTTGTGGTTACAACCGGCTGAAGTGTTTAGATAAGACAAACGGGGGGTCTTACTAAACCGAGGTGAGCAATTTCTACCATTCAATGAACGATAGAAGACAGTAAGGATTATACTCATAGAAAGGGCGTTTGTCAACCGTTTAAGGGCGTTTGTTGATTTTAACCGCTTTAATGTCATTACTTGTGTGAATATTTACATGTTGTGCAGAATTGTATGAGTAATGTGCTCTTTTATGGTTTTTTTTCGATTACTTATGATTTCTGAAGGGAAGAGAAGACTCCGTTTAGAGGGCTAATCTATCGAAGGACAATAAATAGGAGGAGTACAGACCCTTTTTTCGAGTGACTAGGTCGTCACGAGAAAAAGGTCGGTCTGTACTCCTCCTGAAGTTGTTAATCTTGGAAAGTCGGTCTGTACTTCTCCTGGTTATATATTTAGGAAAGCCAGCCCTCTTGAATCCTTGGTCAGAACCCTCAATCCTTCTTTCCCTTCGTATACCGGTCAATGATCGCCCGTCGGTCAGCCTCCATCTGCTTCTGAGCCTCCTCATCGGCACGGCGCACGGCAGCGCTCACCTGAGTGCTCTCTGCCACGATCTCCTCAGGGAGGTAATCCTTGTCCAGATCTTCCTCGGGCATATAGTTCCGGAAGACCTTTTCAAAGAGAAAGCTGGAAAGATACACATACACACCGAAGCCAAATACGCCGATGCCCAGATTCCACAGGAAGGTGAGAGCCAGAACGGCAAGGAAGAGGGCCAGACAGATCAGTGTGGTGGGGATGTGTTTGTTGGCCATCATGAAGGAGTACTTCAGCAGGTCCTTCGTGGGCATTTCGAATCTGGCCAGCAGGGGGAAGAGATACAGGAACAGGAAGATCAGTTCCAGAATCAGAAAGCTCTGAAGAGGAATGGTCACATAAAGAATTTTCCCGAAGAGGGCCTGGTTATTGATCTCCAGCCAGAGACTGTAGATCAGCATGCAGGCAAAGATGAGCAGAGGAATGGTTACCAGGCTCTGCTTGAAATTCTGTTTGTAGGACTTGAAGAAATCCTTCAGAAGATAACTTTCTTCCTTGCGCTGGACCTTTCCCAGAGCGGCGAAGATAGCCGTAGTGCCCGGCCCCATGAGGACCAGGGGAAAGAGCAGTCCCAGGATGTTCATGGAGACAGAGAATTCTCCCAGATCCCATACGATGGAGGGAAGACCCAGGCCCCAGGCGTTGATGGCCAGCATGAGAGCCGGTCCCGCCAGGACCAGCCATACCAGGTTGGCGCCGATGACATCCGCCAGAAAACTGCCTATGCGCGAGATGGGACCTTCCGCTCCGAATACTTCCTTAAAGGTCATGATCAGGCCTCGGGCTTGTATTCCTTCAGGTTAGCGGCAGCAGCCTCGTCAATGATGATGGTGACGTCCTGATGGAGCTGAAGAATGGAAGCGGGGACAAAGGGAGTGATGGGACCTTCCAGAGTTTTGGCAATGGCGTCGGCCTTTCCTGCGCCGTTGGCCACCAGAAGGATCTTCTTAGCCTTCATGATGGAGCCGATACCCATGGAGATAGCCTGGGTGGGAACATCCTCGATCTTCTCAAAGAAACGGGCATTTGCCTGGATGGTGCTCTCGGTCAGCTGTACCACATGGGTGGGTCCCACAAATACATCCGTAGGCTCATTGAAGCCGATATGACCGTTGTTGCCGATACCCAGCAGCTGGATATCCACGCCGCCGATCTCGTCCAGCTGAGCCTCATAATCAGCGCCTGCCTGCTCAATGTCTGCAGCATTTCCGTCGGGCACATGGACATTGTTCTTGTCGATGTTTACATGATCAAACAGATTGCAGTTCATGAAGTAATGATAGCTCTGGTCGTTCTCGGGAGCCAGAGGATAATACTCGTCCAGATTCCAGGTGCGGACCTTGCTGAAGTCCAGGGTGCCCTCCTCGTTCATGCGGATGAGCTCCTTGTAGGTTCCGACGGGAGAGGAACCGGTGGCCAGTCCCAGGATAGGATCGGTCTTTCCGTTGACCACGGCGGCCAGAATGCCGGCAGCCCGCTTGCTCAGGGTCTCGTAATCCTTGCAGACAAGGACCTTCACATTCTTTCCTTTACCATTGGTGTACCAGGTTGCATTAGTTGCCATAGACTTTGTGTCCTCCTACAAATGTATTAATGATCTCAAAATCGTTGTCGGCGATGAGGATATCTGCATCTTTGCCGACCTCGAGGGATCCCTTTCGGTCATCCACCCGGATGGAACGGGCGGAGTTGAGGCTGGCGCAGGCCACGGCCTGAGGCAGCGTTACATCGGTGTGCTTATAGAGATTTTGCACGGCTCTGTACAGTCTGAGAACGCTTCCGGCGATGGTGCCATCCTCCAGACGGCACTCGATGCCCTTCACTACCACAGGCTGTCCGCCCAGAGAGTAATCGCCGTCGGGAAGACCGCCGGCTCTCATGCAGTCGGTGATGAGGACCAGGTGGTCCTTTTTGCAGTCGGCTACGATCTGGAATACACCGGGATGGATGTGGAAGGTGTCGGCAATGAACTCTGTATAGACATTCCGGTTGGCAAGGGCAGCGCCCACTACGCCGGGATCTCGGTGGGCGAGACCGCTCTGAGCGTTGAACAGGTGAGTCACATGGTTGCAGCCGGCCTTGAAGCAGGCGCAGGCATCGTCATAATTGGCACAGGTGTGGCCCAGGGAACAGACGATGTCGGTCTCCTCGGTGATGCGCTCAATAAACTCCAGACCGCCCTCCACTTCAGAGGCGATGGTCAGCAGCTTGATGACATCCGCAAATTCCATGGTGTAATCAAAATCCGGAAGCGCCACATGCTCTGCTGCCTGAGCGCCCTTTCTCTTTACGTTAATGAAGGGACCCTCCATGTTTGCGCCAAGCACCTGGGCGCCGCCCCAGGCAGCGGGATCCTCGGCGGAAGCCTTCTTGGCCTCCCGGATCTGGGCAAAGGTGGTGCGCAGATGATCCTTGGACATGGTCATGGTGGTGGGGAGCCAGGAGGTGACACCGTAGCCGGCAATCAGGCGGCTCATGTTCTGAATGGCGCCTTCCTTGTTGTCGCAGGTGTCATCGCCGCCGGCGCCGTGGCAGTGCACGTCCACCAGACCGGGAGAAACATAATTTCCGGCAGCATCGATTACTTCGGCCCCGGGAAATTCCCCGATGCGGCTGTTGTCCACGATGGCGCGGATCTTGTCATCAAATACGATGGCTTTTCCTTCCAGAATTCTGTCTGTCAGAATGAGCCTTCCATTGGTAATTATCTTCATGTTCTGCCTCCTTCAGGGCGCATTGCAGGGATGCTGAAATGCGTTACAGTTCAAGCTTCATCATACCCTCTTACCCTGCAAGCGTCAAGTCTCGGCGCTATCGGAGCTGACAGATTCAGCCTCCCGGATGTCGGCTACGGAGATGATCTTTACATCCTCGTCCAGTGTGATCAGCTTCACACCGGAGGTGACGCGTCCAATCATGCGAATGTCACTGACCCTCAGGCGGATGACCACCCCGGCGGAGGTGATGAGCATGATCTCCTGCTCCGCGTTGATGGTCATGAAGCTCACCACCTTGCCGGTCTTGGATGTGATCTTGTAGTACAGGACGCCCTTGCCGCCCCGCTTCTGATTGCTGAATTCAGACACGTCGGTGCGCTTGCCCATGCCGTTCTCGGTGACGGCCAGTACCGTCTCTCCGTCAGACACCAGCTGCATGCCGATGACTGCGTCATCATCACCCAGGGTGATGCCCTTGACGCCCATGGTGGCCCGGCCGGTGGGACGCACATCGGTCTCAAAGAAGCGGATCATCTGACCGTTCTCTGTGGCCAGGATGACCTCGTC
>JABUST010000172.1 GCA_021442595.1 Lachnospiraceae bacterium | reverse complement strand
ATGCACATGGCGCCGTGGGCAAAGGCTTCTATGGTCAATCCGGGATCCGTGTGTTCCCGGATCTCCTTCAGCTCCCGGAGAGATACCTCTCTGGCGGCTACCACCCGCTTGACCCCCATTTGATGCCAGAAATTGAAGGTGGCATAATTGGTGGCGCTGGCCTGGGTGCTGAGGTGGATCTCCATGTCCGGAACGATGGCCCGGGCCATGGCGATCATGCCTGCATCTGCCATGATGAGGGCGTCTGCGCCGATTTCCCTGAGAAATAGCAGATACTCCTCCAAAAGATCCAGGTGCTGATTATGGGCGATGATATTCACCGTCACATGGACCCGTACGCCCCTCTCATGGGCATAGGTCACAGCCTCCCGCATTTGCTCCCGGTCAAAGTTCTTGGCCTTGGCTCTGAGACCGAACATGTCGCCTCCCATATATACGGCATCGGCACCGTATAGAATGGCTGTCTGCATGGTCTCGAAGCTGCCTGCGGGGCACAGAAGCTCAGGTACCTTGTTCATAGTATACCTCACATAGGAAAAGGACTGCCGGAAGACCCGGCAGTCCCTGATTTGGTTCATTAATTCCTCCGAAGGGGCTTATTCTCCGTCCTCTCTTGCGTAGGTTCCGTTGAATACGGCTTCGAATTCGCTGTAATCGCTTGTGAAAAGATGCTCACCGGTGCCGTCCTCGTAAGCGATAAAGTACAGCCAGTCTCCTTCTGCAGGCTCCAGCACTGCCTCGATGGCGGTACGGCCGGGATTGCAGATGGGGCCGACGGGATATCCCAGATACATGTAGGTGTTGTATCCGGATTTGATCTCCAGATCACTGTACAGGACGGTATCGTCACCGGTACCTTCCTTCCCCATGGCATAGAGGATGGTGGAGTTCAGACCCCAGGTCATTCCCTCATCCATACGGTTAAACAGTGTCCGGGCCACCATGGGCGCTTCATAGCTCACCTGGGCTTCACGTTCGATACAGGAGGCCATGGTCATGACCTCGTCCAGGGTCAGTCCCATTTCCTTCATGCGCTCGGTCCACTCACCATTGTTCTCCCACTTGCGCTCAAACTCGCGGAGCATTCTCTTTACCACGCCCTCTGCACCATTGGCGGGAATGACTTCGTAGGTATCGGGCCACAGATATCCCTCCAGAAGGAACTCTCTGCTGGAAGCGTTGGTCAGAAGATCGTAATAGTCGAAATTGTAGTCGGTGCGGTTGCAGGCTTCCTCAAAGTCGCTGGCCAGACAGATCTCCTTTTCCTCCAGGTATCTGGCAATCTGACGCACGGACCATCCCTCGGGAATGGTGATGGTGACGGATTCCTCCTTGGCCCCTTCCTGAAGCTCCACCATGATGACCTCCATGGGCATGCCCTTGATGAGGGTGTAGACGCCGTACTGGAAATCCTCCTCGGCACCGGTCAGCTTGGCCTTAATGCGGAACAGCAGCTCACTCTCGATGAGATCCTTTTCCTTCAGCATGGCGGAGATCTCCGACACGCTGGAGCCCTCGGGAATGTCCAGGATCACCTGCTCCCCGTTCTTGTCGTAGGTCTCGTACTTGTCGATGCGGGTGAAATCGTAGGCCAGATCGTAGCCCACCACCGCCACACCGGCAATGAGGATCGCCGCCAGAAGCAGGGAAAGGATCCGCTTAATGTTCCGGGTGATGAGCCCGAAGATAAAGTTAATGAAATTCATGGGTCAACCTCATTCTACCTCCAGCAGCATAGGCAGGATCATAGGATTGCGCTTGATCTCCTTCCAGAGGTATTCTCTCAGTTCATCCCGGATCTCCATGCGCAGACCGGCGAAATCGTTGATGCCGAGATTATGATACATATCGATGACATGATTCACCACGTCTCTGCAGCCCCGCATCAGGTCGTCGGATTCCTTCACATAAACGAATCCGCGGCTGAGGAACTCGGGACCGGAAACGATCTGATTCGTCTTTCGGTTGATGGCCAGAGAAACCACCATCAGTCCGTCCTGGGACAGGTTCTTGCGGTCTCTCAATACCACATTTCCCACATCACCCACGCCGAGACCGTCCACCAGAATGGGAGCCACCTCCACGGTGCCTACCTGTCTGGCCTCCCGGCTGTTGAGCTCCAGCACCATGCCGTTTCTCATAAGGATGGCATCCTCTTTCGGATGCTTCATGGACTGCACCAGCTCCTTATGAGCATTCAGGTGCCGGAATTCGCCGTGGACCGGCAGCATAAAACGGGGCTTCACCAGACCGTAGATCAGCTTCAGCTCCTCCTGGGAGGCATGGCCGGACACATGGGCATCCTCGTAGGTAACGGCGGCGCCCCGGGCCATGAGGGCGTTGATCACATTGCTGACCATCTTCTCATTTCCGGGAACCGGTCTTGAGGAGAAGATGATGGTGTCACCCTCTTCGATCTCTATCATGCGGTGTTCCCCGTTGGCCATGCGGGACAGAGCCGCCATGGGCTCTCCCTGGGAACCGGTAGTGATGATGACCAGCTCGTCATCCCGGCAATTCCGGATGTCGGCGATGTCAATGAGAACCCCTTCCGGAACCTCCAGATAATCCAGCTCCAGGGCGGTGTTGATGACATTCACCATGCTCCGTCCTACGCATACCACCTTGCGGCCGTACTCTGCTGCCGCATTAATGATCTGCTGGACACGGTCCACATTTGAAGCAAAGGTGGCCACCAGAATGCGGCCCTTGGCCTGAGGAAAGATCTCCGTAAAGGTCCGTCCCACCGTCCTCTCGGACATGGTGTAACCCTTTCGCTCGGCGTTGGTGGAATCGCTCATAAGGGCCAGAACTCCCTTGCGGCCCAGCTCTGCAAAGCGCTGCAGGTCGATCATGTCGCCGTGGATGGGAGTGTAGTCCACCTTAAAGTCTCCGGTATGCACCAATACGCCGGCTTCCGTGGTGATGGCCAGAGCGCAGGCGTCTCCGATAGAGTGATTGGTGTGGATGAATTCCACCTTCATCTCTCCGATGGGCACCACATCTCCGGGGCTGACCATGTACAGGGCGGCGCTCTTCAGTTCAAACTCTTCCAGCTTGTTTCTGACCAGCCCCAGGGTCAGTCGGGTACCGTATACGGGAATTCTGAACTCCCGCAGCAAATAAGGCAGGGCGCCGATATGGTCTTCATGTCCGTGGGTCAGGACGACGCCCCGAACCTTGTCAAAATTCTGTCTCAGATAATCAAAATTAGGGATGATCGAGTCGATACCGGGCAGGTTTTCGTCGGGAAAAGCCTGTCCGCAGTCAATGATCAGGATGTCGTTTCCGCACTCGATCAGGGTCATATTCATACCGATCTGGTCAAGTCCTCCCAGAGGAATGACCCGAACGTTCTTTTTGGGCTTGCGGCCGGGCATACGGCCGGATCTGTTTGCATCGGCCTTCTTTCCGCCGGATGCGGGCATATAATTATACGTTCTCATAAATTACTCTTCAATCTCAATATCAAAATCAGCGGTGGTTTCCATAAACAGTTCCGCTGCTTGGCTATACTCCTTTTCTGTAAGTTCGGTGGTCACATAGAAAGGCTCTGCCCCTTTCTCAGCGGAGCAGACACGAAACTCTGCCTCTTCCTCCGGGCAGACCTTGAACAGGAAGGCTTCTGTTTCTTCGTCCTCCCGGGGCTCTTCGTCTTCTTCCAGATCGTCGTCCATATTGCCTGCCAGCAGGAAGAAAGCCTGCCGGTCCTCCTCTGTCAGCATCTCTGCCACATTCAGGACCACCATCTCTCCGGTGACTTCCGCATCCTTCATATCCGTCATAACGATCCAGTCCAGTCCGGACAGGAATTCCAGTGTCATTTCCATGTTCTCACCTTTTGTATTTATTCTGTTTTCGATCCCGGCAGGGATGCTTCGCTGCGTTTTCTGTCCAGATAGGCCTGCAGAATGATGGACGCTGCCAGCTGGTCCACCGTTTCTTTCCGTTTTCTGCGGTCCCGGATCCCTGCTTCGATCATGGGCTGCTCCGCCTCATAGGTGGACAGCCGCTCATCCTCCAGAGCAATCTCCACCTGATAGAGATCCCGCTCCAGTCTTTTTTTGAAGGCAAGCACCTTCTCGCCGCTGGGGCCCACGGACCCGTCCATGCGATAGGGCATG
>JABUST010000055.1 GCA_021442595.1 Lachnospiraceae bacterium | reverse complement strand
TTGTTTTTTTTATGTTCTTTTTTTCACTGATCAGTCTTCTTTTGGTCCGGTGCGTTCAATAATCTGTTATTCACTGTTCGGGGCATGATTTTCGATACATCTCAATGTTTTTTCATTTTAGAATGAGTTTTTTTAAGGAAAAGTGTATAATGGTTTATAACGTATGTTTACCAAAGGAGACCATCGCTATGGGCAGAAAATCCATTAAAGAAAATAAGAACGTTTATCAGGTGGCCAGAGAAAAGCTGGAGCTTACCAGAGATCAGGCTGCAGAGAAGCTGCAGTACATTTCTGCAGACCGCATCGAGAAGATCGAATCCGAGAAGGTGATCCCTCATCCGGAGGAGGTCCTGACCATGGGACAGACTTATGCAGAGCCCGGTTTGTGGAATTATTACTGCACCAATGAATGCCCCATCGGCATGAAGCATATCCGGAAGGTGGAGAGGAAGGAACTGTCCCAAATCACCATTGAAATGCTGGCCGCTCTGAATGATCTGGAAGAGGATAAGGATCGCATGGTGGAGATCAGTGTAGACGGCAAGGTGACGGAGGACGAGAAGAAGGACTTTATTAAGATATCCAAAGAGCTGGATGAGATCGCTTCTGTGGTGGCTTCTCTGAAGCTGTGGGTGGAGCATGCTATTCTGGAAGGAAAGATGAACTGATAGTCCGGAGGTGAAGGTTATGAACGATCAGATCCGGGTGGGTATCATCGGCACCGGCTTTACCGTGGGCATTGCCAATTCACATCTGAAGGCCTATGCCCGGTGTGAACACACCAGGGTGGCAGCCTGCTATGACAAGATACCGGGCCGCTGCCGGGTATTTCTGGACAGATTTCATGAGAGAAACCCCCAGGTGGAGGGTGTGGAGGATATCCATATCTGCGACACTTTGGAGGAACTGTTTTCCATGGTGGATGCGGTGAGTCTCTGCGTGCCCAACAGTGAGCATGTGCCCCTGGCCATCCGCGCCATGGAGGCAGGAAAGCATGTCATCGTGGAGAAGCCCTTTGCCCTGAATACAGAGCAGGCCCGGGAGGCTGTCCGGGTGTCCCGGGAGCATCCGGAGCTGGTGGCCATGAACGCCTTTAACTTCCGGGAAGAACCGGGAAATATGTACATCCGGGAGCTGGTACAGAGCGGTGTGTTAGGTGAGATCCGCTTTGTCCGCATGCTTTACGGAGGAGGTCGCATCAATAATGCCGAAGGAGTTTTCCTTGAGTGGCGTACCCGGGAGGAAAAGTCCGGTACAGGCTCCATGGGAGATTTCGGAGCCCATGCCCTGGACAGTGAGGACTGGATCTTTACTCCCGTCTGCGGTCCTCTGGTGGCCTTCAATGCTGTCGCGGCTCTGAACATTCCTCAGCGCTATCTCATTGACGAAAGGGATGTGATGGGAGGCAAACTGGGGCAGGAGAAGGGCCCTGTGACCAATGATGACTCAGCCCAGCTCTCCGGCGTTACTGCCTCCGGCACGCTGTTTACCCTCATGACCAGCCGCATGAATTTTCTGGGAAATGAATATGAGGTGGTGGGTTCCAATGGCTGTGTGCAGAGCAGCGGGCGCTGGGCCCCCGGCACGGTGGGTCTCATGCTGAAGGACAGACCTGTTCCCGGGCAGACAGAAATCACCGGAAGGATGATGCAGGTGGAGATCCCGGAGCACATCATGAAGGAAGGAGACCTTGCGGTGGGTCACTATGGTGTGGTATGCGAGTTTGCAGACTGCATTTTGAATGAAAAGAAGCCTGTGAGAAGTCTGGAAAGAGGCCTGTATATTCAGGAAGAAATCGATCTCTTTGCCAGATCTGCTGCAGAAGGAAGGACGATCTACCGGGAAGCTCACTGAGCGGCGGTAAAATGATAATCAATGAGTACAACTAAACCAAATAAGGGCAGGATGCTGATCACGGATATGACAGTGGGCAACCCGCTGCAGCATATGATCCGGTTCTCCATCCCGCTTCTGATCGGAATGGTGTTTCAGCAGGTCTACAGCGTGGTGGACACCATGGTGGCCGGCTATGTGCTGGGAGATAATGCCATCGCCGCCATCGGATCCGTTCATTTTCTGACGAATCTGATCATTAACACAGCTGCTTCCATGAACAATGGATTTGCCATCGTGGTCACCCAGAGCTTCGGCTCCGGAGATAAGGAGCGGATGCGAAAGTCCATCGCAGGACAGCTGATGCTGAATGTAGCCTTCGACCTTGTTCTGACGGTGCTGGCTCTGGTCTTTCTGCCTCAGATGCTGCGCTTCCTGCAGATTCCGGAAACCATCTTCCGGGATGCTTATGACTATGAGTTTATTCTGATAGCAGGTATGGTAGGTACCATTTTCTACAACATGCTTTCCTCTGTGCTGAGGGCTGTGGGAAATTCCAGGACACCCCTGTATTTCCTGATCCTGTGCAGCCTGATGAACGTGGTACTGGATCTGGTCTTTGTGGCCGGTTTGAACATGGGCATCAAGGGCGCTTCCCTGGCCACCATTATCTCCCAGGTGACCAGCGCTGTCCTCAGCGGCATCTATCTGCTGAAGAACTATAAGGAGATACTCCCTCAAAAGGAGGATTTCCGCGTTCCCAAAGAGCTGCTGAAGGATCTGCTATCCACAGGCATCGCCATGGCTCTCATGATCTGCGTGGTAGATATGGGCTCCATCTTCTACAGCAGAGCCAACAATGCGCTGGGCGAGGTCTACATTACTGCCCACAGTGCAGCCTATAAATACGTGGGTATCCTGATGCAGCCCATCGGCACCATGGCCACCACCGCCTCTACCTTT
The DNA here is from genome assembly GCA_021442595.1 of Lachnospiraceae bacterium. Lineage (GTDB taxonomy): Bacteria > Bacillota > Clostridia > Lachnospirales > Bianqueaceae > RUG760. The sequence goes on along the minus strand of JABUST010000055.1, from coordinate 1,350 downwards.
GTGGGACAGAACTGGGGAGCAGGAAAGGGTGAACGGATCCGCTGCTGCTTTAAGGTGATCCTCATTGCGGAGCTGGTCTACTGTGCTTTGGGAATTGCGCTGGTGTTCCTGCTGGGAGATCCTATGATGCGAATTCTTACCAATTCGGCCAATGAGGACGTCATCCGCTACGGTGTCATCAGCATGAGAGCTCACATTTCCTTCTTCCCCTTCCTGGGCTTTCTTCTGCCTTTGAGGACATCTCTTCAGGCCATGAAACAGAAGATGGCTCCTCTGATCTCCAGCGGCATCGAGATGGTGCTGAAGATCATTGCGGCTTTCTTCATTATTCCCAAGCTGGGATTTGTCAGCTTCTGCTTTACGGAACCCATTGTCTGGGTGGCCATGGTGAGCTATCTGGTAATATTCTATTTTATCAATCGGAAAAAGATCTATGCCCTCATAGGGGAGGCGCTGTAACAGGGAAGATCATCAGCCTGTATATAGCAGGATAATCCGTCCCTTTGCATAGGGAGTCCATTGCTTCATCCGTACCCTGAATTTTCAAATTTAATCCAATGAAGAGAGGTAAAATCACATGATCAGAGTAGGAATCTATAACGAGAACGTTCATGAGAAACTGGACGAGAACGTGGCTATGGTATATCCGGAGGGGATCCACGGACAGCTGGCAGCTTTTCTGGGAGCCGAGGAGGATATGGAGATCGTCAGGTGCTATACCCTGGAAACCATCAATGATATAACAGAGGAAGAGCTCACCGGTATCGATGTGATGCTCTGGTGGGGGCATATGGCTCATCACAAGGTGGAGGATGAGGCAGTACAGAAGGTGAAGAACGCTGTGCTCATGGGTATGGGTCTCATCGTGCTGCATTCGGGACATCACTCCAAAATCTTCCGCAGCCTCATGGGAACCACCTGTAACCTTACCTGGAGAGAAGACGGCGACTTTGAGCGGGTATGGGTGGTGAATCCGGCTCATCCCATTACCCGGGGAATCGGCAGATTCTTCTATCTGCCGGAGGTGGAGACCTACGGCGAGCCCTTTGCTATTCCCGAACCTGATGAGGTGGTGTTCATCGGCGGATACGAGGGCGGAGAGGTGTTCCGCTCAGGATGTACCTTCCATAGAGAGAACGGCCGCATCTTCTATTTCCAGCCCGGTCATGAGACCTTCCCCATTTACTATGACCCCAATGTGCAGACCGTCATTAAAAACGCTGTCCGCTGGGCTAACCCCGTTTTCCGGTCTCAGGCGCTGGACTGTCCTCATGTTGAGAAACCGGGAAAAGATTGATTAAGCAGAAAGCTATTTTGCAGAAGTCCGTTCACAAAAGGCATATGCCTTTT
>JABUST010000150.1 GCA_021442595.1 Lachnospiraceae bacterium | reverse complement strand
TATCTGATCTCCTCTCATCCCGGTTCCGACCTGAAGGATGCCATCGCCCTGGCAGAGAGCATCCGGGACATGGGATATCTGCCGGAGCAGGTACAGGATTTTTACCCTACACCCTCCACGGTTTCTACCTGCATGTATTATACCGGTCTGGATCCCCGAAACATGAAAGAAGTCAGTGTGACCAGAAATCCTCATGAGAAGGCTATGCAGAGGGCTCTTTTGCAATACAGAAGGCCGGAGAACTACGAACTGGTAAAGGAGGCTCTGATCCGGGAGAACAGGACAGATCTGATGGGCTTCGATAAAGACCACTGCCTGATCCCTCCTCGTAAAATGTCAGAGACCTATTATAAGTCCATTCACGCCATCAAGGAAGAAAAGAAGAAGAAGGAAGAGAAGAGCGGGGCTGTAAAGAATCCTAAGAACCGGCAGAAGAAGGAAACCGACAGGAAGGCGGAAAGCCGTAACCGGCAAGGAACGGACAGATCCCGCAGCGTCAGAAAAGGAGGGCGCTCATGAGACTGGATAAATATCTCAGCCAACTGGGCATCGCCTCCCGCGCAGCCTGTAAGGACCTGATCCGCCGGGGTGCTGTGACTGTGAACGGATCCTGCCATGTGAAGCCGGAGCTTCATGTGACGGAAGAAGATGACATTCGCGTGGAAGGTCGCCCGGTGGTGTTGGAGGAGTTTGAGTATTATGTGCTGAACAAACCGGCAGGCTATCTGACTGCCAGAGAGGATCTTCATAAGAAGGTGGTGATGGAGCTGGTTCCTTCTTCGCGCCGGGATCTGTCCCCTGTGGGCAGATTGGATGAAGATACGGAGGGAGTGCTGCTGATTACCAATGATGGTATGCTGAACCACCGTCTTCTGCGGCCGGATAATCATGTAGCTAAAAAATACCTGGCAAAGGTGGATACACCTCTGCCGGCAGATGCGAAAGAACGGTTGGAATCTCCCATGGACCTGAAGGACTTTGTAACTGCAGGTGGATCGTATGAGCAGGTGGATGCTTATTCCGCTTATCTCACCATTACAGAAGGGAAATATCACCAGGTTAAGAGAATGTTCGGTGCTCTGGGATGCAAGGTGACAGAGCTGAGAAGAGTTTCCTTCGGCTCATTGACTTGTGATGATCTGGATGCCGGAGAGTGCCGGAGACTTACAGAGGAAGAACTTCGGGCTCTGAAGGGCGAGGCTGAAAAGTAGCTTTTTGAAAGCCTGATATATTCTGATGCATGCCTCCGTTTCTATTCAGACCTTGACCCGGCTTCATGCATCCTGTATTGTTTGGATATATCTGTTTGCAGTCATTAAAAATTGCTGTTTTTTCTGAGTTTATTCTGATTCTGTATCATGGAAGAGGAGTGTGGTATAATTTAGATATTCTTTTTGAAAAGAAATCAGGAACGGAAGGAAAGGAGGCTTATGGAAGACTTAAAACTTATTGTTGCCAGTAATATCATCAATCTGCGCAAAGAAGCGGGTATGACCCAGGCGGAGTTGGCTTCAAAACTCAGCTATTCGGATAAATCCGTTTCCAAATGGGAACGGGCGGAAGCGCTGCCGGATGTTTATGTGCTGAAAAGCATGGCAGAGATCTTCGGTGTAACGGTGGACCATATCATATCCTCTCATGACAGTTGGATTCCTCCGGTCAAAAAGAACATTCTTTCAGACATGGATGCCAAGACCATTACCGAGATCTGTATGATGGGTATCGGTTTCATGGCGCTGTTGATCTTTGTGATCCTGTGGATTCTGGGTAATTTTGCCTGGATCACCTTTGTCTATGCCATGCCGGTAGCCTTGACCACGCTGCTGGTGCTTCACTCCATCTGGCAGGAGGGTAGGTTTAATTACATCATTATCGGCGCTTTGGTGTTCAGTGTTTTCTCTGCGGTATATTTCTCCTTTTACGTATTCGCAGGACAGAATTTCTGGCAGCTGTTCCTGGTGGTGTTCCCCGGAGAGCTGATTGTATATCTCTCCTCCCGATTCGGAAAACGGGAGAAAAAGGCTTCGGAAACCTCTGAAAAACCGCATAAATAAGCCAATTCTACTGACAGTAGAGTCCGTGATTTCGGACTCTACTTTTTTGTTTTCTATTGTAGAGAGGGGTTCCGGGCTAGTAGATAGGGTTTTTTCATTAAGAATAGTATGATAGATGAAGCCCATGAAGATTGCCGGGTTATGGAGTAAAGTCATTTGACGATCATCTCCTATTCTGTTCGGCAAGCAATCAACGGAAGGAGAAAATAATTATGTCTGATTTTGTGCTCAGCTGCTGTTCTACGGCTGATCTTTCCAAAGAGTATCTGGAATCCAGGAATATTGAATACATTTGCTTCCATTATGAACTGGACGGCATCAGTCATCTGGATGATTTCGGTACCACCATCAGTCTGCCGGAATTCTATGCAGCCATGGCAGCCGGCTCCGAGACCAGTACCAGCCAGGTCAACATTTCCGAATATATGGATTTCTTTGAGAGAAAATGCCGTGAAGGAAAGGATATCCTGCATATTTCTTTCTCCAGCGGACTCTCCGGCTCCTTTAATTCTGCAAAGAACGCCGCCAACATCTGTGCCGAACGTTATCCCGAGAGAAAGATCATCATCATCGACTCCCTGGCTGCATCCAGCGGCTACGGACTGTTGATGGATAAAGCTGCTGATCTTCGGGATGAAGGAATGAATATAGATGAACTTGCCGCCTGGGTGGAGGAGAATAAGCTGAAGCTCCACCACTGGTTCTTCTCAACGGATCTTACCTTTTATATTAAGGGTGGCCGTGTTTCCAAAGCAGCCGGTGTGGTTGCAGGCATTCTGGATATCTGTCCTCTGCTGCATGTGGATCGGGAAGGTCATCTGATTCCCATGGAGAAGGTGAGAACCAAGAAGAAGGTCAAGCTTCAGACTCTGAAGAAGATGCAGGATTTTGCTGAGGGCGGCGAGGCTTATTCCGAGAAGGTGTTTATTTCCAATTCCGCCTGCCTGCAGGATGCTATGGATGTGGCCCGGCTGGTAGAGGAGAACTTCCCCAACATGAACGGGAAGGTCAAGATTAATGATATCGGAACCGTCATCGGTTCTCATACAGGTCCGGGAACAGTAGCACTGTTCTTCTGGGGAAAGAGCAGGGCCGAAGAATGATCAAACTGTTCACCGATACATCAGCTAATCTGCCTCTTTCTATTATTCGAAGTGAGGATATTCAGGTTCTATCTTTTTCCTACACCTTTAACGGTGTTCCTGCGGACTATAATGAAGAGACCGAGTTTGACGGAAAATGGTTTTATGACCTGATGCGTAAGGGTGTGGAAGTGAAGACCTCCCTGGTGAATGTGGATCAGTTCCTCAAGGCCTTTGAGCCTTATGTGCGGAACGGACACGCAGTGCTTTATGTGGGCATGTCGGGAGGCGTCAGCGGAACGGCCAATGCGGCCCGACTGGCTGCGGAAGAGCTGAGAGAGAAATATCCCGAGGCAAAAATCAGCACCATTGATACCTATGCAGCTTCCATGGGAGAGGGTCTCCAGGTAATGAGAGCCTCCGAACTGATCAAGAGCGGCATGGAGTTTGAGGATGTGGTCAATACCATTTTGGATGAACGCCAGTATATGAGTCAGTACTTTACTGTGGATGACCTTCAGTATCTTAGAAAGGGCGGCCGCATCAGCGGTACATCGGCTGTCATCGGAAACATTCTCAGCATCAAGCCTATTCTCACCGGTGATCCGGACGGACACATCGTTCTTCACGAGAAGGTGAGAGGCAGCAGAATGGCCTTGAAGAATCTGGCAGATAAGTACGATAAGCTATGCTCCGATAAATCTGCCATGATCAGCATTGCTCATGCAGATAATCCGGAGGGCACGGCAGCCCTGTTAGAGCTTTTGAAGGGAAAAGGACTCACCGGTGAGTGCATTACCGTCTGCTATGAGCCGGTTACCGGCTCCCATGTGGGTCCGGGAACCATTGCCCTGTTCTTCAAGGGAATCCACAAGTAATTGACGGTGTCACCCGGGGAAGTGGATCCTTCCCTGGGGCCGGGTCGACATCGGTGCTTTCTGATAACGGCAGGAGGGGAGAACATCCTCTCCTGTTTTCTTTTATGTTCTGCAGGTCAGGTTGAAGACCTTGACCATGCCACTGAATTCTTGAAGATTTT
>JABUST010000086.1 GCA_021442595.1 Lachnospiraceae bacterium | reverse complement strand
GAGGGATATTCATAGTAACTGATTTTTGCCACGGTTGTGCCCTGACCAAGCTTATCTGCGGTAGCAGGATAAGGAGTGCTGAATTCATATACATACTTACTCTCAATCCAATTTCCGTCGGACAGCTTTATGAAGTCCCCTTCTCTCTCTGCAACAACAACTTCCGTCCCTTCTGCAATGATTCCATTCTGCTTTTCATTACGGGAGGGTTCTGCATACAGGATAGCATCTGCTGTGATGACAGCAGATTTCAAAGTGACATAGACTACATCATTGGGGAATGTCCAGAATCCTATTTCAGGCCAGTTTTCAGGCATATATACCTTGTTTATTCCCGTTTCTGCAAAGGCATCGTCAGCAATATATGTGACACTTTCCGGAATCTCAAGGATTCCATTGAGCTGTGTAGAACAGAAGGCCCCGTTTCCAATGTGAATTACTGTGTCGGGTATAATAATCTCAGTAATGTTCAAACCGCAAAAAGCCCATCCACCAATTGTGGTAAGCCCTTCAGGAAGAATGACTCTTTCAATACTCTTCCAGTGTGCTCCCCAAGGAGCCGTGGTAATCATTTTCATTTCAATCTCATCGAATCCGGGTTCATAGCTATGCATATCACCCATTCCGGAGATTACCAGAGTTCCATTATCCTGCAGTTCCCAGGTGAGTTTGTTTCCGCAGGTTCCGCTCTTAGGTTCGGAACTTCCTTGAAGATTCCAACAGCCTAAAAACACTCCCACACCAAGCTGAGGTTCCGGTTCGGGCATGGAAACGCCACTGATACCGGTGTTCGCAAAGGCATAATCGCCTATTTGAGTTACAGATTCGGGGATAACCAATACACCGGATAAATTCTCACACCCTTCAAAGGCGCTAAATCCAATACGGGTTACTGTGTTTGGAATCGTGATTTCTGTAATATTCAGACCGCAGAATGCACTATCACTTATGAATGTTAATCCTTCTGGTAGAACAATTTGTTCAATACTCTTCCAATGATATCCCCAAGGTGCAGATGTAATCTGCTTTTGTGCGCTATCATCCCAAGAGGATCCATAAGACCACATCTCACCTACTCCGGAAACAACCAAAGTTCCGTCATCTTGCAATTCCCAGGTCAGGTTGTCTCCGCAGTTTCCATTCCTCGGGGCAGGAGTCTCTGTCAGGTTTCTACAGTTATAAAAAACTTCATCGCCAAGCTGAGGCCAGGGATCCGGCATGATGACACTGCTGATTTCCGTTCCTGTAAAAGCATAATTTCCTATTTCTGTTACGGACTCAGGAATAACTAATGTTCCGGTGATTCCCGTTTTTGCAAAAGCGAAGTCACCTATTTTTGTTACGGATTCAGGAATCACCAAAGTCCCGGCCAAATTAGTATCTTCAAATGCACTCCAACCAATATAGGTTACTGTATTAGGAATTGTGATTTCTGTGATATTCAGACTCAAAAATGCAAAGTTGCCTATGGATGTCAGTCCTTCAGGTAAAATGATATATTCAATGCTCTTCCAATACTCTCCCCAAGGTGCAGCTGTAATTAACTTTTGTGTGCCATCAACCCAAAATTCATTGACACTATAACCCCACATATCTCCCGTTCCGGAAATAATCAGAGTTCCGCCCTCTTGCAGTTCCCAAGTCAAGTTATCTCCACATGTTCCGCTCTTGGGAGCAAATACCTCTTCCAGATTCCAACAGCCTAAAAACACTCCCACACCAAGCTGAGGCCAAGGCTCCGGCATATCAACACTTCTGATTTCGGTATATGCGAAAGCATAATCGCCTATGCTGGTTACCGATTCGGGAATTGTGATTTCAGTAATATTCAGACCCCAAAATGCAATCGCTCCTATAGAAGTCACTCCTTCAGATATGGAAACTCTTTCGATACTCTTCCAATGTTCTCCCCAAGGTGCATCTGAAAAATTCCTTTTTGCTGTATCATCATACCAGAGACCATAAGACCACATTGCACCTGATCCGGATATTACCAAGGTTCCGTCATCCTGCAATTCCCAGGCCAGGTTATCTCCACATGTTCCGCTCTTGGGAGCATAAACCTCCTGAAGATTCGGGCAATATCTGAAAACACCCACACCGAGCTGGGGCCATGGTTCAGGCATATCTACACTGCTGATTTCAGTATATGCAAAAGCATAATCGCCTATGCCGGTTACTGATGCGGGAATTATGATTTCTGTAATGTTAAGACCAAAAAATGCATATCTCCCTATAGAAGTCAAGCCTTCAGAAAGAGTAATGCTTTCAATGCTATCCCAATGATATCCCCAGGGGGCAGACGTAATCTGTTTTTGTGCGGCATTATTCCAATTGCTACTATAAGGACTCATCTCTCCTGTTCCGGAAATAACCAAAGTTCCGTCATCATGCAGTTCCCAGGCCAGATTCTCTCCACATGTTCCGTTTTTGGGGGCATAAACCTTCGTCAAATTGGGACCGCTAAAGACGCCTTGTCCTAGTTCCGGCCAAGAGTCCGGAAGGATTACAGTACTGTAGCCCGTAGCTGCAAAGGCATTATCCCCTATGTAAGTAACTGAATCCGGAATCACCAATTGTCCGGATAGATTCTCGCAACCATTAAAAGAACATACTCCAATATGCGTGACGGTATTGGGAATTGATATACTACTTATGTTGTTCAGATTGAAAAAGGCATAATGACCTATGGATGTCAAACCTTCGGAAAAAATGATACTATTAATACTCTCCATAGAGTTAGCCCAGGGAGCATTCGTAATATATTTCTCAGCACTATCGTACCATGTGATGTCATAAGACCACATCTCACCTGTTCCGGAAATAACCAGAGTACCGTTTTCTTGCAGTTCCCAAGTCAGGTCGTCTCCACAGACTCCGCTTTTGGGAGTGTAATTCCAACAGCCACTAAAAGCTCCTTCACCAAGCAGAGGCCACGATTCAGGCATATTTACTTCACTGATTCCGGTATTTGCAAAGGCATAACTGCCTATGGTAGATACAGAATCCGGAATATCCAAAACACCTGTTAAATTAGTACAATCCGCAAAAGCATATGATTCTATATCTATTACTGTACCGGGAATCGTTACTTCTGTAATATTCAGACCTTGAAATGCGCACTGACAAATAGACGTTGATCCTTCCTGTAAAGAAATACGTTCAATGGATTCCCAATGATCCCCCCAGGGTGCACCTGACACGATTTTCCCTTCAGTAATCTCCATATTGCCATATGTCCACATTGTACCACTTCCGGAGATTACCAGGGTACCATCCTCCTGCAGTTCCCATGTTAAGGCATCTCCACAGGTTCCGCTCTTGGGGGCATACACCTCAGTCAAATTCCTGCACTCTCTAAATGGTCCAAGGTCAAGCTCCGGCCAGGGTTCGGGCATAATTACACTACTGATTCCGGTATCCGCGAATGCATATTGTCCGATGTATGCAACACTTATAGGAATCACTAATACTCCGGAAAGATTCCTACAGCCTTCAAATGCCCAGTCTCCAATATTCGTGACAAATTCCGGAATTGATATCGTGGAGATATTTAAACCATTAAAGGCAAATTCACCTATGGACATCAATTCTTCGGGGAGGCTGATACTATCAATGGTTTCCCAAAAAACGCCCCAAGGTGCGGATGTTACGTTTCCACATTTATTATCGTCCCAATGATTTCCGTAATCCCACATATCTCCTGTTCCGGAAATGACAAGAGTACTGTTGTTATCTTGCAGTTCCCATGTCAGGTTGTCCCCACAATCACCGCTAGTGATCGAGGTGCTTCCCGGAGACATTTCATCCGCCATAGCCGTGACCACGAATGATTGGGGTCCGGAAAACACCAAAGAAATAACAAGAATCAAGGACAAAATTCTTTTCATCATGAACACCTTTGCCTTTCCATAAAGTAGTCGTCATGAGATGTCTCGGATAGCAGACTCGGGGCATCGAAAACCAAACAAAGAATCGCGGTCGTTCGCAGATTCTTGATACTACCACAAAATCTTCCATTTCATGATAATTATACCTATTAACGATAAAGAAAACAAGAACTGCTCCGATAAAAAGACCCGGTCAGTAGAAACTACCTATCGGGTCTTTTATATTTACTTTAACTGGAAATTACAGACCTTATCTGCCTGTATCCACAAATACTTGCCACTTCTATATACCAGATACCAGTCTTCCCACTGTTTGTATACATTGACTTTTGTTCCTGCATTCAGTCTTACTGCTGTCTCATACTCCGTTCCATG
>JABUST010000030.1 GCA_021442595.1 Lachnospiraceae bacterium | reverse complement strand
CCCGGAATGCATTCCGGGGGAAATCTTTTGGACAGGGTGTGTCATTCTGTGCGAAGGGCGGTGACGGGGTCGCTCTTGGCTGCCTTCCCGGAGGGGATCAGGCCGCCCAAGAGAGTCAGGAAGATGCTCAGAATGATCAGCAGGACGCCGGCCGTGGGAGGAAGAATAGCGCTGATGGAATCCATCTTTGTCAAATAATGGATCAGCATGTTGCCGGGGATCAGCAGCAGACTGGTGCCTCCTACGCCGATGAGGCCTGCCAGCAGACCGATGATGACGGTCTCGGCATTGAAAACGGCGGAGATGTTCTTTTTGGAAGCACCGATGGCTCTCAGGATACCGATCTCTTTCTTTCTTTCCAGCACGCTGATGTAGGTGATGACGCCGATCATGATGGAAGAGACCACCAGAGAAATGGCCACGAAGGCCACCAGGACATAGCTGATGGCGTTGATGATATCCGTGACGGAAGTCATAAGGGTGCCTACGATGTCCGTGTATGTAACTACCTTTTCCTCTTCCCCGTTTTCTCTCATGCGGTCATTGTAGGCATCCAGGATCTCCTTGATGCTGGCCTTGGAGGCGAAATCCTTGGGGTAGATGGTGATGGAAGTGGGTTTGGACAGGTCCGCATATCCCATCTTGGACAGGTTGCCCTCGTAGGTGGAGATGGAGCGGGTCATCATGACGGCCATGAGTTCTGAAAGCTCCTCCTGAGTCATGGTGACCTTGAAGGCACGGGCGAAGGCGTCGGCGTCTATGGAGAGGGCATTTTCCAGGGAACCTGCCAGGGAAGACATGGCGTTGGTGATGGCATAGCTGATGTCGGAGGCCACCTGGGTCATGACGGTGGTCATCACCTTTTCAAAGGCAGAGGTCAGCGCTTTTTCATAGGCCCCCATGAGTTCGTCAATGCGGGCCTCCAGGGCCGTGGTGTCCACGGCGGCATCGGCAGCTTCCAGAATCCTTGTACGAACGGATTCCGTAGCCATCCAATCGGTAAAGCCCCGGGAGGCAGCATCCGGGTCCGGCAGACCATTGGCCTGTGCATAGGCTGCATAGCCGGCTGCCAGATCGGAGCGGATCCGGTCTCCCACATCCGTGGGAAGGGTGATTTCTCCCAGTTTTCCCGCCAGAATGTCGGTCTGCTGCGCCACAAGGGCCCGGCCCTCTTCTCCCGCCAGGTACTCTGCCAGACCGGACATGTCTGAAATTCCCTTGTCCGCTGCATAGTTCAGGTATCCGTTGACTACAGCCACCAGTGCATCCTGCATATCTTTTTCCGTGAGGGAGCCGGAGGCGGTTTCGCTGAGAATGGCTTTGACGCTGTCTGACAGAACCTGAGAAGCCTCCGGGGTCCGGAGATAATCAGCGACGGACTGCCCGATCCTGGTAATGTCTGCCGTGGGATCCTCGCTCTGCTGCAGATAGCTCTGATAGTCTGCCATGAGGTCCGTAAAGAGAGAAATCATGATCTCGGGACTCAGGTCGATCCGGATGAGCTTCGCCAGATCCAACAGGTCTTCGGGATCCAGCTGAGGCATGTCTTCTCCGGAGAAGTCCGGGGAGCTCAGGTCAATGGAACTCAGATCAATGGAGCTCAAATCCATAGAAGAAAAGTCCATGGCGCTTCCAAGATCTTCCATAACGGAGGTGTCAAAGGTGATGGCATTGGCCAGGGCATCCTCGTCAACGGAAAACAGATTCTGCATGTTAAAGCTGCCGTCCGTGGTGGTGCCGAAGGCAGTGCCGGTGATAATGTCATAGGAAGTGGAGGGGAGCTGCATCTTCACGATGTCGGATTTGGCAGCATAGTTCACCATGTCCTCAATAAGCTCCGGACGGTAGTAGATGCCGGTGGTCAGCATGGCGATGTTGGAATCTTCCTTGGGCTGTACCACGCCTACCACCGTGAGGGTCTCCCCCTGACGGATCAGATCCAGCATGTACCTCTTGTCCTCGGTCTTATTGGTCCAGACCTTGTATTCGTGGTCAAACTTGTAATAGTCACAGCTGTGGACCAGAGAGAAGGTGAGGCCCATCAGATCTTCATATCGGTACTCTCCCAGGGGACTGGTCAGGTCGGCGCTCTCGCCGGCCATGTAGGCGCGGATGATGCTTTCCAGCTCATCGGGATCCTTAAGACCCATGGCATAGAGGGTCAGGTCCGAGAGCTGCCCTCCCTGACTGAGGACCACCACCAGCTCGTGGTCGTTCTGGGGCCAGCGGCCTGCCTTGATGTCGTATTGCTCCAGATACAGGGATTCCTCCTCCGGCAGGGCCATAAAGCTGTCGGAACTGTAGCCGGACATAAAGGAGGACATGCTGGTGAAGCCCAGCTGAGAGAAGGTGCTGTCGGGATTGACCTGATAGTAAGTGCTGCCCTCCAGACGGTAAATCTCCGGAGACAGAGAGTATTTGTATTCCACAGCCCGCACATAGGGCTCCATGCCGCTATCCGGACTATTCAGAAAGACCTGCAGACTGGAGAGGTCGTTGGAGGAGATCTTGGTCAGCATGTTGGAGAGGGTGCGCCACTCCACCACCTCCGCATCGGAATGCCAGGCCTCCGCCTGGGTACCCATGAAGGAGGTGAGATCAAAGGAAGCGTTGCTGATCTCGATGGGGTATTCGCTGAGGGTCTCCTCCTCCACCCCGTGGATGTATTGGTTGACACCATTGGAGAGAGAGAGGATCAGGGCGATGCCCGTGATGCCGATGGAGCCTGCCAGAGAGATCAGAAGGGTTCTGGCCAGCTTGGTCTTCAGGTTATTGAAGCTGAGACTCAAGGCAGTGAGGAAGGACATGGAGGAGCGGCCGAAGTTCCGGTGGACCGTTTCTCCGCTTGTGACCTCATAAGGATCACTGTCGCCGATGATGACCCCGTCCTTCAGGGTGACGATGCGGGTCGCATATTGGTGGGCCAGTTCGGGATTGTGGGTCACCATGACCACCAGACGGTCTCTGGCTACTTCCTTTAAAAGGTCCATGACCTGGAGAGAGGTCTCGGAATCCAGGGCGCCGGTGGGTTCATCCGCCAGCAGAATATCCGGATCGTTTACCAGAGCCCGGGCAATGGCTACTCGCTGCATCTGACCCCCGGACATCTGGTTGGGCTTTTTGTGCAGCTGATCTCCCAGACCCACCTTGGTCAGAGCTTCGGCGGCCCGTTTACGGCGCTCTGCCTTGGAGATACCGCCGATGGTGAGGGCCAGCTCTACATTAGAGAGGACAGTCTGGTGAGGAATCAGGTTATAGCTTTGAAACACAAAGCCGATGGTGTGATTGCGGTAGCTGTCCCAGTCCCGGTCTTTGTATTTCCGGGTGGAGATACCGTTGATGATCAAATCTCCGGTGTCATAGCGGTCCAGACCGCCGATGATATTCAGCAGGGTGGTCTTGCCGCTGCCGGAGGGCCCCAGAATGGCCACGAATTCGTTGTCCCGAAGGCTCAGGGAAACATGGTTCAGGGCTTTCTGGACCAGGGTGCCCGTTTTGTATTCTTTGGAAATGTTTTTGATCTGCAGCATAATGAAATCGTTAGTTACATATGAATTGCGTGTACATTCCGCGGACAATACGCCCGGGACACGCAAAATGGTTAGGGGAAGAAGATCCCGAAGAGGGCAGAAAGAAGGGACGCTAAAGGTATCAGTCTCGAAAGCATCGGGCCAAGAGGCTATCAGCTTAATGAACAGATTAGCTTAATAAGCCGAGGGTGAGCTCGTTGGCGGGAGCGGTATCGTTCAGAAAGGCATAGATACGGCTGAAACGAAGCTCATCCTGAAAGGCAGAGAGAGATAAGGGCGGAAGGGCCTTCAGATCATCGGAGGGCTTGATGACGCAGGGAAGAGAAGAATTTTTCTTCAGCTGCCCCAGCAGATCTCTGCTGTCCGGACGGCAGCCCAGAACTCGGATGTAGGATGGACCGAGGGAGAAGCCCAGCGCCTCCTTTCTGTCGGAACGGATATCCAGCAGAGAATTCAGCAGGATCCTTTGGATCCGGGAGGCAGGGTAGCGCCGGCTGCGGATACTGTCTACCAGCTCCCGGTAGGAGCCGGCAGTCAAGGCGCAGGCTGATATCCGGTTTTCCAGTCCCTCCGCAACTTCGTCGATCCGGGCCAGTGTATCTCTTTCATGTGAAACTAAACTAAACTGGAGAGCCCGGAAAAAACGTTCTTCAGACCAAAATGAATCGGGCAGGTAAGCCGTGGTGGAGGCGGGCACATAGGGACGGATGTCCTTTCCCTCCCGCAAACGGGAACGGATCAAAGAGGCGGACACCAGAGGACCGCCCTCCTCAGTACTGTTGTGGGG
>JABUST010000130.1 GCA_021442595.1 Lachnospiraceae bacterium | reverse complement strand
GCCGTGCCGATCAGATCCAGGTCCAGCTCTGTGACTTCTCCCTGAGGCTGCAGCACGCCATCAAAATATTTCTTCTGCATGGAAATGGTGCGGTTCACCAGATTTCCGATGGTGTTGGCCAGGTCGCCATTGTACCGGGCGATGAAAGCCTCGTAGGTGATGTCGCCGTCGGATGCGAAGGGCATCTCCCGGAGCATGTAATAACGGACAGCATCCACTCCGAAGCGGCCGACCATTTCGTCGGCATAAATGATGTTGCCTTTGGATTTGCTCATCTTGGTGCCGTGCATCTGCATCCAGGGATGTCCGAAGACCTGCTTGGGCAGAGGCAGACCAAGCGCCATAAGGAAGATGGGCCAGTAGATGGTGTGGAAGCGGAGAATGTCCTTTCCGATGAGGTGCAGGTCTGCAGGCCACAGCTTCTCGTAGAGCTCCGTGCTTCCCTCAGGATGGTATCCGATACCGGTAATGTAGTTGCTCAGAGCGTCCACCCATACGTAGATGACATGCTTGTCGTCAAAGGTCACGGGGATGCCCCATTTGAAGGTGGAGCGGCTGACGCACAGATCCTGAAGACCGGGCTTCAGGAAGTTGTTGACCATCTCCTTCTTCCGGGCCTCGGGCTGAATGAACTCGGGGTGCTCCTCGATGTGCTTCATGAGGGCATCCTGATACTTGCTCATCTTGAAGAAGTATGCCTCTTCCTTTGCCTTTTCCACGGGCCTTCCGCAGTCGGGGCACACATGCCCCTCTCCCAGCTGGGACTCGGTAAAGAAGGACTCGCAGGGGACGCAGTACCATCCCTCATAGGAAGACTTGTAGATGTCGCCCTGCTCATAGAACTGCTTGAACATGGTCTGTACAGCGCTGACATGGTCTGCATCGGTGGTACGCATGAACTTGTCATAGCTGGTGTTCATCATATCCCAGATGCGTCTGACCTCAGCGGCCACATTGTCCACATAGGTCTGGGGCTCCAGGCCGGCTGCCTTGGCTTTGTCTTCGATCTTCTGGCCGTGCTCGTCGGTACCCGTCATGAAGTAGACATCGTACCCCTGGAGACGGCGGTAGCGTGCGATGGCATCTGCCAGCACGATCTCATAGGTGTTGCCGATATGCGGCTTGGCAGACGCATAGGCGATGGCTGTGGTAAGGTAATACTTTCCTCTGTTTGCCATGGTGTATCCTCTTTCTGAGCATTCGGATGGGAACGCTCTCAGGTTTTGGGAACGTCACCGCAATGTCGTTCCGGTTTAAATATAGTGGGAGATATCATACCATAAAATACAAATGCCGTCCACCGGAATGAAACAGGTCATTCCAGGGGACGGCATAAGATCATGATGATTACAGAGCTGCCTTTGCCTGCTCTACCAGAGCGGTGAAGCCTGCGGGATCGTTGACGGCGATGTCAGCCAGGACCTTACGGTCAAGCTTGGAACCGCTGTTCTTCAGGCCGTAAATGAAACGGCTGTAGGAAATGTCATTCAGACGGCATGCTGCGTTGATACGAGCGATCCACAGTCTGCGGAAGTCTCTCTTCTTCTGACGACGTCCTGCGAAGGCGTCCTTCATTGCATGGGCAACGGCTGCCTTAGCGGAATGATACTGCTTGGAACGGGCACCGTAGTAGCCCTTAGCCAGCTTAAGAACTTTCTTATGTCTCTTGCGAGAGATCAGAGCACCTTTAACTCTTGCCATTGATGTAATCCTCCAATATTCCTAATCTTAATTTCAGTGTGTTTCCTGCGATCAGATATAAGGCAGGATCTTTTTCATAACCGGTGCGTTGGTGCGATCGGTCATAGCGGGCTTACGGAGAAGTCTCTTTCTCTTGGTGGTCTTCTTGGTCAGGATGTGACGTCTGTTAGCGTGATTTCTCTTAAGCTTTCCGGTTCCGGTGGTCTTGAAGCGCTTTGCAGCTGCCTTCTTGGTTTTCATTTTCGGCATTTGATTGCCCTCCTTATCGTAAAAATGTGACGGACTCTGTATCGGGGTAGATGTTACTTTGCGGCCTTGGGCTGCAGGAACATGACCATGCTGCGGCCTTCCATCTTGGCAGCCTTATCCACGGTGCCGACTTCAGCTACAGCCTCAGCAAACTTGTTCAGAACCTCACGGCCCAGGTCATTGTGGGTAATCTCACGTCCGCGGAAACGAACGGATACCTTTACCTTGTTGCCCTCTGCCAGCCATTTCTGAGCGTTCTTGAGCTTGGTCTCGAAGTCATGGTCGCCAATGTTCGGGGAAAGACGTACTTCCTTGATCTCAACGATCTTCTGCTTCTTCTTGGCTTCCTTTTCCTTCTTCATCTGATCGAAACGATACTTGCTGTAATCCATGATCCTGCACACAGGGGGATTGGAATTCGGCGCGATCATTACCAGATCCAGGTTCTTTTCATAGGCAGTGTTCAGCGCTTCCTTAGTGGGAACGATGCCCAGCTGAGTACCGTCCTGGTCGATCAGTCTGACTTCTTTTTCGCGAATTTCTTCGTTGATCAACTGTTCGCTAATGGGTGTGTACCTCCGATATTATTTGCACAGAAAAACAAAATGAGCCGACCCTTTCGGATCCGCCCACAAAACGCACGGCAGCATAAGCCACCGGATATGATTGCATTTTCGGAACCATGACCGCACAAACAGCAGGGCTGAGGCAGCAAGGTGAGAACGGATCGTCTACTTGTTTTTGAATGCGAGTGATATTATACACAGGCGGGCTCCCCCTGTCAACAGGGGAAAACCCTTTTCCTTTTATTCTTCCTGTTTTCTGCCGGTTTCTTCCGGTCTGACTCTTTGCAGATGTCTCTTATTCTTTTCCTGAGTCTTTAGCTGCTCCTTCGGAGCCTTCTGCAGATTCGGCTTCTTCGCCTACAACTGCGCCTTCTGTGCCTTCAGCTCCTTCTGAATCCTCTGTCTCTCCCCGCAGGGCTGCGTTCTGCTCCAGAAGCTCGGAAATGGTCAGCTCATACTGCCGGCCGGTCTCCTTGGCCTGAGCCAGCTTCCCCGGCACATACAAAAGAGCCATCAGCTCGATGCCCAGAATGATGCCCACCAGAATCAGCAGAAGCTGCATGCCGAAGCCTCTGGCACTACCGGCTACCTTCCGGGATGCCCTTCTGGAAGAGAACTCCTTCATCCTGGGCTCAGGAAGGGCGCTCTGCACGAAGATGTCATTGCTCAGATCCCTTATGTTGACGCTCTGGTCCTCATTTCCTTCTTTCTGCAGAGCGGCCAGGTGAAGTCTGTACTTCATGGCCTCCGGATTCAGAGGATCCACCTTGGCAATGTGATCCAGCACCATGCGGGCGGAGCTGTAGGCTTCCGTCTGCAGGTAAAGCACGCACAGCAAAAGCTGGGCCTTGATAAAATCAGGACTCAGATTAACTGCCTTTTTCAGCCGCAGAAGAGCAAAGTCCGGCTCATCCTTCAGGGCCAGCTCCAGTCCCTCGTTATAAAGAGTGATGGCCTCTCCCATATCCCTCAGAAGATCCAGCTGCTGCTTCAGATCCTCCAGATAATCCACTGCCCGGTTGTCCTCCGGGTGAAGATGGGTGCTGATGCTCCATTGCTTCAGAGCTTCCCCCAGCTCTCCTGTTCTGAATCGGACCAGACCCAGGAAGTTCCGGGCGTTCTTATGATATTTGTCGTATCGGACCGCCTTTTCCAGATCCAGGGCCGCCTGGGTCAGATCTCCGGCCTCTGCCTTGGCCAGACCGCTGCGGTACAGCCTTTCCGCTGTCACCTCCAGCTTATGGTGGATATTCTCTTCTGTCAGGACCTTAGCCATCACTGTTCCTCCGCTTCGGGCCCTTCCGGCTCCCCGGCATCAACGGAATCTGCTCCGGGCACCGGGTTTTCATCGGTCTCTCCCCCTTCCGGGGCACTCTCCTGTTCTCCCTTTGTCGCTCCGGGGGCCTTGGGGCGGATGGGTTCGGGGGCAAATACATCTCTGGCATTCACCAGTTCCCTGGCAATGTCAAAGATATCCCGGATCTCATCTCCGGAAACTCCCTCTGAAAGATCGGAAATTTCCAGACTTTTTCTGTATTTGCTCAGTTCTTCCTTAAAGTTGAACATGGATCTCCTCCTTCTTCCTTGTTAGGGAAGTCACCTCTCCCTGCCGCAGTTTGGTTTTTCTTATGTGCAGCCGCTCTTCTTCTCCGCTTATGGGTTATCCCTCTGCAGCTCCCCCAGCAGTTCTCCCAGCAGATACAGGGAGCCTGCGCACACCACCAGACCCGGTTTCTCTGCACAGGCCTGTTTCAGGGCTTCCATGGGACTTTTCACGATCTCATAAGGCATATCGGTCCCGTCTGCCATCTTCCAGCTGTTCAG
>JABUST010000044.1 GCA_021442595.1 Lachnospiraceae bacterium | reverse complement strand
CGTTCTCAGATGTTACACTGTTCGATTTTCAAAGTTCATCGCCGCTCTTCGCGGCGCGCATGCTGCTTGTCAGCAGCAGTCTGGGTGACAGGAGTTGAACCTGCGGCCTCTTGAACCCCATTCAAGCGCTCTACCAAACTGAGCTACACCCAGAGAATGAGGTGGTCGCACACTCATTTGGTTTGAGCGGCAACGAATGATATTCTACATCGGACCCGATGGAATGTCAACAAGGAATTTCAGATTTTTGAAGTTTCTTTTTCTGTTCCGGAATATCCTTCCTGATGAGAAAGAATTTACCCGTAAGCTGCTTCCCTGTTCCTCATAGTCTCACCCTCTTTTTGCGAGGGTTTTCATAGTATAGCACTAACATCCTCTATTGTACAGTATCAAAATTCAATTCTTCGTCAGCATTTTCTTTTTCGTCATTTTCTTTTTCGTATTATTTGCTATCCGGTTTTATTGTATGCCCTACCCTCATTTGATATAATGGTTATGTACGCAATAAATATGAAAGAAATCTCTCCGGGAAGGTCCCGGCAGAAACAGTACAGGAGATCGCTATGTTTTCACTTAAAATGGTTTTGCAGCTCATTGCCGGCATCGGGTTGTTCCTATACGGAATGAGCATGATGGGAGACGGCCTGAAGGATCTTGCAGGCAACTCCCTGGAAAGAATTCTGGAAAAGCTTACCAACAGCCGCTTCAAGGGTCTGGCCCTGGGCACGGTGGTCACGGGAATCATCCAAAGCTCCGCTGCCACCTGTATTATGCTGCTTGGTTTTATCAACGCCAACATCATGAACCTGACTCAGGCCATCCCGGTGGCTTTCGGTGCCAACATTGGTTCCACCGTCACCGGTCAGATCCTGCGTCTGGGCGACCTTGCTGAGGGGAATATTCTTCTGACTTTGCTTAAGCCTTCCTCTTTCTCTTCGCTGCTCATCGGCTACGGTTGTGTGGTTCTGTGCTTCGTTAAATCCAAGAAGAAAAAAATCAACTCCATCGCCACCGTTCTGCTGGGACTGGGCATTCTCTTCTTCGGCATGAACACCATGGAATCCACCATTTCTCCTCTGCGCAACGACCCGGATTTCGTGGCCCTCTTCACCATGTTCTCCAATCCCCTGGTGGGTATTCTGGTAGGAACCCTGGCCACCGTGGCCATTCAGTCCTCCTCTGCCTCCGTGGGTATTCTGCAGGCCCTGTCCTCCACCGGCGCCATCAGCTGGAATGTGGCAATCCCCATTATTCTGGGACAGAACATCGGTAAGTGTTCCACCGTCCTTCTGGGTTCCATCGGCGCATCCAAGGATTCCAAACGCCTGACGCTGGTCCACACCATGTTTAATGTCTTCGGATGTATCATCGTGGGCGGAGTGGTTTACCTTGCTAATTACATCTTTAAATTCCCCTTCTGGAATGACACGGTCAACCGAGGAAACATTGCTGATTTCCATACCATTTTCAATGCAGCTACCGCTCTGGTCCTGCTTCCTTTCACCAATGTCCTCTCCGGTCTGGCTCATAAGATCATCAAAGATGATGAAGTCAAATCCGAACACCACCGGGTGGATCAGCTGGACGATCTGCTGCTGCAGACTCCTGTCATCGCATTGGATGCAGCCCGCAAGGTCACCATTCAAATGGGTTACGCTGCCCGGGAAAACTTTGATATTGCTTCCAAGCTGATTCGTGACTATACAGACGAACGCCTGGATATTTTCGAAGAAAACGAGAGATTTCTGGACCAGGCAGAGTCCAAGGTCAGTGACTATCTGATAAAGATCGACCCGGTAGGCCGGGGCGCCAACATGGCCACTAACGAGATTATTCGCACCGTGGCAGACTTTGAGCGAATCGGCGATTACTGTGTGCATATCCAGGAAATGGCTCTCTACCAGACAGAGAATAATCTCAGCTTCTCTGAAGTGGCTCTGACTGAGATCGATAAGATGAACGAAGCCATTAAGGAGATCCTGGAATTGACCGTGCGCACCTTTGAGACCAGAGAGCTGGCCACAGCCCATAAGATCGAGCCTCTGGAGCAGGTCATCAAATCCATTCGTGAGATCATCGCCTCCCGTCATATCGATCGTCTGCGGAACAACCTCTGTTCTGTTCAGGCAGGCATCTCTCTGGACAAGTATCTGACCGCCGTGGAGCGTATTGCCGGTCACTGCTCCAACATCGGTGTACACGCCATCCGAACCCTGTCCAACAAAGACAGCTTTGACACCCATACCTACCGCCAAAATCAGCATGGCAATGTCGAAGGCGATTATGCAGACCTGTATCAGCGCTATTCCGACAGTTATCTGAATCCCGTTACCGTGCTGACTACCGTAGAGGAAGAGCTGGCTGCCAAGAAGAAGGAAGAAAACCTGGCCTATCTGGTCAGCGTGGGAGAGGATATCTCCGATTTTGTGAAGAACAGCCCTGAAGATGAGGAGTATAAATTTTCCTTCTTCTCATCCGAAGCCGAACCATCAGATGATGTCACAGCTGAGGCTGAGGACAATAAAACCGGGAAATCCGACAAAAAGAGCAAGTCCCTTAAAAAAACCGATAGATCCGATAAATCCGACAAGTCTGACAAATCCAATAAAAAGGATAAGTCCGACAAAAAAACGGATAAAAAAGATAAATCCGACAAAAAAAAGAAATAAAGCAGAAGAAACAATCCGCTTTTTCGGAGGCTGTTATGCGCACTGATTTGACCCGACTGGATTTTCCGGAGGAAGCCATCCTCTTCTTCGAAGAGCTGAATGGTTCTCTTTCCTCTCAGGAGGATTCCTTCCTGGCTTCACTGCAGGACAAGTATATGCTCTGCGGCGCCGGTGATCTTACAGAAGAAGAGATCGGCTCCATCAGCGCTGATGTCCAGCATCAGGTGGAAGCATGGGCCACAGACCGGGGGCTGTCACCCTACAGCGGCGATATGCTGTTTCTGATCCGCTGTATGCCCAGACTCCACGAACAGTATCTGCGCGGGGGTCTGGACGACGAGCGTTTCTACGATATCTGCCATGACCTGACCAACAAGCTCCGGGAGTGCAAGCGCAGATACGGTGTCTATGGAACCTTCGTGTTCCACTGGTTCCACCGCCATTTCCGCATGGAGCTCTTCGGTCTGGGACGTTTTCAGTATGAACGCCGCTCCTTTACCAGAGAGGACATAACCTTTTTCACCGGTCCCGACGGCTCCCTGACGACGGAACCTCAGGAGCCGGGTGCTGTTCCCGTATACACCCTGCATACCGGCGACACTGTCTATAACTTCCACATTCCCTCCTCCGGCCATCTGACCGATGAGCAGCGCCTGGCCTCCTACAAGATGGCCTATGATTTCTTCGGTCCCTCCCGAAACGGAATCATCCCTCTCATCTGCAATTCCTGGCTTCTCTGGCCGGACAACCGGACTCTGTACCCGGAGGGCTCCAACCTTCAGGCCTTCTTCGATGATTTCTATCCCATCGCCTCCTATGAGCCCTCTCCCGAGCGGATCTTCTCTGATGCCTGGCGCATCTACTATGTAGACTACACCGGTGATCCTGACCTTCTTCCCCGGGAGACATCCATTCAGCGCTCCTTCGCCGAGTACCTCAGAGAAGGAGGCCGGGTGGGCAGCGGGCTTGGTGTCATCCTCTTTGACGGCACCCATGTGCTGACCTCTCAAAATCACTGACCAATATCACTGACCATAAAAAGTCCCCGGCAGATCCGGGGACTTTTTTATGCTATGTATTCATGTTTTTTTTCATTAGAAGAGACAAAAGGCGAAGGACTTTCGATCACGAATCGGACCTTTCTTCATTCGGGAACTTCTCACTGTCTCTTTTAAAATCCTTGATCTCCAGTTTCCCTTCCTTGCTCAGATAGACGCATCCTGTTCCCTTCTCCCCTGTCTGAGGGAGAGTCAGCTCCATGGTTTCCTGACCGCTCTCCACCAGAAGCTTCCGCATCAAATCATCCTCCACATGGGCGCCGTAACGGTCAAGAGCATCCAGCCACACCGTAAACCTGCAGCCTTCCTTCCATGAGGTACAGTAGTAGGCCTTGGAGTTTTTCCTGACTTCTCCCTTTTTACAGATGGGACAGGTACCCAGAGGCGCTGCTCCGCCGGATGCTTTATCTCCGGTTCCGGAGCCGCTGCCGGAGGAACGCCTTTTTCGATCCTCCCGCTCAAACTTAACATTGGGATCCGGTGTGGCCGCTGACTCCACGATATACCTTACATAGCGCTCAATACTTCCTTTAAACCGGGTGGGATCCATGGAGCCTCGGTAGATCCTCTCCAGAGACCTTTCCCATTTTCCGGTCATCTCGGGAGAACGGAGTTCCACAGGCACCACCGCGATGAGCTGTTTTCCCTTTTCCGTAGGA
>JABUST010000028.1 GCA_021442595.1 Lachnospiraceae bacterium | reverse complement strand
CTTATGTAATCTCAATTTTCGATCATGAACCCTACGGTATTGTTTCCGTAACAAGAAATGGAGTCAATTATGAGTACTATGTGGCAGTCCTTTAATTACAGAAGAGTCCTGAGCATATTATTAATCATTATCCTGCTTGCACTGACTGCATGCAGTGCTTCAAAAAGCAACTATACTAATATCACCGAGACGGGAAACAATCCCTTATATGCTGAAAAACTGCTTGCAGCCTTCGACTGCTCCAATGATCAGATTTATTCGGATTTTGGATGGAATAAAACAGATGAATCCGAGTATTTCTGTTTTTCAGACGAGAAAATCTCCTATTGCGGAGCGGATTTTGAACTGATGACCATCTTTGGTCGGGAACAGCATGAGCTGAAAACTTACCTGTATGCAGCAATCATTGAAGGAGACCCGGAATCTGCTGCGGAAAAGACCGCCGATGTACTTGAAGAAGTATTCAACAAAGCCTGTGCACAGTACGGAGATCCGGTCAGATCCGAGAGCTCCTATAACCCTGTGAATGACCTTTACTGGGTGGAGAATAGAGCAGCGCAGATTCTTGAAATGCAGGAAGGCAAGGTTTTCAACTTTTGGGATATTACTCCCGAGAATTCGGAAGAAGGTATGCACACCTGCATGGCCGTGGAAGTGATTCCCTGGTACGACGGATATGTGCATAATCCCAAAACACCCTTTGCCGGGGATAACGGAGAAGGCGAATTTCAGGGATTCATGATTAGAATCAAATATGGAAGAACAGAACTGAAGGGCTTCTACGATTTCTAATCAAGACTGAAATCGAAGGTACTCATTCTTTTGCCGGAAGAGATTAAACTCCGCAGAATATGCCACTGCTTCAGTTGGTTTATGACTTCAACAACAGACAAACTGAAAATTGACAATTATGCCTCTGTGTGATAATCTATCTCCAATCGTTTGAAATAGGAGGTGTTTTACCATGAAGCATATTCAGACCATTGAGACCCGTAACCTGTGCGAGAGCGCTAAGAAGGGCGGATGCGGCGAGTGCCAGACTTCCTGCCAGTCCGCATGCAAGACCAGCAGCGGTATCGCTAACCAGAAGTGCGAGAATAAGAACGCTCGCTAAGCAGTGTTCACAAGGGAATGCCGCCAGGAACTGGCGGCATTTTCTTTGTGAAATCGCGGGATCCGGCAGATGGAACCATCATGCTTAGTTCGGCGAAGAGTTCAGAATAGAACACAATAGAAACGGAAACGATTATGATTCATCAATATAAACTCCGGGGATATAATATCGTCCTGGATATTTGCAGCGGCTCTGTTCACGTGGTAGATGACATCGCCTACGACATGATTGCTCTTTACGATAACAGCTCAAGAGAAAGTGTGCTGTTGGCCATAAAAGAGAAATATGCAGACCTGCCGGAAGCCACTGACGAAGAGCTTGCGGAGTGCTATGACGCCATTACCCAGCTGAAGGAAGAGGGAAAGCTGTTTTCCCCGGATACCTTTGCTCCCATGGCAGGAGAGCTTAAGGCCCGCACAAGCGGTGTCATCAAGGCCCTTTGTCTTCATGTGGCCCATACCTGCAACCTGAACTGTTCCTACTGCTTTGCCAGCCAGGGAAAGTATCACGGCGACAGAGCCATCATGAGTTATGAAGTGGGCAAGCAGGCGTTGGATTTCCTGGTAGCCAATTCAGGAACCAGACGAAATCTGGAAGTGGATTTCTTCGGCGGAGAGCCCCTCATGAACTGGCAGGTAGTTAAGGATCTGGTCCGCTATGCCCGCAGCATTGAGGAGGCAGCCGGAAAGAATTTCCGCTTCACTCTGACCACCAACGGTGTCCTGCTGGATGATGAAGTCAACGAGTTTCTAAACAAAGAGATGAGCAATGTGGTCTTGAGTCTGGACGGCCGAAAGGAAGTGCATGACAGATTCCGGGTAGACTACGCAGGCAATGGCAGCTTTGACAAGATCGTGCCGAAGTTTCAGAAGCTGGTGGAGTCCCGGGAGGGGAAGAACTACTATATGCGGGGAACCTTCACCCATGCCAATCCGGATTTTATGAAGGATATCCGGACCATGCTGGATCTGGGCTTTACGGAACTCAGCATGGAGCCCGTGGTCTGCGCTGCCTCCGATCCCTCCGCCCTGACAGAGGAGGATAAGGGTATCGTGCTGCAGCAGTATGAGGAGATGGCGGATCTTCTTCTGGAGAGATATGCAGAAGGAAGACCCTTTACTTTCTATCATTACATGATCGATCTGACCGGGGGCCCCTGTGTATATAAGAGAATTTCCGGCTGCGGCAGCGGTACGGAATATATGGCCGTAACCCCCTGGGGAGATCTGTATCCCTGCCATCAGTTCGTAGGAGAAGAAGCCTACAAATTGGGAGACATCTGGAATGGTGTAACGAACAAAGAGACCCAGGCAGAATTTGCCTCCTGCAACGTATATGCCCGGAAGGAATGCGCAGATTGCTGGGCAAGACTGTATTGCTCCGGTGGCTGCGCAGCCAACGCCTACCATGCAGCCGGTTCCGTAAAGGGCGTCTATGAGTACGGGTGCGATCTGTTCCGCAAGAGAATGGAATGCGCCATCATGGTACAGATTGCCGAGCAGGCCATGGGCGGTAAAGTGCAGAAGCCGGAGCCTCAAAGCTGCGATGACTGCGAGGACTGTCAGTAAACTAATACAAAACAGCCCTGAACCAATTGGTTCAGGGCTGTTTTGATGTAATAGAACTGCCGGGCAGCTGTTTGCCTGCCCGTGCAGACAGGGGATCCTTGTACAAAATAAAGAGCAGGAGGGAGAAACCCTCCTGCTCTTTCTATAGACCTGAAAAGAATCAGCTTACTTCTTGATCAGCAGAGACTTACCGGTCATCTCTGCGGGCTGCTCCATACCCATGACCTCAATAAGCGTGGGGATGATGTCAGCCAGCACGCCGCCTTCCCGAAGGGTGTAGGCGGGGTCATAATTGACAAGGATGAAGGGAACAGGGTTGGTGGTGTGGGCGGTAAAGGGAGCACCGGTCTCGTAGTCCACCAGCTGCTCGGCATTGCCGTGGTCAGCGCAGATGAACAGGGCGCCGTCGACCTGCTTGACGAACTCCGCTACTTCGCCTACGCACTTGTCGATGCACTCCACGGCGTCGATGGCGGCCTCCAGAACACCGGTGTGACCTACCATGTCCGGATTTGCAAAATTGCAGATGATGACGTCGTACTTTGCGCTGCCCTCGTCGTCCTTGGCGGTGATGGCTTCGCTGAGCTTATCGCACACGGTGAAGAGGCTCATGCGGGGCTTCTTGTCATAGGTGGGAACATACTTGGGAGAGTTGACCAGGATGCGGTCCTCGCCCTCGTTGGCCACTTCCACGCCGCCGTTAAAGAAGAAGGTCACGTGAGCGTACTTCTCGGTCTCGGCAATGCGGGCCTGCTTTAGGCCGTTGGCTGCAAGCCACTCGCCGAAGGTGTTGGTGACAGCGATCTTATGGAAAGCCACTTCCTTGTTGGGAATGGTGGGATCGTAATCGGAGAAGCAAACGTAGCACAGATCCAGACGGCCGGGGCGGGTAAAGTTCTTGCCCTCGAAGAAATCATCCTCGCAGCAGAAGCAGCGGGTAATCTCACGGGCACGGTCGGGACGGAAGTTGATGAATACGCAGGAATCCTTATCCTGAATGGTGGCCACGGGAGCGCCGTTCTTTACCACAACGGTGGGGACCACAAACTCATCGGTGACACCCTTCTCATAGGAAGCACGGATGCCCTTGGAGCCGCCCTCTGCGGTTTCGCCTTCGCCCTTGGTCATGGCATCATAGGCCTTCTGTACACGGTCGTAGTTGTTGTCTCTGTCCATGGCGTAGTAGCGGCCCATAACGGAAGCTACCTGACCTACTCCCAGCTCTTCCATCTTATTTTCCAGAGCCTCCACATAGTCGGCGCCGGAGGCGGGAGGTGTGTCACGACCGTCCAGGAAGCAGTGCACATAGACCTTGGTCAGACCAAAGCGCTTAGCCATTTCCAGCAGACCGTAGAGATGGGTGTTATGGCTGTGTACGCCGCCGTCGGAGATGAGACCGAAGGCATGGAGAGCGGAGTTGTTGGCCTTGCAGTTTTCCATGGCCTTCACCAGAGCAGGATTCTCGAAGAAGGTGCCGTCCTGGATCTCCTTGGTGATGCGGGTCAGCTCCTGATACACGATGCGGCCGGCACCCATGTTCAGGTGTCCTACTTCGGAATTGCCCATCTGTCCGTCGGGCAGACCTACGCTCATGCCGGAGGCAAAGCCCTTCTGAAAAGGATATTCCTTCATGAGGCGGTCCATAACAGGGGTCTTGGCCAGGGCGATGGCGTTTCCCTCGGTTTTATCATTCAGTCCGTATCCGTCCAGGATCAGGAGCACAACAGGTTTTTTGCTCATAATATCTCCTTTGTTTCTTGGTTTTGAAACTGTCCGTACTATTATATCAATTCGCTCTTCTTAAAACAATAAGAGGACAGGAAAGGGGATGTCAATTTACAGCTCTGTTTGGCATGTTCCGAATGGACGTCCCGATGGATGATGTTTTTTGGAATG
>JABUST010000063.1 GCA_021442595.1 Lachnospiraceae bacterium | reverse complement strand
CGCAAGCAGCTGCTTGCGGGTCCCTTCTTCTATTGAAAGATACATCGATTAGAAACTCAGTTTCTTGAGAGGAATCTCTTCGATCTCGTTGATATATCTTCTCAGATTCTCAAGTCCGGCTTCGAGAGCAAGGAGGCAATCCTCCATGCCTTCGAACTCGATGGCTACATATCCGTCATATCCGGCGTTGCGAAGAGCGGCCAGGCAATGCTTTACAGGAACATTACCCTGACCAACGATAGTACCGCGAAGGTAGCTGCCGTTACGGCTGCGGAAGAAGAACTTTCCGGGATTGGGACCGTCTGCAGGCTTGATGATGAAGTCTTTAGCGTGTACATAGGCGGCATAAGGAGCAGCAATGCCTACGGAAGAAGCAGGATCCTCATCTGCGCAGGTGAAGTTGCCCATATCTACCAGCCAACGATAGTTGGGATTGTTGACAGCATTCATCAGCTTTTCTACGCGAAGAGCATCCTGAGCATAGAATCCATGGTTTTCGCTCATGGTCTTGATGCCCTTAGTCTCAGCATACTCGGTGACAGCACGGATACCTTCCACCAGACGGGGAATGATGGAGTCGAAGCTCTCATACTTCCCTTCGGGGGACAGACCGTGAGCTACATCGTGGCGAAGTCCGGCAGCACCGAGGACTTCGGCAATATCCACGCATCCCTTAAGACGCTCAACCTCAGCTGCAATATCTCTTCCCTGGAAATCTGCACCGCAGGTATAGTTGGTAACAGCGATGCCCACCCGGTCACATTCTGCCCGAAGAGCCTTGACGTACTCCATCTTGTCCATGCCCTCGGGAATAGAGGATTCCACGTTGAAATCCACAAA
The DNA here is from genome assembly GCA_021442595.1 of Lachnospiraceae bacterium. Taxonomy (GTDB): domain Bacteria; phylum Bacillota; class Clostridia; order Lachnospirales; family Bianqueaceae; genus RUG760. The sequence goes on along the minus strand of JABUST010000063.1, from coordinate 3,741 downwards.
CTCAATGGCATCGAAGCCCATCTCCTTGGCCTTACCGATGGCTTCCATCAGGCTAAGACGTTTGGACATTAAATACTGAGAAAAGCTGTAAGAGCTGACAGCAACTTTCATCATGATATTGATCCTCCAGATAACAATTCCAAAACAAGGCAGCCGGCGGACCGACTGCCTTGCTCATAAAGATTCAGTGAAATCAGCCAAGAACAACTTCGTGACCGGTACGAGCGGACTCGAAGATGGCATCCAGGATCTCCATCAGAACGATACCATCGGTAGCGGGGGACTTGCACTCGGTACCGTTGATAACGCAATCCACAAAGTGATTGATCTCGTTCTGGAAGATAACGCCCATATCCATGGCAGTGCGGGCCTTCAGGGAGGTGTCGGTCATGTAGCCGTTAGCCTCGCTGATCAGCTTAAGCTCGGGATCGATCTTAGCGCCGCCCTTGGTTCCGTAGAGTTCGATGACGCCGCTGTCTTTCTCAACGTTCAGGGAGAAGGAAACTTCGATGTTGATGACGGTTCCGTTGTCGTAACGGATCATAGCGGTAGCGCAGTCTTCAACGTTGCAGATGTCATGATCGGTATGAGAAGAGGAGACATATCCCTTGGGAGTCTTCAGATTTCGGCGGTCAAACAGCTTCTGGAAGGTGGCACCGTATACGGAAACAGGCTTGGGATTTCCAACCATATAACGGGTAAGGTCGATGACATGAACGCCCAAATCGATCAGGGGACCGCCGCCGGACTTTTCCTTCTCACCGAACCAGCCGCCGGGGTTACCGTTGCGGCGGATATACTGAGCCTTGCCCCAGTAGATGTCTCCGAAGAATCCGCTGTTCTTGAAGTCCATGAAGATACCGGTGTCATTGCCGTAGCGGCGAACGAATCCGATCATAAGCAGCTTGCCGTTGGCATCGGCGCAGGCCTTCATTTCACGAGCTTCTTCAGCATTCAGAGCCATGGGCTTCTCGCAGAGAACATTCTTGCCTGCGTTCAGAGCCTTCATGGTACAGGGCTTATGCTGGCTGTTCCATACGCATACGGAAACAGCGTCGATCTCGGGCAGCTCTGCCAGCATGGTATCCTCATCGGTATACAGACGGGTGACTCCGTAATGCTCACCCATCATCTTCAGCTTAGCTTCGTCCAGATCGCAGAAAGCATACAGCTCCACGTTAGGGTTATTCTTGTAGGACTGGATATGCATGTTGGAAATGGTACCGGTTCCGACAATTGCAACTTTGATTTTCTCACTCATTGATATTTTCTCCTTTAGTGAAAATTGAGAACGGGATCAGCGGAAGCTCTTCAGGAAATCCACAGCCAGCTTGATGTCAGCTTCGGGGTCATCGCCGACTTCACGCTCGATGGTAAGATATCCCTTGTAGCCAATGTCTTCCAGAGCCTTCAGGTAGCGGGGATAGTCCACGGAACCCTTGCCCAGAGGCATCTCCTCAAAGGCAGCGGAGGTCACGATGACATCCTCGGCGCTGTGGCCGGAATAAACCACGATGGGGTCCTCAGCGTAGAACTGAAGTCCATCCTTGGCATGGGTATGAACGATATATTCTTTCAGGGTGTAGACAGCGCGAACGGGGTCATCTCCGGTCACCATGACGAAGTTTGCGGGGTCAAGGTTTACGGCGACACCGGTGGAGTGGAGTCCATCCAGGAAATGGCACAGAGTCATTGCGGTCTCGGGACCGGTCTCAATGGCAAAATGAGCATTCAGAGAATCTGCGTACTCTGCCAGCTGACCGCAGGCATCCTGCATGATGGCATATCTGGGATGACGGGGATCGGTGGGAACCACGCCGATATGTGTGGTGACGACATTGGTGCCCAGTTCGACAGCAAGGTCAAGGATTCTCTTGGACTTCTCAACGAGCTCGGGGTTCTTCTTGGGGTTTCCGAAGCCCTGTCCCAGATCTCCGCAAAGAGCAGAGATAGCCAGACCGTTGTCTGCCACCATTTTTTTGAATTCAGCTCTCTTGGCACCGACAAGATTCTCGGGGCTCATTTCGCCGGTCGTTGCATAGACCTGCAGACCCTGAGCACCCACTGCAGCAGCCTTCTTCAGGGCAGTGGGAATGTCGGTACGGAACGAATCCAGAATGACACCAATAGGAAATTGATACATGTGGATCACCTCCATGATTCTAGTACTTGTTGTGCTGCTTTGCGCAAGATTCGGCAAAACTCACAAAATCTCATACAAATATAGCACAAAGCATTGTGCATTTCAAGGTTTTTAACAATATTTTAAAAAGTCCCGGACATCAGTTCTGTTCCTGTATCGAATATTTGAGGGTCATGGGCTTTTCCGTACAAACGGAAATACGATATCCCTCCGGATCTGTGAAGGAGCAGATGCTTTCCCGGATGCTGAACACGGAGAAGGAAGCAAAATCATCCCGGATCCCTCTTCCCGTATATTTCACATAGCTCTCTTTTTCTGTCCAGAGAGTAAAAAAATCAAAGCAACCGCTTTTCAAAGCCTCCTGTTCCTCTGCAGCAAAGAATCTCTTTGAGATGGCTGCGGCTCTTGCCTTTCTGGAGGAATCCTCTGCGTCTATGCCGATATTCTCCGGGGACAAGGCAATCCAACGGTAGGTTTCTGTATCCGAAATGGAAATATACAAGGGAAGCAGGGGAAAGTAGGGCTTTCCGTCTTCGGTTTTGTCCACTCTGCAGCACCTGTCAAGAGCATGATCCGGGTCAACATTTTCCATGGAAGCAAGAATGCGGGCAGCAGGAGCCGAAAGGAGGGGAGCCAGAGCCAGATATTGACGTACTGTCTCTGTGATCTGTTGCTCACGGCAGTCGGTGCGTCGGTATCGGCAGATCAATATCTCCGGTTCCCGGGTCGAATTCCAGCGAACATCTGTCAGCATGAGTCACTTCCTCCTTTCTTTGGGATAGTCTGTGTGCAATAGATTCTGCATTACATATATGAATTCACCGGCGCTGCCAATCCCGGAGCGAAGATCCTTCATGATTTTATGCAGAGTTTATCCTTTCCGAGCATACTTGTAAAGTCGCAAAGAATTTGTCATAGATATACGCACTGTCGGCTTGACTTTTTTTCGATTTGTGGCAAGATGAAGCTATACGTTAGCCTTTGTTACTATGAGAGCTAGGAGCGCAGCATGAGAGTATTCAGACCCAGACAGTACAGACGATCCATTTATGAGATCGACTATGCGGCCTTACGGCGCTGGGGATTTAAAGCCGTTTTCCTGGATGTGGATAATACCATCCTTCCCTTTGATGAAAGCGAAGTTTCGGACGAGGCACTGCATCTCATCGACTATCTGAAGGAGCTGGGATTCAAGATCTGGATCCTGTCCAATGGTAAAGAGGAGAGGGTCAAACACATCACATCCCAGTTGGGAATATACGGTATATGGAAGGCAGGAAAGCCTTTTCTGACCAGATTCAGGAAGAAACGCCGGGAAGCAGGACTGAAACGCCGGGAGTGCATTGTCATCGGAGATCAGATCTTTACCGATGTACTCATGGCAAATCTGGAGGGCGCCTACAGCATTCTGGTGCAGCCCATCTCCCTTGTGAGGGACGAGGCCATTACAAAGATCAAACGGCCTTTGGAGAAAAAGCTCATTGAATCCATGCAGCTGAAAGTAAAGGATCTGAAGAATGCGCTTCCTGTTGGAAATTCCGGTAAACGGAAGAATCAGGAGACCCGGGAAAAAAACAGTTGAAAAGAATGGGTAAATC
>JABUST010000121.1 GCA_021442595.1 Lachnospiraceae bacterium | reverse complement strand
ATGGTGAGCTCGGTCTCTTTGTCGAAGACATGGATGCGAGCCTCGTCCAGAGCCAGCTTGACCACATCACCATGCTTAGCCTGCATACGAGCGTTAACGATAGCGATCATGTCAACATCGTCAATGTTCAGGTACAGATGCATATCAGCACCAAGAAGTTCGGTAGCGCTGACTTCTGCAGTGATGGTGGTGTTGGGGAACTTAGCGAGGTTCATCTCATCCTCGTGCAGATCCTCAGGACGAATACCCATAACTACGGTCTGTCCAAGGTAACCGCCGTCAACAACCTTCTGTGCCTTCTCGGGGGTCAGCTTGATCTTCTGATCCTTAAAGGTAAGATATACGTCGTTGCCTTCCTTCTGAGGTACGCAGTCAACGAAGTTCATCTGAGGAGATCCGATGAAGCCTGCAACGAACAGGTTCTCAGGCTCGTTGTACAGCTTAACGGGAGAAGCGACCTGCTGCATCAGACCGTCCTTCATAACTACAATACGGGTACCAAGGGTCATAGCCTCGACCTGGTCATGGGTAACATAGATGATGGTAGCCTTAAGTCTCTCGTGAAGGCGAGCGATCTCAATACGCATCTGAACACGCAGCTTAGCATCCAGGTTGGACAGAGGCTCGTCCATCAGGAATACCTTGGGGTTACGAACGATAGCACGTCCCATAGCAACACGCTGTCTCTGACCACCGGACAGAGCCTTGGGTTTACGATCCAGCAGATGCTCGATCTCAAGGATACGTGCAGCCTCATGTACGCGCTGCTCGATCTCAGCCTTGGGGGTCTTTCTCAGCTTAAGACCAAATGCCATGTTATCGAAAACGGTCATATGGGGATACAGAGCATAGTTCTGGAAAACCATAGCGATGTCTCTGTCTTTGGGAGCTACGTCATTCATCAGCTTGTCGCCGATCCAAAGCTCACCGTCGGAAATTTCTTCCAGACCGGCAATCATACGCAGCGTGGTGGATTTTCCGCATCCGGAAGGTCCTACGAAGATAACGAATTCCTGATCTTCGATGTCCAGGTTGAAGTCATTAACAGCGGTGATTCCGTTGCCGTATGTCTTCTTGATGTTCTTAAGCTGTAAGCTAGCCATTTTTATCCTCCTTAAATTCTTGGCCCGTGAAGGCAGTCATAAAATGGTCTGCGAGTATTATACGACACTGTTATTTTTTTTACTATCGGCATAACTGACAAAACGGCTTGCAGTTTATGTACGAAATGCCAAAAGAATGCAGGAATTCTTGCATGCAATCTGCGTTAAAATTCCTTTTATCTGTTTTTTCGGCAGTTTCTGCTATAAAGTTCTTTTTTTTCCCTATCACTTTTTTATGTCTTCTCCGAAGCCACTTGTTCATTCTATACAATTTTTACTCATCTCATAAAATTCCTTTGGCCAGAATATCTATTCTATGGTATATTAGCATTGATACATGGTGGGCACCGCCCACCGGCAAGGAGGACATCTTAATATGGAAGGAATTCTCATTTCCGGCTTTGCCGATGAGATCAGCTTTCTCTTTGATGAACAGCTGAAAACCGTCCGGGATCTGGGCATGAAATTCATCTCACTTCGCAGCGCAGACGGCAAGAGCATTGCCGACTATACATTAGAAGAAGTGAAGACACAGCTGAAGCCCCGACTGGAGGCAGCCGGCATCGGCGTATCCAGCATCGGAAGCCCTATCGGAAAGGTGGACATCAGAGATGATGCCGGATTTGAAAAGCAGCTTATTCAGCTGGACACCCTCTGTCAGATCGCTGAAGAGCTGAACTGCCGTTATATCCGTATGTTCAGTTTCTTTATGCCTGCCGGAGAGGACCCTGCCCTTTACCGGGACAAGGTCATTTCCAAACTTCAGCAGTTCATTTCCGTTGCAGCTAAATACAATGTGATTCTCATGCACGAGAATGAGAAGGACATTTACGGAGATGTGGGAAGCCGCTGCCGTGATCTGATGGATGCCCTGGGCAGTGACAGTTTCCGAAACTGCTTCGACTTCGCCAACTATGTACAGTGCGGAGAGGATCCTCTCCTGTGCTGGGAGCTTCTGAAAAAGGACACCGTCTACATTCATATTAAAGATGCCGTGTCCGGAAACAAGGAAAATGTTCTATGCGGAACCGGCGAGGGGCAGATCCCCCGCATTCTGCAGCAGGCTATCTGTGAGGAAAGCTACCGGGGATTCCTGACACTGGAGCCCCATCTGGTACTCTTCTCCGCTCTGCAGAGCCTGGAAACAGCAGATGCCAAGAGCATCATTAAAGAAAACAAGTACAAGGACGGTGCCTCCGGCTATGCGGCCCAGTACCGCGCCTTGACTGATATTCTGAATCAATTTTAAGGAGGAAATTCTCATGGAAAAGAAGATCCGTTACGGACTCATCGGAATCGGCGCTCAGGGCGGAACCTATGCCCGCCTGCTTACCAATGGTCCCTCTCCCTTCCCCGGTATGCCGGTTGCCCCCTGCCCCCCTCACTGCGCTCTGGGAGCTCTGTGCGACATTGATCCTGCCAAGGAAGCTTACTGCAAGGAAAATTATCCCGATGTGCCCTTCTTCAGTGACTGGAAGGAACTGATCGCCTCCGGTACCTGTGACGCCATCATCACCACCCTTCCTCATTTTTATCATCATGAGATCGCCATCTATGCTATGGAGCACGGCATGAATGTTCTGGGCGAGAAGCCTGCCGGCATCCGCCAGAAGGATGTTCTGGCCATGAACGCCTGCGCCAAGGCTCATCCCGAGGTGTCTTTCGGTATCATGTTCAACCAGCGCACCAACCTGCTCTACCAGAAGATCAAAGAGATCGTTGCCAGCGGTGAAATGGGTCAGATCCGCCGCACCCAGTGGATGATCAACAACTGGTGGCGTCCCGACAGCTACTATCAGCAGTCCGCCTGGCGCGCCACCTGGGGCGGAGAAGGCGGCGGTGTTCTGGTGAACCAGGCTCCCCATCAGCTGGATCTGTGGCAGTGGATCTGCGGCGTTCCCGTGAAGGTATTCTCCAAGAACCTCAACGGCTGCCACAGAGATATTGCCGTAGAAAACGATGTTACCATGATGTGTGAGTTTGCCAACGGAGCCATCGGCACCTTCACCACCTGCACCCATGATGCCTGCGGCACGGATCGTCTGGAGATCGATCTGGACGGAGGAAAGATCGTGGTGGATGATTCCAAGAAGGCTACCGTTTATCGATATCAGAAGGACGGACAGCCCTGTCAGGAGGACACCCTGAACGCTTCCATGTCCATGATGGAAGTGGCCATGCTCACCAGCGGAAACGGAGCAGGCAGCCTCTGCAGCATTGAGACCTTCGAAAATACTGACGGCTGGGGCACGCAGCACCTGACTGTTATGGAGAACTTTGCTCTTCACATTCTCACCGGTTCTCCTCTGCTGGCTCCCGGCGAAGAAGGCATCAATGGTGTCAACCTGGCCAACTCCTCTCAGCTTTCTGCCTGGACAGGCCGTGAGGTCATGAACCCCTGCGATCCCGAAGAATATGCTGCTGAACTGAACAAGCTCATTGCCGCAGAAGGAAAATTCCCTGTTCGCGAATAATTCTGATGATTCCGGGAGGGATCCCTCGGGATCCCTCCAAGGAGATTTACTATGAAAAAAGCTGCCATTATCGGTCTTGGCGTGATCGCTCCCATTCACCTGGCTGCCATTCAGGCCAATCCCAACATCACTCTGTGCGCCGTATGCGACCTTAAGCCGGAGCTGAGTTCTCTGGCTCCTCAGGGCGTTCCCTTCTATACAGATTATAAAGAACTCTGTGAAAAAGAACGGCCTGATTGTGTTCATATCTGTCTGCCCCATTATCTTCATGTACCGGTGAGCATGTATTTTGCCCGGCAGGGAGTCCATGTGTTCTGCGAGAAACCTGTGGCACTGAATACCGCTCAGGCTATGGAATTTGTTGAATTCGAAAAGGATCACCCGGAGGTCAAGATCGGTATCTGCCTTCAGAACCGTCTGAATGAGACTACGGAAATGCTGAAGGAGCTGGTGGCCTCAGGTGAATACGGGAAAGTCCTGGGCTGCCACGGCTTCGTTCCCTGGAACAGACCCGGAAGCTACTATGAGGCAGCCCCCTGGAGAGGCATCATGGAGTTTGCCGGCGGCGGTTCCATGATCAATCAGGCAGTCCACACCTTCGATCTGCTCTACTACATCTGCGGGGAGATCACCTCCGTGCACGGCGCCGCCCTTCAGCTTTCCGACCTGGGTCTGGAGGTAGAGGACACGGTGGCCGCCCGATTGGAATTTGCCTCCGGCGCTAAAGGACTCTTCTTCTCCACCAACTGCGATTACGAAAATAACAGTATCCAGATCAGAGTAAAGACGGAGAAGGCTGTTTTTCAGATTGAGGACGATAGACTCTATCAGCTGCTTCCCGACGGAGAACGGAAGATCCTGTGCGAGAATTCCAGAATGCCCGGTGAAAAATTCTACTTCGGAGCCTCCCACGGAAAGCTGATCAATCGTTTCTACGACGCCATAGAGACCGACGGAGATAACTATATCCATGTGAAGGATGCCCTCATGAGCATTCGTCTGATCGATGCAGTTCTGAAGTCTTCCGCATCCGGACAG
>JABUST010000126.1 GCA_021442595.1 Lachnospiraceae bacterium | reverse complement strand
TTCAGAAGGACCTGCTGCATTCCGCTGTATACTGCCGCGGTATTCTGCCTCGATATCTCCTCTCCCCTCCGCATTTTGATACCATTTTTCAATAAAAACGACCATTCTGCAATACAGGCGGGGGGAAAAGGGCTACAATACGGGTATCCCATTTACAAAGGAGAATATTCTGTCATGGCAAAAGGTCTTTCTCTGCCTGCAAGCCGGATCACCTCCGACAAGGTTACCGCAAAGGAAAAATGGCTGGGCTACCTGCTGGGGCCTGCCGGCGCGCTGCTGTTCAATGCGGTGCTGGCCACCTATCTGAATGTGTACTATACGGATGTGCTGGGTCTCACCACGGTGTGGGGCGGGGCCTTTCTGGTGATCTTCCCCATCGTCAGCAAGATCATCGACGCCATCACCAATGTGATCATGGGCATCGTCATCGACCGCACCCGTACCAAGGAGGGCAAGGCCCGTCCCTGGCTGCTGCTGTCGGCGCCTTTGGTGGCCATCACCGGCATCCTGCTCTTTACCGTTCCTCAGGCCTCGGAGACGGTGCAGGTGGTCTGGATCATGGTGAGCTATAACCTGTTCTATTCCTTCGCTTATACCATCTTCAACATGAGCCATAACCTGATGGTACCCCTGTCCACCAGAGACACTACGGCCAGAGGCGGTCTGTCCGTCTTTAATCAGATCGCCACCATCATGATGAGCGGTATCATCGTGGCGCTGATCTTCCCCATGGTCATCATGCCCAGTATCGGGGTGGACCGGGGCAAGTGGATTGCTCTCATGTCTGGTCTTTCCATTGCTGCGCTGCCCCTGACTCTGCTGGAGTACTTCTTCACCAAGGAGCGTGTCACTCTGGAAGCGCAGGAGGCCGGAGAGAATGCAGAGGTGCCCTTCCGGAAACAGCTGAAAGCCATCTTTTCAGATAAGTTTATGGTCATCATCTACCTTTACTTCCTGATTTACATGGCTGCCGGAAGCATCAAAAATGTAAGCTTGGTGTACTACTGTAACTATGTCCTCGGAACATATAACGACGGCATCACCCAGACGCTGGTCTCCACCATCGGCGGTATCCCCATGGGCATCGGCATCTTTGCCGTGTGGCCCCTGGCAAAGAAGTTCGGAAAGCGAAATGTGACAGCCTGGGGCTTTGCCCTTTATGCCATCGGAAGTTTGATTTGCTGGATTTTTCCTCGCAATATGGTCATTGTGCTGGTGGGCCAGTTCATCAAGAACATCGGCGGTCTTCCCTGCGCTTATGTATTCATGGCTCTGTTTGCCGATGTGCTGGACCACATGGAATGGAAGACAGGCTTTCGAGCCGACGGTTTGGCTATGTCTGTCTATAATGTAATCTCCGTGGCCATGGTGGGCATTGCTCTGGGTATCTTTAACGGTCTGCTGGCAAAGGCAGGTTATGTGGCACCATATATCAATGCCGCAGGAGAGCTGGTGGCTGTGCAGTCTGAAGCTGTGCAGAATATGATTACCTTCGGATTTGTTGGATTGGAAGCTATTACCGGTGTCATTCTGGCTGTTTTGCTGATTTTTCTTAATGTGGAGAAGGATATCGGCAAAAAGCAGGAGGAGATCAAGACAAGGCGGGAGGGATGACCCGTGGCAGTGGAGTTTTGGGAGAAAAGACAAGCAGAAGCCAAAAGCCGCCGGGAGGAGCAGCTATGATGAGCATACAAGCTTTTGCCGTGAACACAGCAATACACGCTATGAGCAAAAAGCGAGATTCCGGTCCGAAGGATTATCTTGCAGAGCGAAAAGCAAACGCTGAAAAAAGTACGATAAAGATAAAAAAGTACATACGCTTTGAACAGATCTCTTTGGCAGGAATCCAAGCCGAAAAGCTGACAGGACGGAAAAGCAACGGCAAGACGATTCTTTATATCCACGGCGGAGGTTTTACCACGGGCTCTGCGGCGGAACGCAGATGGATTACCCAATCACTGGTCAAGTGGTATGGCTATTCCGTCATTTCTCCTGATTATCGGCTGTCTCCGGAGCACAAGTGGCCCTGCCATCTGGAGGACTGCTACAATTTCTACCGATCTCTTTTAGAAAGCGGCTGTAACCCTAAAGAACTTATTTTTATGGGTGAAAGTGCCGGAGGCACCCTATGCCTATCTCTGGCTCTTCGGCTGAGAGACGAAGGATTGCCTCTGCCACAAGTCATAGCCGTGTTTTCCCCCTGGACCGATCAGACCGGGATGCTGCCAAGTCACACCGGAAATGCGGCATTGGACGATATGGTACGGGGCCTGTTTGATGAAGAGCAGTACCGAGCTGAATTTGGGATAAAGCCCACTTTGGAGGATCTTAAAGCTCCTTTGGTGTCTCCTCTTTACGGGGACTATGCCGGTCTGCCGCCTGTTTTCATGTCGGTCTCGGACAGTGAAATGCTGTATGACGATTCCGTGCTTCTTTATGAGAAGCTGAAAAAGGCAGGGCATATGGCCGATCTGCAGGTCAAACATAATCTTTGCCACGCTTGGCCAACCTTTTCCTTTCTGCCTGAGACCAGGCAGACGCTGAATGAAATGCAGACATTTTTCAGAAAGGAGCGCATTTTATGAAAGCAATCAATCTTCGTTCCGAGTACCTGAATAATCCCATCGGTATAGATTTTACTTCCCCAAGGCTTTTCTGGAACTGCGAGGGTGGAGTGAAGCAGAGCGCTTATCAGGTTCAGGCTGAGGTAAACGGAAAGACTGCCTGGGACAGCGGAAGGGTGGAAAGCGACTCTATGCGCTGCGCCTGGGGAGGTCCCAAGCTCAAGAGCAGGGACATAGTGACCTGGAGGGTTCGTCTGTGGGAAGAGGAGGAAAGCCGAGGGGACGGGCCGATGGCTGAAGGTGTCGGCAAATGTGCAGAAGCCCAAGGGACAGGTGAATGGCCCGAGGTTCAAGGGGCCGGAGAACGGACCGAAGCTCAAGGGACCGGTGAATGGACCCGGGCGCAAGACGCCGGAGAATGGACAGAAGCGTCCTTTGAAATAGGGCTGCTCAAGAAAAAAGACTGGAAAGCCCGCTGGATTACCGGAGATTATATACCAAAGACCCGCAGAAGCCTGCTCAGGGCCTATACCGGCGGAAAGCCGGAGCGATATCCGGCAGACTGCTTCCGAAAGGTATTTACTGTAGGGAAAACCTCCCCAGAATTAAACGCTGCGTGTGTAAATTCTTTACGAACTAATGCTGCAGGAGATTCTTATGCGGAAAGCAGCTCTGCGTCAAAGAGCCCTAACGGAGAGATTATGAAGGCCAGGCTCTACATCACCGCCTGCGGACTCTATGAAGCCTGCATCAACGGTGAGCGGGTAGGGAACTTCGTCATGGCCCCCGGCTACACGGACTATACTAAGCGCATCCAGTACCAGACCTACGATGTAACAGATTTGATTCGGGAAGGGGAGAATGCCCTCACCCTGCAGCTGGCCGACGGTTGGTACCGGGGTGCTGTAGGCGCCTGGGGCTGTCTCTGCGAGTACGGCCATGAGACAAAGCTGCTGGCCCAGCTGGAGCTGACGGCTCAGGACGGAAGCCTAACCACCATCTGTACCGACGGCACATGGCAGTGGTCCTGTGACGGTCCCATCCGATTCGCAGACAATAAAGACGGTGAGGTGTATGACGCCCGCAGGACTCCGTCCTACGGAGGCAAGGCCAGGGAGACATCCCATAAAGTCACCCCTGCAGCCTCTGACAATGTGCCCGTCACTGAGCATGAGACCTTTAAGCCTGAGGAGATCATCACCCCATCCGGAAAGACCGTGCTGGACTTTAAGCAGAACATTGCCGGCTATATTTCTTTCGATGTCAATGCCCGGGCCGGACAGCGGCTGTTTATGCGCTTCGGCGAGATGCTGGATGCAGAGGGGGAGTTTACCCAGAAAAACATACAGGTAAGCCGGAAAGACCATACCTCCCCTCTCCAGCAGGTGGAATATACATGCAAGGATGGTCTGAATCGGTATAAGACAACATTTGCAGTGTTCGGCTTCCGGTACGTACTTCTGGAGACGGATGCTGAGTGGAAGCCGGAGAATTTCACAGCCATCGCCGTCTACTCGGATATGGAGCAGGTGGGCTTCTTCGAAAGTTCCAACGACCTTTTGAACAAGTTCGTTAAGAATACTCTCTGGTCCGCTAAAAACAATTTTCTGGATATTCCCACGGACTGCCCCACCCGGGAACGCCACGGATGGACGGGAGATGCCCAGATCTTCTATAAGACCTCCGCTTATCTTCTGGATTGTACCGCCTTTTGGAAAAAGTACCTAAGGGATGTGTATGACTGGCAGAAAAAGGACGGAAAGCTGCCGCAGATTGCCCCATACGGAGGCACGGACTTTTTCATGGCCACCATGAACGGCTCTGTGGGCTGGTCGGATGTGGGTATTTTCACTCCCTACCGCATGTGGAAGCTTACGGGTGATAAGGCTGTGCTGCTGCGCCACTATAAGGGCATGAGGGCCTTTGCGGAGTTTGAGATCTCCCGCTGCGGCCCCCGGTTTGACCTGTATGCTATTTATGCAAAGCCTGTACACATGGATAAGGCTGACAAAAAGTATCTGGTGAACAGCGGCCAGTCCTATGGGGAATGGGCGGAGCCGGAGGATGTGCATCCCAATGACTGGAA
>JABUST010000038.1 GCA_021442595.1 Lachnospiraceae bacterium | reverse complement strand
ATACCCACATGCCCGAGACCTTTGTCGGAAGAGGCGAATTCTTTGCGCTGGTTGCCAAGAGAGAATCCATGATCGATTCAGGAGTATATCCCGGAGATTATGTGATCGTCAGGAAGCAGAATACCGCAGAGGTTGGAGAGATTATCGCAGCACTCTATGACAACGGACTGAACAACCTGAAAAAGCTGTGCTTTGATGAAAACAGGAAGTTACTTCATTACGAGCAATCGGCCAAGGAGGCTGCCGTGGAGGTTATGTACTTCTTAAGAGGTTAGGAGGGCACTATGAAGGGAAGGGGGTTCATTAAGAAATAACGACAACTCTAAAAAGGCTATGGGCTTAATTTAGCAGTAAAAAAGCATAAAACAAACCAGGCGATGAGCTCTTGGAGTCATCGCCTGGTTTTATTCATTGGCAGAACCTTATTGTTTCAGCAAATGAGAGGATTCGCAGCATCAGTTAAAGAAGGGCAGGGTTCCGAAGAGCCAAGCGTCTTTAGCCTTGCCGTTGCAAACGTTGAAGAAGCAGATGATCTTCACAACCAGCAGAACGCCGGCGCCGATGCCTGCAGCAATCCAACCGAGGAAAGGAACGATGCAAAGAACAGGAAGAAGGATCATGGAAATCTCAAGCTTCAGAGCATTGCGAGCGTGGAAAGCTGCATACTTGGAATCCTTAGCAGCCAGAAGGGAAATGATGATGCCCAGAACGCTGAACAGGTAGCAGGCCATGGCGATAATCTTGTTGGCAGAAATGTCTTCCGCATCGAAATCAGCGGAATGATCGCGGGTGTTCACAGGAACAGGAGCAACAGGAGCATACTGAGGCTGCTGATACTGCTGATACTGGGGCTGCTGATACTGAGGCTGCTGGTACTGCTGAGCCTGCTGGCCGGGAGCTGCATATGCTGCAACGGGAGTTCCGCACTGAGGGCAGGCAACTGCGCCATCTGCAAAGCTGGCGCCACAATTTGCACAAAATGCCATAATTTAAATCCATCCTTTCATGTAGCCGCATCGTCCCGCGGCAAACTGGTCATGTAGTTTATTATATCATCTGGGTTTTGGTTGTAAATAGCCGATAGGCGTATTCGTCAGCAATTTAACAGGTTGAGAGTCTCTCATAAAAGAGAGATAGCTGAACATGAGCTTGAGTCCTCTATTCAGCAGAAAATCAAAAACAACCGGAGGACTCACATATACAGAAGAAAAAATGTAAATGATACCGCAGCAGAAAAGAAGGGATGTTTATTGCTTCAGCTTCTTCAAATACTCCTCAATGGCCCGCTCCGTCTTATTGTCCCCCGCCCGGTAGTAGACGGTATCTGCCAAAGCTTCCGGCAGATATTGCTGTTTCACATAATGATTCGGGAAATCGTGAGGGTAGCGGTACCCGGTGCCGTTGCCCAGTTTAGATGCTCCTGAGTAATGGGCATCCTTCAGGTGGGATGGAATCTCCCCGGTGTCCTTGCTGTGCAGATCACTAAGCGCCGCGTCAATGGCGACGGCGGCACTGTTGGACTTGGGGGCGGTTGCCAGAGTCAAAACTGCCTGTGCCAGATTGATCCTGGCCTCCGGAAGACCGGTCTGCAATGCCGCATCGCAGCAGGCCTTCACGATGACCACTGCATTGGGATAAGCCATGCCGATATCCTCGGAAGCGATGACCAGCAGCCTTCGGCAAATGCTCTCCAGGTCTCCGCCCTCTATGAGGCACGCCAGATAATACACAGCCGCGTCGGGATCGCTGCCCCGGATGGACTTCTGAAAAGCAGACAGAATGTCATAGTGCCGATCCCCGTTTTTATCATAATGAAAGGCCTTTTTCTGTATGCTGCTCTGGGCAGCCTCCAGGTCAATGCAGACCCGGCCTTCTGCATTTGGGAGGGTGGTGACAGCCGCCAGCTCCAGAGCGTTCAGGGCTGTGCGGGCATCCCCTCCGGCCATATCTGCCAGAAAGTGAAGTGCGTCATCATTGATAGAAATGTTCATGTCCCCGAGCCCCCGTTCGGCGTCCCTGCAGGCCCGCTGCAGAAGGCGCATGAGATTTTCCCGGGACAGGGGCTTCAGCTGGAAGATGCGAGAGCGGGACAGGAGAGCCTTGTTGACCTCAAAGTAAGGGTTCTCCGTGGTAGCGCCGATCAGAGTAACCAGACCCTTTTCCACAGCCGGAAGCAGAGCGTCCTGTTGGGCCTTATTGAAACGGTGGATCTCATCGATGAACAGAATGGTGCCGGTGCCAGTCAATCCCAGCCGGTCCCGGGCCTCCTGAATGTCCGCTTCGATATCCTTCTTGCCGGCGGTGACGGCGTTCAGCTCGTGGTAGGCGGCTTTTGTGGTGTTGGCGATGATGTGGGCCAGGGTGGTCTTTCCGGTTCCGGGAGGGCCGTAAAGCAGGATGGAACCCAGGCGGTCCGCTCGGATGGCCCTCTCCAGCAGGGTGCCGGGACCTACAATGTCCTCCTGACCCTCAAACTCCTCCAGAGTCCGTGGCCGCATGCGGTAAGCCAGAGGGCTCTTTTTCTGATTTAACTGCTGTGAGTTATATTCAAATAGATCCATGTGTTCTCCGTATTTATCTTTTTGATATTGAAATAAAACAACCGCCGGAATGCCCCGACGGTTGTTTTTCAGAACTGGTCATGACGGTTGTAGTCCGAGGTTGATCCCTGTGATTGCGATGTATGATTGCTCTTGACAGCTGTGCAAAAACAAGATTGCCATCGTAGAGCAGGATACGGGAGTCGGACCCGCCTCTTCAGCTTGGGAAGCTGACATACTACCGATGTACTAATCCTGCAGACCTATAGATTATACGATGAATGGAGTCAAAAGACAAGAGGAGATAAAAGGACGAACAAAGATGCCGGTCCCGCCCTTTGGCGCCCGGCTAAAGCCAGGTGGGTGTCCGCAGTTCATGATCTGCCTTCCGCTGCCTGCCCATCATGCGCCCCGCAAATGCAGGGTCACCATGACACGAGGAATTAGCTTGCGGCCTGACATCACAATGACTCATATAGTAGGATTCCCAAATCAAGGGTGTCGGTCCAAATAAAACAGGTTATCGAACATCCGAGTACGTCCGCTCTTATTATATTGACGCAGGTTCCGCTTTGCAAGAGAAAGGATTGAGAGGCTGGTTGAGAGGAAGAGGGGACGAGTTGAGCTGAATGAAGAGGGAGAAAAGAGATGAAAGGATTCTGCTTGATTAGGAATAGAAAGAAATTGCGGTCAGCATTTTAAGAGGAAGAAGGAATGCAGGGGAAATAAATTTAGAGAGAGGAATAGGGATGATAGTGCTCTGTGTAAGTAGGAAAGGAAGAAAACGTGGTCAACATTGGCATGGGGAAGGGAATTTCAGATTCTGTGTTCCTGAACAAGATACTTGTGAATCTCACCGATGTAGCGCTCGCCTCGCTTACTGAGAATCATGTTCTTCTTTGTGATGTAGCCGATCTCCATGGTTCCGCCCATGATTTCCGGGTCGCCCTCCAGAGGAATGGCCACATATTCGGAGCCGTTAAGCTCCTCGCAGATGAGGCCGCTGCAGAGGGTGTAACCATTAAGGGCAACCATTAGGTTCAGGACGGTGGCCCGGTCATTGATTTTGATAGCCCGGGCATATTCTTCTGTACTCATTAGTTCTTCTGAAAAGTAGTAGGAGCTGTCGGCGCCCTGTTCAAAGCTCAGGCAGGGGTATTCTCTGAGCTGATCAAATCGGATGCTTTTCTGCCTGGCCAGGGGATGCTCTTTCCACAAATACACACAGGCTTCGCAGTCTACCAGCTTGATGAACTGCAAATCGTTTTCATTTAGTATTTTGGTGATGGCTTTCCGGTTAAAGTCACTGAGATACAAAATTCCGATCTCGCTGCGGCTGCTTATGACATCACCAATCACATCCCTGGTGCGGCATTCCCGGATAGCAAGATCGTATTCGTCGGTATGGAACTGCTTTACCATCTCGGCAAAGCACTTGACAGCGAAGGTGTAGTGCTGGGTGCTGACGCTGAAGTGTTTTTTCAGCTTACTGGCAGTGGAATAATTGTCGGCCAGAGCGTCATATTGCTGCAGGACACCTCGGGCGTGGCGGATGAAATCCTCTCCGTCACCGGTCAGGGTGACGCCCCGGCCACCCCGGTTAAATATGGAGATATTCAGCTCTCTTTCCAGGTCCTGCATGGCAGTGGTGAGGGAGGGCTGAGATACGAAGAGAAGCTGGGCTGCTTTATTGATGGAGCCGGCATCGGCGATGGTGATGGCATAGCGAATCTGCTGAATGGTCATGGGTGCCTCCGGAAGGGGGATGGTTTAGTAGAGATGGTTTAGTAGGGATGGTTTAGTAGGGATGGTTTAGTAGGGATGGATTAGTGGCGATGGAGAGAGGTGGATTAGTAGGGTGAGGCGCAGTTGGTCAGTTCAATGGAGTGTGATGAATTTGCGGAGTTTGATGAGTTGGATTAGTGGGATGAAATGGGAAGAGAGAGCTATAGTTTATATCTATTGCTCAGCACATATAATACAAGAAAGGGAGATGGATTTCCAGCGGGGTGAAGTGTTTTGTATGTTTCTTTAGTGCCGGAAAGAGAAGTGTCGAATAAAAAACACCTGAAGCTGAAGCATTTTTCCATTTTCTCAGGTGCCCGGAAAGAGAAGTGTC
>JABUST010000184.1 GCA_021442595.1 Lachnospiraceae bacterium | reverse complement strand
TGGCACTGCCATTGGCACTGCCACAGGCTCTGCCATTGGCAGAGCCTGCGGCAATCCTGAATCTCTGTATATTCTATACAAAACGGAACTTTTGTAAATACCGAGGCCAATGAACATCTTCTCCGCGAGGATTACAAAGAATCACCAGCGGGTGCTTTTAGCATTCTTCTTTCTCCCGGCTGTCAGAGAGATGATTCCAATACCCATGCTCAGAAGTATAACTGCAGTCCACAGAGCGGCATGACTTGCGTCCCCGGTGGGAGGATTGTTGGGGACCTCTGCCTGTTTCACGATGAGATTCGTCTGGGCCCGGCCGGTGGTATATTCGAAGACAATGGTGTGAGTCCCCAGGGTGAGGGTCTCCACATAGCTCTTGTTCAGAGTGAGCACTGTGCTTCCGGCAACGGCTGTATAATTGGAGGGATCCGGCTCCTCTCCATCTACCTTGAAGCCGGTGAATCTTCCAAATTCCCCGTTACAGGTGATGGTAACATCCTTCTCAAAGCCTTTGATTACCACTTGGTCGGCGCCGCCTGTGATGAGATAGGTTTCCATGCCCTTGTCATATCCGCAGATTTGACAGAGGGTGCCCTCGCCGAACTGATGAGGCTCTGTGATGGTATCACCGCAGGCACAGACCTTCTTGTGGTTCTCTGCTCCCACATCAGTCCACTCACCATAGGTATGCCCGGTGGCTTCAACTTCTTCCTGCGCTGCCAGGATCTCTCCGCAGACGGAGCAGTACTTGCCCTCTGTGAGACCGGTTTCAGTGCAGGCGGGGGCCACGGCCGGATCCGTGGCTTCCTTATGAGCCTCCATCCCGGCAGCCAGGGTCATATCCTCAGTCACCGCCCCGGAGAAATCATAGGGCTTGTTATCCTTATCCATCCAGCCCACAAAGTGGGATCCTGTCAGTTCAGGCTCCTCTGCGGGCTCGGCCACAGTCTTGCCCTTAGCCACATAAGCCCTGCAGAACTCTGTCTGTCCTACCATAAACCGCACAGTGTGGGCAGGCAGCAGCACATTATCGATCCATCCGTAGCCCGCCGGCAGCTCAACCACCGCAGCTCCTGCATTCGTGATCCGGGCCGCTTCCATCAACTGCTCCTCAGAATAATTGTTGATGGCATAGCTTCCTCTCGTAGGCACGCTGATGGAGATCTTGCCCACGGTGCCCTTCTTCAGCAGCAGCATAGAATCGATGGGCAGGTCAATGCTTCCGTCCTTCCCCGAAAATCCGATCTCGATGACATCGATGGTTCCCGTGGTGTCGATGGTGACGTGGATTCCCTCCGGACACTGTTCGGGCCAGAGACAGACATCCATCCGGCCTTCGATGGTGGTATTTCCCTTTAGATAAATGTCGCCTCCATTGTTGGACATGGCATAGCTTACATCACCGCCTTTGACCGTCACATCCTCCAGTGTCGTGTCGGAATAATTCTGGATGATCATACGGATGGCGTCATCATTGCCTGCCAGGGTGCCGTTTCTGAAGGTCACCTTGCCTGCGCTGCTCCGGATCTGGAAGCACTGTGTCTCCGTGCCGGGGGATCCCGCCAGGTTCTGAGTCACCGTGTAGGTATAGGTGTTCAGATCAATGGTGATGCTTTTGTCGATGATAAGGCCATCTCCGCCCGGGACGTCACACAGAAGCGTGATGGTATCGCCGTCAACAGCGGCAGCAAAGGCCTTGGTGAGGCTGGTGTACTTCTTTCCGCCCACTTCTGCCACGGGATCCCTGGGGGTGACAGTATAAAAGCCGTCACTGACCTCAAAGGTATAGTCCTCACCGCAGTAGGAGTCAAAATCCACATCAGTGGGGAAGGCGGACACAGGGAAGGAGCCCTCGATTACACCGGTCTCGGCCGGGGCAGTGAACACCTTGACGGCCTCCGCCGGGGTATGGCCGCTCCAGTAGTTGTTTTCCAGGATCACGCTGACGCCGTTATCCACAGTGCCGGGCTTAATGTTCTCTCCGGCTTCGTCCCCGGAATTCAGCAGGATGTTATTCCGGATGGTAATGACAGTACCTGCGGCCACGTTTCCAAACCGGAAGGAACGGTTGCCGATGTTCTTGAGAACGTTTTCCTCTATGGTAACCTGTCCCAGGTTGACTGTAGGTGTACTGCCGGTCTGAACGGCAACGGCATTGTGTCCGGTGGTATCAATGATGCAGTTTCTCACAGTGATGCCGGTAATATTAGAGGTATAAATGCCCTGATAGAAATCAGTGATCCGGCATCCGGACACGGTGAGGTTACGAACATTGGAGACATTGGAGCCGTTGTTGATCTCCGAATAGTAACGGATGGCAGCCTGTACGGAAGAACCGGTACCAAGGCCGGTAAAGCTGCAGTTTTGAATGGTCACCCCATCGATGACAGAAGCAGAATTAGAGGTTTCCATTCGCAATACCGATCCGTCGGCAGCCTGGATAAAGGTAATGCCCTCGAAGGTAATGCTGCTTGCCAGAAGCGTCTGATAATACTTGCTTCCCTCACCGAGGCCGGAGGGTCCCATGTCCCGGACATAGTCATAAGCCCCTGCGCCGTACACATGATCTCCTGCATTAAAGCTCATGCCGGAGAGAATGGCGCCTTCATCCGCCCGGAAGGTCACGTTGGAAATGGTGCGGGTATAGTGAGGGACAGCCGACCATTGGGGGTCGTTTTTAATCCGGATGAATTCATCATAATCATGAATATCATCGGTCCCTATGCTGTAGATGGTGTCACTGCCCACGTATTTGGTGGGGTTACCGAAGGTGAGCCGACCGTAGGTGCCGGCGGAAAATACGATGGTCTTATTGCTGATGGAGCCGTAGGCGCCGTCCAGAGTGTACTGGGCATTGGCAGGATCAACAGTGATGGTGTCCCCGCTGATCAGGGGCGCCTCGGGAAGGGCTTCATAGCCGCTGCCGGCAATCTGGTAGCCCTTGTCCCGCTCTGAGCCGGTCTCTTCAGCCAGTGCGCTGAAGGGCAGCACAAGAAGCATGCACAGGCTCAGCAGAAAAGAGATTTGCATTTTGCTTGTTCCGGTCATTTCCATTTTCCTTCCTAACCATTTTGCTTGAATAGATATGCTGATATCGCTGATTTGCAGATTTCAGGATGCAGCCGGTTGATACATGTACAAAGGGGAGCATCAGCCTGCCTTTTCAGGCTGATGGAGTCGGCGGCCTCCACATATTGAAGGGGAGCGTCCATGCCGCCCTGAGGACACTTTCCTGCCCGGAAGTAGGTCCCATGGGAAGCGACCGTCGATCTCTGCAAGATTCATGGCTATGGTCCTTTCTTCGAATGTATGATGACACCCCTTTGGCGCTGCCGATGGGATGGTATGGATTTTTTCTGCGAAATTCTGATTATTTCATTCTCCCGTAGGGATTCTTTCCGGGGAAGCGGTTTTGCTCCAGGGCGTAGATCAGACCGCTGACGCTGAGGGGCGTGTATTCAAAGCAGGTAACTACCGTTTCATCACCCTCTATAAGATTCAGGTCATAGGGTGCGCCAAGCAGCGCCACGGTGAGCTTGACTTTGCCTTCCCGGGCCTTCTGCTCCAGGTCGCGGAGCAGCTGCAGGTGGATTCGGCGGAATCGGCAGTTGAACAGGCCAAGGAGTACCTGAGAACAGCCCTGAGACACCTTCTCCTCAACCTGAGCGCAGACGGCTGCCATCTCCTCCTCCGTAACAGAAGGAGAAAAATCCATGGTGCCCACGCCCCTTGTGCCCCAAGCCTTCTCCACCTCATCCGCAAAGGAGAGAGGTTTCATATCCTCCGCTCCGGTGGTAGGTCTCTGAGTGGGAGCCACCACCAGCAGGGTCTCATCCGGAGTCAGATTAAGGGTACCCTGCAGAACTGCCTGGGCATCCTGAGCCAGGGCCCGGGTGAATGCCACATTTTCCGGATTCAGAGCCTCTGCCATGGCCTTCTCGGGATGGATTTCCTGCCGGCAAAGCAGTCCCATGCGCTCCTTAGCTGCTATGATCCGCTCATAGGAACGGTTGATGCGTTCCTCCGTCAAACGGCCGCTCTCCAGCGCCCGGTAAATGGCATTGGCCATATCCGAAGCAGCCTGATAGGTATGGGAAATGGTCAGTATGTCGATGCCGGCCTCAATGGCCCGGACGGCACCTTCCCCATCGGGATAATAGGTGTGAATGGCTTCCATCTCCATGCAGTCCGTCATGGAAATGCCCTTGAATCCGAAGGTATCTCTCAAAAGACCGGTCTGGATGGTGCGGGACAGGGTGCCGGGAGTCTCCGGATCCACTTTGGTATAGCACACATGGCAGGACATAACCGCCTCTGCCCCTGCCTCAATGGCATAGGAGAAAGGCTTAAACTCGGTCTGCATTAGGCTATCGTACTCGGTGTTGTTGGTGGGGATACCCAGATGGGAATCGCTGTTCACGTTGCCGTGACCCGGGAAATGCTTGATGGCGCCGATGACCCCCGCGTCCTTCATACCAAGGGTCATAGCCGTGGCCAGCTGAGCCACCCGTTCCGGGTCATCGCTGTAGGAACGGGCGCCAATGACAGGATTAGCGGGCTCGATGTTCACATCCATGCTGGGGGCATTGTTCAGGTTGATGCCGCAGGACCGCAGCACCCGGCCGCAGATCCGGCCCAGCTGCCTCACCCTCTCCACATTCTCCGGTGTCAGCTCCGTGACAGCTCCGGACAC
>JABUST010000060.1 GCA_021442595.1 Lachnospiraceae bacterium | reverse complement strand
GACAATCATATCTGTAAAGCTTGTTTGGAGAGCTTGTCTGAAAAGCATGTCTGGCGAGGCTTGTATTCATCTGGATAATTGTAGCATATTTGGCAAAAAAAGCACTCAAAAGTTGTCATTTATGGTGAAAAATGATGAAGAAAGGAGTCGTGGAAAAGGAGTTGACACGGAGGCACCTGTGGTTTTTTTATTTTTCTCTGTCTTCCGGTGTCGAAACATCTGACTATATCCGGCGACACCGGATGATTCGCAAATAATCTCTATCTTCCGGTTGAAAAATAAGAATAGTTTGAAAAGGACACCGGCGATTAAAGGTTAATTAAGTTTTCTCCGGTGTTGAGCAGACCCTTAATGCCCCACTGAACTGTATGATTAACAACTTCTGAGAATCCTACGGTTTCAAGTGGATAAATGTCCAAAATCAGAACCGGAAAATTCTGTTATCTTCGATTCTCTACGGTTCCAACAGTACGCAAGCGTGAAAACAGAACCGGAGAATTCTGTTATCTTCGATTCTCTACGGTTCCGACAGTACGCAAGCGTGCAAGCAGAACCGGAGAATCCTGTAAGAATCACGATTCTCCGGTTTTTAGGTCGGATGCCATCAATATTCGTACCGGAGAATTCTGTAAAAATCACGATTCTCCGGTTTACATATGAAAAACCGGTTATTCTAGAACCAGAGATTTCTCTTTATTCAGCAATTATCCCATTCCATGATTCAGAACATTCAAAAAATCAGGCCAAAAATGGTACAATATACATTATCTGTTGGAGAGCTTCAGTCCATGGAGTACAGCATCTACCACGCGGACATTCAAAACAACCTCGTGGCTTTCAAAAAACACGATCAGCGTCTTACCCAAAAGAAAACCATTCTTCTGATATGCTTCTATTTTCCTCAAAGCTCCCGTACGGTAATCCTGATCATCCATGAGTCCCATATGCTCAATGTAAATCTCTTGCTCGCTAGCTGCGTCATAGAGTGTAAAATCAGGGTAAACAGTCCCGAAACCAGGCAAAAATAGAGGTTTCTCATACTTATATTGAATACCCAACTGATAAAGTCTGGATGCAATTATCATTTCAGATTTCGACCGAACTTGTTCTCCTTTTTCCGTGAAAAAGTCCTGCTTCTCATATGAACTCTGCAGTGGTTCATATTCCTCATTCTCCCATCTCTGTCTCTTTTCTTTTTCGCCGAATAAAACGGGGGTAATCCATGCTTTTCTTTCGGGACGAATGTCATCAAAAATATCTTCTGCCCCGGAATCTATTATTCTCCGGAGCAATTTCGTAATATGTTCCAGTGATTTGATTTCCAGATTGACCTTTCGTTTGGTCTCCTCAAGGTAAGAGCGCTGTATCAGGCTTCGTATTACTTTATCCTCTTTCGCTGGCACATAGATCTTCTTGTATTTGCCTTTTTCCTTCACGCCCTTGTAATAACGGGTATGACCATTTTCAATTTGGACCCATAGCTTTCCTTTGGGAAGTTTTTCTATTGCTGGTTGAATGGATATTGTTAGCTTCTCAAGGGTCCTCTTTCTTCTCTCAAATTCATCCAACACAGCTGCGTACATGCTTTTCATTGATGTTTGACCTCCACTTTCTGCTCTTGAATTTAGGTTATTCTTCCATTTTTCCATTCTTCCCAAATTGATGGGAACAACCTTTTCCTTGCGTCTCTCCACATTTTCATCCTGTCACATCAAAACAAGACCGGATGTACATGCAAAAACACGCCTCATACAGATGTACATTATAGCCGAAAACGCAAAAGGATGAAAGTTCAAGTTTATTAAGTATTTGACCTCTCAGGTCATATTTCGCAGCATCATTGAATTCTTTTTTCTTTTTTGAAGCATGACAACTTGTTCAAGTCAGTTACATAAGTTATCTGTCGTTCAAAACACGACCTAATCAAAAGAGAGGGAATCATAAATTGAAATCCGGCTATTTTGAAACAGGCACAAGAAGCCTGTGATTCCGGAGAATCCAAACATCTACCGGATTTCCCGATGCTGAATAGTGAAGTGTCAGAAAACAGAACCGGAACAATATGTTTTCTACTCTGTTCTCCAGTTTATAGATACATATCAAGTCTGAAAAGAACAGGGTAATTTTGTTTTTTCTTTTATTCTCCGGACCAAAAAATCAGAATGTTTACTAAAACGAACCGGATAGTTTTATTATCATCTCTTCTTGCAGGTTTCATAGATGGCATATGATTTCGAAAAAGACTGGAGAATTCTGATATTTTATCTATACTCCAGTTCAAAAGAAAGAATAGTTGGTAGATATCACTGTAGACTATAGCTATTTTACTTTCTCTCCGGTTTCAGAGCTTCTGATTGCGTTCGGCCCAACTGTATAGATTCCTATTGTTTTGAATCTTCCGGTATCAAGCGAAGAAGTGCCAATAGAAAGCCCCTGAGGCTGAACCGTTTTCCCTTTTCTTCAGGTGTCTGAACGTGCATTTCAGCTCAGTGGCTGCTGAACTATAAAATGCAAAGTGCAGCGCAAATAAAAACAAGGGCGGCAACCAACAGTTGCCGCCGATATGTTTACACTCTGTATTTCAATGCGTACTGATCGAAATCATCCTTATACTGCTCGCTTTCAGCCCGCAGGCTGCTGAGAAATTTATGAGTATCAAAGGAGCTATTGGACAGCTCAATGACAGCAACTGCGATGTTAGAACAATGATCGGAAACTCTTTCCAGATTGTTCAGAACATCAGACAGGATAAAGCCCAGTTCGATAGAACACTCTCCCGATTGAAGTCGATGAATGTGATGTTTCTTAATCAAAGCCACCAGACGGTCAATGGTCTCTACCAGAGGTTCCACCTGGTAAGCCACTTCCAGATTGCCCTCGAGATACGCCTTTGAAGTGATATCAAGAATTTCGTTGATAGCTTTTGCCAGGGTATTCATGTCCTTCTTGGCCTCGCCGGAAAAGGACAACCCTTTTTCGTGCAATTCGCTGGCGGCGTTCAGGAGATTAACCGCATGGTCACCCAAACGCTCAAAATCACCAATGACATGAAGGATCTTGGAAACCTTCAGGGAATCGGCCTCCGACAGGCGGCGGGCTGACAGGTGCACCAGGTATGTTCCAAGCTCATCCTCATATTGGTCCAGAGCATTTTCCCCGTTCATGATCCGGATGGCGTTTTCATCGGAGTAATCCTCAAACATGGTACAAACTTTCAACAGTGTGTCCTTTGCCAGGACGCACATCTGCTGTGCGCGCAGATCACACTCGCTGATAGCGACGGAGGGAGTGGCCAGAAGGCGCATATCCAGAGGAGCAGGCAGCAGCTTGTTTTCTTGAGCAGAAGCCGTGCTTTCGGCTTCGCCCACATCGGAGGTCGTCTTGCTGCTCTCTCCGGACATCACCAGGGAAGCCAATCTCTCCAGCGAGCCGGTGAAAGGAATCAGCATGGCGGTCGTTATTACATTAAAGGAAGTGTGGATCAGGGCAATGCCCACAGCGTCGATGGGCATGGAGGTGAAGGAGAAACGGAAAATTGTGTTGACGATGCAATATGCGGCCAGGCAGATTGTGGTCCCGATGATGTTAAATGCCACGTGCACCACAGCCACTTTTTTGGCGTTATGGCTGACACCGATACTGGAAATGAGGGCAGTGACGCAGGTACCGATGTTCTGTCCCATGATAATGGGAATGGCGGCGCCGTAGGACACAACGCCTGTCAGCGCCAGAGCCTGCAGGATTCCCACCGAGGCGGAGGAGCTCTGGATGATGGCGGTAATCAGCAGTCCCACCAGCACGCCGAGAATGGGATTTTGGAACGCGGTAAACAGATTCACGAAGGCGGGCATGTCTGCCAAAGGCTTGACAGCCGAGCTCATAAGCTTCATGCCGTACATCAGTACGGCAAAGCCAACCAGAATGTGACCGATATCCCGGCGCTTGGCCTGTTTAGAAGCCATGATCATGATGACCCCGCCGAATGCAAAAAGCAGAGAGAAATTCTCCGGCTTCAGCAGCGTCATAAACACATTGTCAGACTCAATGCCCACCAACGTCAGGATCCATGCGGTCATGGTGGTTCCGATGTTGGAACCCATGATGACGCCGATGGACTGGCTGATGGTCATGATGCCGGAGTTTACCAGGCCTACCAGCATGACGGTAACTGCCGATGAAGACTGAATGGCGGCAGTGACGCCGGCGCCCAGGAGCAATCCTTTAAATCGGTTGGATGTCAGCTTTTTCAATGCCGTCTCCAGACGGCCGCCGGCAATCCGCTCCAGACCACCGGACAGAACGCTCATGCCGTACAGGAAAAAGGCCAATCCGCCGATCAATGTGATGAGTGAAAAGATAGTCATATAGCCTCCCAGACTCAGTGAAGTGATTTTCACCGGTATCCTTATTCTTTGTATAATTTGTGTGTTGTTGGTGTTACCCATGTAGAATTTACAAAGGAAAAGTAAAATGCACGAGCATAGAAGTGTAAAGTCTATGTAAAATTCTACGTTCAGCCGCTGGATTCTGTTTGAGCATTCCCACGCCGGAGTCTGGAGAAAGGAGAATACCGGATTATCCCCCAGTTCATACTGAAGCCCCACCTCTCTTCAGGACCGGCGAAAAGTGAAGAGAACAAAGCTTTCCGGTCTCCTTTACTGACACTTCTCTGTTTGAAGCTGGAGGATAGGAGAAAAATGATAATCATCCGGTTCCTTTCAGTCTCATCATGTATCTTCA
>JABUST010000014.1 GCA_021442595.1 Lachnospiraceae bacterium | reverse complement strand
GTATTGGAACGGGTCAGCCCATCGCTTACGGTATTGACCGCCGTGCTTGGGTAGATGAGGCCGCCGTTGTAGCTCACGTCGCCGATATCGGGGGTGGCCTTTGCAATCGTCACTGCGATAGGCGTTGCGGCGACCATTTCGTTGTGGGCAGCATCGGCCTCAACCTTGTACCACACATAATAGGTGCCCGCATTGGTGCCGGTGGGAACGTCATTACTCCAAGTCCCGGTCACGCCGCTCTGAGAGCCAAGGGCGTATTTCACGTTGTTGCTGCCGGCTTCCATCAGCGCCTGCGCACTGCCGGTGTAGGTCAGGCCGGTCTTTGCGGTGGGCGAGGTGTAAACGGCATCCGCTTTGCTGACGGCTGCCGTGGCCGCGCTTTCAATGCTGCCGGTCTGCATCGAGCTGGTGACTACGCAGGTGATTGACTTGCCCACATCGTCGGCGGTGAGGGTGTAGCTTGCATTGGTCGCACCGGAAATCGCCTCGCCGCCGCGCTTCCACTGATAGCTGAGCGTGCCCGTGTTGTTGTCGTCGGAAACGGACGCGGTCAGAGGTTCGTTATATTTCGCCGTGCCGGTAATGGTAACCGTGCCGATGAGGGCTGCCGCTGTCCACCGGGCGGTGAGGGTCGCAGCCTCGTCCTTGTCCCATAAGCAGGCGCTTGTACCGTCGCTGTTAT
Organism: Lachnospiraceae bacterium; assembly: GCA_021442595.1. GTDB lineage: Bacteria > Bacillota > Clostridia > Lachnospirales > Bianqueaceae > RUG760. Next base: position 4,268 of record JABUST010000014.1, on the reverse strand, counting down.
AGTATTTCGTGCCGGAGACGTCATAGTATCCGGTGAAATCGTAGCCCGGCTTGGCCGGCAGCTCGCCTGCGCCGGTGAGAGCCGGCATATCCGAGTCGTATGTGGCCGTGACCTGCGTCACCGCGCCCGCTGTGCCGCCGCCAGCGTCAAGAGATACTGTGTACTCATTTGCCGTCCACTTGGCGTAGAGGGTCAGATCCTCCGTTACGGTATCGTTCTCGAAGTCCCAGGGGTTGATGCAGTCCGCTTCCCTGTACCAGCCTTCCAGGGTGTAGCCGGGATCAGTGGGGGCCTCGGGTGCGGTTGCCGTCGTGTTCCATGTTACGATTGCTCCCTCGGGCGCAGTGCCGTGACCGTTTGCATCGTATGACACTGTGTGGGTGCGCAGGGTGAAATAGCCCGGCTCCTCATCCACAGTGTCAATCCGGGCATAGGTGCCGTCGGCGGGGTAGTTTGCGCTCCATCTCGTTCCGGTACCGCCAGTGAGACCGTAGCATTCAGAAAACATGTTGTATGTATACGCCTCCAATACAAAGGTGTCAGAAGCATAAATAGTGTGTAGATAGTCGCAAGAAGCGAACATATAGGTCGCATTTGTGACGCCGGATACATCCCAGCCGGAGAGGTCAAGTGTCTTCAGCTTCTCGCAATCATAGAACATCATGCACGCATCTGTGACGCCGGATACATCCCAGCCGGAGAGGTCAAGTGTCTTCAGCTTTTGGCAATAACCGAACATACCGCCCATTTTCGTGACACCGGATACATCCAAATTAAGCATATCGACAGCCTGCAAGGCGTGGTTCATATAAAACATACTATCCAGACTGCCCGTTGCCGCAATGGGGTCTGCCACGGTGAAGGAGGTCACATTAGTAAGTGCCCACCCGGTGCCCTCCATGCTGGCTTTCAGCGCATCCAGGGTGAAGGAGGCCGCCAGCTCGGGATCGGCGCGGTAAAGGGTCATCGCCCCGGCTTCATCAACACGCCAGAGGCAGTTGTTGCCGAAGGAATACATCCTCCTGTATGTGCCGGAGGGGTCTTCAAGTGCGTTCAGCTCTGCCGAGGTGTAATCTGTGCCGGTGTCCGCATTGCGCCACAGGTCAGTCTCAGGAATATCAGGCCTAACCCCCACAGTTTTTGCCCCCAGCACCACGGTGCGGAGGTTGTCAAGAGCGCGGCTGGTATCATCGTCGAACCACCATGCGTCATCGGTGACTCCGGTGGTGTCCAGACCGGCGATGTCAACATATACCAAATTAAGATACAAATTACTATCTTCGCCGGCAAAGGAATTGTCCAGGCTGCCTGTGGCGGTAATACTTCCCTCTATGACAAACTCGGTAAGTATCTGTGGATAAAACCCATCCGGCCAATTCTTCTCATACAGTGTGGTCATAAGGGCAGTCAGCTGTTCCCCGTTAAATGCAGCGTCTGCGCCTGCTGCACGGATGGTAAGACGGGCGACCCTTTCTCCGCACTGCGTCAATTCCCAGGAGCAGTTTGTAGCGAAAGTGTTGGATGTTGTGTTCTCTGCCAGCGCCGCAGTGGGCAATAGTCCGAGTACCAGGACAATAGTGAGCAGCAGGGACAGAAGTTTTTTTGCAGATTTCATAGCTCCGCACCTCTTTCCGTCATCGCAAAGCGCGGATATACTGTTCTTTTCAAACAAAAACACCTCCCCGAATTTTTACAAACCCAGAGGAGGCATTTGGCATATCAGACTTTCCTCTGAGTGTTTGCCTTAAGCATACCTCGGAGGCGGATACCTCAGAGGAGGATATAAGAATCCATATAATGTTATCCTGATTTCGTAGCCGGAGTCAATATATTTTGCGGTATTTGCAGAAAATTGACTTTCCGGGATTCTGCGGATCATTCCCACTCCACTGTGGCCGGGGGCTTGGAGGTGATGTCGTAGACTACGCGGTTGACGCGGCCTTTCATTTCGTTGGTGATGCGTCCTGAGACCTTGGCCAGAATGTCGTAGGGGATGCGGGCCCAGTCGGCAGTCATGAAGTCATCCGTGGTCACGGCGCGGATGACGATCAGATCAGAATAAGTGCGGAAGTCGCCCATGACACCCACGGTGTTGACACCGGGAAGCACGCAGAAGAACTGGGAGAGCTGACTCTCGTAGCCGTTCTTGCTCATTTCGTCCCGGAGGATCCAGTCAGCATCCTGAAGCAGGCTGACTTTTTCTGCAGTGATGGCGCCGATGACACGAACACCCAGACCGGGACCCGGGAAGGGCTGGCGCCATACCAGATCTCTGGGCAGTCCCAGAAGCTCGCCTACGGCCCGGACCTCGTCCTTAAACAGGTCCTTCAGAGGCTCGATGGTGCCCAGGAACTGAACATCCTTAGGTTGTTCCACCATGTTGTGGTGGGTCTTGATGACAGCGGACTTTTTATTCTTTCCCTTTCCGGATTCGATGCGATCGGGATAAATGGTGCCCTGGGCGAAGTAGGAGAGGCCGTCCTCCTGGAGCTTTTTGATCTCATCCCAGAAGACGCGGTAGAACTCCGTTCCGATGATCTTGCGCTTCTGCTCCGGATCCACCACATCCTTCAGCGCCTGCAGAAAATGCTCCTGGCAGTTGACTCTGACAAATTCCATATCAAAGCGCTGGGTGAAGATGCGCTGAACTTCATCGCCCTCGTTTTTACGCATGAGACCGTGGTCCACAAACACGCAGGTGAGCTGTTTTCCCACAGCCTTGGAGAGCAGGGCGGCTGCCACGGAGGAATCCACTCCGCCGGACAGACCCAGGATGACTCTCTTGTCACCGATGGCTTCTCTCAGTTCCTGAACGGCAGACTCGATGAAGGATTCCATCTTCCATTCGCCTTCGCAGGCGCAGATATTCTTTACAAAATTGCGGAGAATGGTTTTGCCCTCGGCGGTATGCAGCACCTCCGGATGGAACTGGGTCGCATAGAGCTTTTTATCAGGGAATTCCATGGCTGCCACGGGGCAGACGGGAGTATGGGCAATAATATTGAAGCCTTCGGGAGTTCGGGCAATGTAATCCGTATGACTCATCCAGACGGAGGTTTTCTCGCTGCAGCCTTCAAACAGAGGGCTGTTCACATCCAGGCAGGTATCCGTGTGACCATATTCGCTGACAGGCGCGGTCTCCACCACACCTCCCAGAGCCCAGGCCATGAGCTGAGAACCATAGCAGATGCCCAAAATCGGAATACCGAGCTCGAAAATATCCTTAGAATAGTGGGGAGATTCCGGGTCATAGACACTGTTGGGACCTCCGGTAAAAATGATCCCCTTGGGACTTAGTGCCCGAATTTCCTCCAGAGAAGCGGTGTAAGGCAGGATCTCGCAATACACATTATTCTCGCGAACGCGGCGGGCGATCAGCTGATTGTACTGGCCGCCGAAGTCCAGCACGATAATCATTTCTTTTGCCATGGTGTTCCTCATCAATGGGCAGAAAACTGCAAAGAGCAGATAAATCAGGTCCTCTCCGGCAGCTGCTGCAAAGTAGATAAATATTCATTTATTATAGCCGTCCCGGGCACCCTTGACAATTGCTTTATTTGCCGATGTATGTCACAATAAGGGCGAAGCTTTTGTGGAAAAGGAGAGTGCGATGGGAGTGAGTGACAAACCGGTGCTTCGGAAGGTCTATCTGGAGATTACCAACCTGTGCAACATGGATTGTCGCTTCTGCGCCGGCACCCAAAGAGCCCCCGGACGATTGAACGTGGAGCAGATGAAGATCCTGCTTCCCAAGCTCCGCCCCTGGACGGATTATCTGTATTTTCATCTCATGGGTGAACCCCTGGGGCATCCGGATCTGGAGACTTTTCTGAGCATGGCCCATAAGGAGGGCTTCAAGGTCATCATCACCACAAACGGAGTGCTGCTGCCCCGGCGGCAGGAGACCCTGCTGCAGGCAGAGGGTCTGCATAAGGTGAATGTGTCCCTCCATGCCTTCGAGGCCAACGGAAGGGAAGAGGATCCCGGCCGCAACACGGCTTTCGAGACCTATCTGGACGGATGCTTCTCCTTCGGCAAGGCTTTGGAGTCAAAAGGAAAGATCCTGGTGTACCGGCTGTGGAATGAAGGCGGGGAGGACAGGAGAAATCAGCAGATCCTTGAAGTCATGAGGAGCTTTTTTCCCGAGCCCTGGGTGCATGAGAGAAAGGGAATTCGCATCGGAAACAGAGTTTATCTGGAGTACGGACAGCGATTTGATTGGCCGGATCTGGAGGCACCGGTGCGTGAGGATCTGACAGAACCCGGCG
>JABUST010000211.1 GCA_021442595.1 Lachnospiraceae bacterium | reverse complement strand
TGATAGAACAAAACATGATGACAAAAACCGAGTGATAGAACAAAACATGATGACAAAAATCCCTGCAAGCCACTTGGAAGGCGATTTGCAGGGATTTTATCTGACAAAAGTTCATTCCGCACCGGAGAAGTCAGCTTTAGATCAGCGTACCACTCTTGCGCCTGCACCGCCCATAATGGCCTCAACTTCCTTCTTGGAAGCCATGGAGGTGTCACCGGGGGTGGTCATAGCCAGAGCGCCGTGAGCTGCACCGTAGTTGACAGCGATCTCAGCATTCTCGGTGGTCATCAGGCCGTAAACCAGACCGGAAGCGAAGGAATCTCCGCCGCCGACACGGTCCAGGATCTCCAGTCCGTCATACTGCTTAGCCTTGTAGATCTCTCCATCTGCCCAGCAGATAGCAGACCAATCATTCACGGTAGCGGTCTTAACGGTACGAAGGGTGGTAGCCACCACCTTGAAGTTGGGGTAAGTCTTGGCGGCCTCATTGATCATCTTCTTGTAGCCGTCCAGATTCAGGGTCTTCAGATTCTCATCGTTGCCTTCGATCTCAAATCCCAGGCAGGCAGTGAAATCTTCCTCATTGCCGATCATGACGTCTACATATTTGGCAATTTCCTTGTTGACCTCCTGAGCCTTGGCCTGTCCGCCGATGGCGCTCCACATGGAGGGTCTGTAGTTCAGGTCGTAGGATACCACGGTTCCGTACTTCTTGGCGGTCTTGATGGCAGCGATGACGGTCTCGCAGGACTGCTCGGAGAGAGCTGCATAGATACCGCCGGTGTGGAGCCAGCGAACGCCCAGGGTTCCGAAGATATATTCGAAATCAAAGTCTTCGGGGGTTGCCTTGGAGATTGCAGTGTTGAAACGGTCGGAGCAGCCCACAGCGCCGCGGATGCCGTAGCCACGCTCGGTGAAGTTGATACCGTTGCGGCAGATGCGGCCGATACCATCGGTCTTCATGAACTTGATCAGAGAAGTGTCCACGCCGCCCTGGCACACAAAGTCCTCCAGCAGCTTACCGACTTCGTTGTCAGCAAAAGCAGTGATGACTGCAGTTTTCAGGCCGAAGCACTTGCGCAGACCGCGGACCACATTGTACTCTCCGCCGCCTTCCCATGCACGGAACTCACGAGTGGTACGAATACGGCCCTCGCCCGGGTCCAGACGAAGCATGATCTCTCCCAAAGATACTGCATCAAAAGCGCACTCAGATGCAGGACGTAAATTCAGATTCATAGATATGTTCCTCTCTTAAACACAATACTATCTCTGTTGATCCGTTCAGCCGCGGATCTCCTTAACGATGTCTGCAGCCTCTCTGACCATAGCTTTCACTTCGTCAAATTTGCCGGCAGTGATGAGATCCTTCTTGACCATCCAGCTGCCGCCACAGGCGATGATGCGGTCGTAGGCCAGGTATTCACGCACGTTGGAGGCGCTGATGCCGCCGGTGGGCATGAAGTTCACATTCACATAAGGAGCGGCGATGGCTTTGATCATCTTCAGACCGCCTGCAGGCTCTGCGGGGAAGAACTTCACTTCCGTCAGACCAAGCTCCAGGGCCTGCTCGATTTCGGAAGGAGTCTGGATGCCGGGGCAAACGGGGATGTTCTTCTCCAGGCAGTAGGAGACTACCTTGGGATTCAGTCCGGGAGATACGATGAACTTGGCTCCGGCCTTGACTGCTCTGTCTACCTGCTCAGTGGTCAGGACGGTGCCTGCGCCTACCAGCATGTCAGGGAACTTCTCAGCCATGATGCGGATGGTCTCCTCGGCAGCGGCGGTACGGAAGGTGACTTCTGCACAGGGAAGTCCGCCTTCTACCAGGGCTTTGCCCAGGGGCTCTGCGTCTTTGGCGTCATCCAGCACAACAACCGGAATGATTCCGATTTTCTTTAACTGTTCCATCATAGGGGTCATGATATTGCTCCTCCTGAGTATTACATTCCGAAAAGCCCTCCTTGACCCGGAGGGCTTTCCTTTATTCATTTAAGTATGCTCAAATCTTGCCGTCCAGGCGATCCAGCATGTCCCAGACACCCAGCATATACTGAATGCCCAGAGCCCGGTCATACAGACCGTAGCCGGGACGCACGGTGCCGGGGCCTTCACCCCACAGATGACGGCCGTGATCGGGACGGATATAGCCTTCGTAACCGCAGTCGTGGTATGCCTTCAGAATCTCAAGGATACCGGTGTCTCCGCAGCAATCACGGTGAGCAGCTTCAGAGAAATCACCATTTTCGAAGTGCTTGACGTTGCGGATATGAGCAAAGGCGATGCGGTCGCAGTGCTTGCGGACCACGTTGGCTACATTGTTGTTGGGATCGGCGTTCAGGCTGCCGGAGCACAGTGTCAGGCAGTTGTAAGGATTATCTACCATGGACAGGAAGCGGTCGATGTTCTCCTCGTTGACCAGCAGTCTGGGAAGGCCGAAGATATCCCACGGGGGATCGTCCATATGGATGGCCATCTTGATGTTGGTCTCCTCGCAGGTGGGCATCAGAGCCTCCAGGAAGTACTTCAGGTTGGCCCAAAGCTTCTCGTGGTCTACATCGGCATAAGCTTTGAAAAGCTCATCCAGCTTGGCCATACGCTCGGGCTCCCAGCCGGGGAAGGACATGTTGTACTTCTCGGTAAAGTCCAAAATGTACTTGGCCATGGCGTTGTAATCGTCCTGGATCATGTTCTTCTGATAGAACAGAGCGGTGGATCCGTCTCCCACGGGGTGGAACAGATCGGACCTGGTCCAGTCGAAAATGGGCATGAAGTTGTAGCAGATGACCTTTACTCCGAACTTGGCCAAATTGCGCATGGTCTGCTTGTAGGCTTCAATGTAGCCGTCCCTGGTGGGAAGACCGATCTTGATGTCGTCGTGTACGTTGACAGACTCCACCACATCCATGTTGAAACCATATTCATCCAGCTGCTTTTTGACTTCGGCGATCTCCTCTACCTCCCAGACTTCACCGGGCATCTTGTGATGCAGTGCCCAGACAATGCTGGTCACGCCGGGAATCTGTTTGATGTCAGAGAGCTTAATGTTGTCGTTGCCTTCGCCATACCAGCGAAATCCCATTTGCATCGGCATATAGCTTCCTCCTTGTCAAAGTGTAATGGAAAATGATTTATCTTATTATAACAGAAAACCCGCACGGAAAACATAGATTATTCCGCCCTGTTTTTGGGAGATTTTACCGAAATCTCTTTGTGGAGAAAGGTTGTTCGTAAGATTCCGGTGAGTTTCTCCATAAATGCAAGGCAGCTGAAATAATGGAGAAAACTTACCGACAATTTTCTCCATAATTCCCGCGAAGTGTTTTCTGTGGAGAAACTTCTCCTGCGAGTTTCTCCAGAAATGCAAGGAAGCTGAAATAGTGGAGAAAACTTACCGACTATTTTCTCCACAATTTTGGCGAAGCGTATTCTGTGGAGAAACTTCTCCCGCTATTTTCTCCATAAATGCAAAGCAGCTGAAATAATGGAGAAATCTCACCGACTATTTTCTCCACAATTCCGGCGAAGTGTTTTCTGTGGAGAAACTTCGTCCGCTATTTTCTCCATAAATGCAAGGAAGCTGAAATAATGGAGAAATCTCACCGACTATTTTCTCCATAATTCCCGCGAAGCGTATTCTGTGGAGAAACTTCTCCCGCGAGTTTCTCCATAAATGCAAGGCAGCCAAAAAATGGAGAAATCTTACCGACAATTTTCTCCACAATTCCCGCGAAGTGTTTCCTGTGGAGAAACTTCGTCCGCGAGTTTCTCCATAAATGCAAGGCAGCCCAAAAAATGGAGAAATCTTACCGACTAGTTTCTCCATAAATGCAAGGCGGCCCCAAAAATGGAGAAACCTTACCAACTATTTTCTCCGCAAATCATCTCCAAGAATCGAGAGGACCGTAATAAACTCTGAAAAAGGTAACAAGAAGGAAGCTATATGCCGATACAATACACAACAAAAAAAGATGCCGTATGAGGCAGTATCCTTTATAATGACAATAGCATTCATGCTTGTCCGGTTTTAGTGTAAATGCAAAGTCTTGCTACTTTGCCCACATAATCAGCCCATCCAGCAACCCCATCCAGAAAAGAACATCCCCCTCGGAGGCAGCTATGATTCCATCAGAAGTCAGAACATTCACCTACGAAACCGGCGAGATCCAGAGGATCCAGGTGGTCCGGCCGGAGCGCTGGTCCGATCTGGAATTCTTTCACCCTCAGCCTGACACCGGCACCTTCGACGAATTCTGCCACATCTACCGCACCTATCTGGTGCCCGCCTGCCCCTGGCTTTTCGGTCAGATGATCCTGTTCCACCTTCCCGAGGACCTGAACATTACCATCCCCGAGCCCCCCGCGACCTACGGCACACTCCTGCATCCCATGTCCAGAGCCGCCGCCGCCCTGAAGACACATGTGCGCATCCGCCGGGGACGTCCCGTTTTTCTTCACGATGCAGACCATGCAGTTCGCACCTTCTGGAATGAGCTGGAGTCACGTCATCTTTTGGAGGTGGTCAGCGGCCAGCTGCCCTCCACCATCATCATTCCTGTGGGCCCCCAGACCGGCTTTCTTTCCAAGTCAGAGCCGGACGCCCCTATGAAATGTAACGCAAACTTTTTCATCATGGACCGCTTTGACTGCGCTTCCATCTATGATGTTCAGGGTACTCCCTTTGGTCTACAGGTCAAAAACGGTTTCGTGGAATCTCCTCCTCTGTTTAACAGAGAAGCTCTCATTGTAAGAAATAGAACAGATAAAAACTGCTTAAATACAGTTGGCGGTACCGCTGCCTCTTCCGGTTCTCAAAATCCATCCATTTCTCCTGAATCTTCCTGTTCCCTTGCCTCTTCCTATTCTCACTTTTCTCCTAGCTCCATTAATTCTTCCGGTTCTCAGCCCTCTTCCTGTTCCCTTGCCTCTTCCTATTCTCACTTTTCTCCTAGCTCCATTAATTC
>JABUST010000101.1 GCA_021442595.1 Lachnospiraceae bacterium | reverse complement strand
GAGTAGGAGGAGCCCATGTCTTCAAAGAACAATTCAAAAGAGGAGAACAGGCAGAGCTGGCATCAGTTCCTGGTGTTCTTTAAGAATACCAACTTCAGCTGGGGCTGGATCCTTTTGTCAACGGGCCTTACCATCGTCTACTACTTCACCTACACCCTGGTTCCCGGAAACACAGCAGCCCTCTTCGGCGGCCAGTTTACGGATCAGGCTATTAAGGGTGTACTGGTAAACTATTCCGTCATCATGGTGATGCTGCTGCTCATCGGAGCCGTATCCGTCATCGCAGAGGCCAAGTCCGTCCGCTCCGTCCGCAAGTCTGTATGGAAGCGAATGATGGGCATCAAAACCTCCTATTATGACGAACACGGTGCCAATTATCTGCTGAGCGCAGTGACATCCGATACCCAGCTTTCGGTATCCTCCCTGATTTCGGTCATCACTGTACTGCCGGGTCAGATTTCTTATTTGGCCAAGGCCATTCCCCAGATTAACGGCTTCAGTCCCAAGCTGGTGTGGGCCATCGTGATCCTGATTCCGGTGTACGTAGGCTATGCCTTCTTGATCGGCCGCTGGCAGTATAAGGTGGGTATGACCATTCAGGGCAGGATCGGTACCCTGACCGGCTACCTTTCCGACCGCATCCGGAATCTTTCTTTGATTAAATCCTTCGGAACTGAGGAAAAGGAAGAGGCCAAAGGGCTGGAAGCTTCCAAAGAGCTGTACCAGGCTAACATCGAATTCGGTCATATGAATGCCGTCATTGTGGCTTATACCATCGGCGCCGAGGTGCTGGGCACCATTTTGGCGGTGGTATGGGGCTCCATTCTGCTGAAGAATCAGGAGATCACCACGGAGGAGTGGCTCACCTTCTTCCTCTTTGCGCCCACCATCAATACGGTTTTGAGACAGCTCTCCACTATGTGGTCCACACTGAAGGACGTGCAGGGAAGAGCTTCCAGACTGGGAGCTTTGATGGAAGCACCCCGTGAGGACATGAACGAGAATGCCCCGGAGGCAGTCACGGGCGATATTCGATTTGAGGCCGTTGACTTTTCTTACAATGAAAAGGTGCAGACACTCAAAAAGATGGATCTGGTCATTCCGGAAGGAAAGACTACAGCCATCGTGGGACCTTCCGGCAGCGGAAAGACCACGGTGCTGAGACTCATCGAAAGTTTGTATACTCCACAGAGCGGTTCTATCACCGTAGGGGGTACGCCCCTGAAGGATATGAATCTTTGCTCCTGGAGAGATAAGCTTTCCTATGTCAATCAGATAGCGGAGCTGTTCAGCGGCACCGTGCGGGAAGCTCTGACCTACGGTCTCAAGCGCCCGGTTACCGACGAGGAACTGGAAAATGCCGCAAAGACCGCAGACATCTACGATTTCATCATGACCCTGCCGGGTGGATTCGATGCCGAGCTCTCCCTCTGGGGAGGCAGCATGTCCGGCGGTCAGAGACAGCGCATGGTCATTGCCAGAGAGCTGCTGAGACAGGCACAGGTCCTGCTGCTGGATGAACCTACCAGCGCATTGGATCCGGAAACAGCCTCCTCCGTGGCCGATACCTTTTTCTCCGGCTTTGAAGGAAAGACCATCGTGGCCGTGACCCATGAACTGGGGTATATTGCCCGGGCAGATCAGATCATCGTCATGAACGAAGGTGAAGTGATAGACAAAGGCACCCATGAAGAACTTATGGAGCGCTGTGATCTGTACCGTATCCTTGTGGAAGAGCAGTCTTATCAGGAGGTGTTCGCATGATGAAAAAGAAGAGCACCACAAACATTGAAAGATCCTCCCTTAAGGATTACATGTCTATCCTTAAGGATATGAAAATTCCCTTCCTGTGGCTCGGACTGGTCATCGCCGCGGCGGTGATCTCCGCTTATGCCGGATCCCGGCTGGCCCTCATCACCGGTGATGTTATTGACCGGGCCGGTGATATTTCCGCCAAGAAGCTGTTCAGATATGTATTCTCCTATCTGCTCATCGGAGCAGGAGCAGCACTGAATGCTGTGGCTGTGAACTATGCGGCCCAGAAGATGAATCTTCAGCTCCGGGACCGACTGTGGAAGAAGATCATGTACACCCGCACCGGGGAATATGACAAGGAAGGCCCCGAGTCATTGGTGAGCCGGGTTACCACGGACTGTGACTTTACCAGCAACATCCTGACAGTGGCAGTATCTTTGGTGTCTTCCGTCATTTCCTTTGTCATTTACACCGGAAAGCTTTTCAAGCTGAATACAGTCATGACCCTGGCCATGCTGGGGCTGATCCCCCTCAGTATTCTCATTGGCTGGGGCTACGCAAGGCTTCGCTTTATGGTAGGTCAGAAGACCCAGACATCCCTGGCCCGGACCACCACCTATCTGGTGGAGCGCACCAAGAATCTGAATCTCATCAAGACCTCCAATGCCCGGCAGGAAGAGATCGAAAACGGTATGGCCTGCTTCGATGAGCAGTATAAGCAGCAGCTTTACAGCGGCCTGCTGACCCAGGGATATATCGGACTGCAGCATCTGTACAGCATCATCTCCGTTTGCATTCCCTTCTTCATCGGTGCCGGCCTCGTAGCAGAAGGAAAAATCAAGACCGGTGTGGTCATCGCTTTCTACACCATGGGCTCCCAGCTGGGTATGACTGCCACCAACATCATCGACGAGATCGGCTCTATCCGCAGCGCCAACGGCGCTCTGGCCCGGGTCATCAATGTGCTCAGAATGAAGGAAGAGAGCCGTGATGAGGGCATGGATGTGGAGGAGCTGAAGGACGACATTAAGGTGGACCTGGTGGACTTCTCCTACGGCGAGAAGCATGTCCTGGATAAGATCGCCTGCACCATTCCCGCCGGCAAGGTGACAGCACTCATCGGAACCAATGGCTCCGGCAAGAGCACCATGTTCAAGCTTCTGGACCGGCTGGCTGATGCTGATGCCGGACAGATCGTCTATAACGGCCAGAAGGCTGAGGACTACAACGTCAGACAATGGAGAAAGAGATTCTGTCTGGTAGCCCAGGGAAGTCCTCTGGTGGAAGGAACCATCGCCGAAAACATCTGCTACGGTGTGAAGCGGGAGGTCAGCAGAGAAGAGATCGAAGAGGCCGCCAGAAAGGCCTGTGTCATGGACTTCGTGAAAGATCTTCCCGAGGGACTGGACACCCATGTGGCCCTCTCAGGCAGCAACTTCTCCGGCGGACAGCGACAGTGCATCGCCATTGCCAGAGCTATCATGAACGATCCTGAGATCCTGCTTCTGGATGAAGCCACCAGCAGTCTGGATCCTCATAAGGAAGCCAGCGTGATGAAAGGTCTGAGTGAGCTCATGAAGGACCGCACCTCGGTGATCATCGCCCACTCTCTGGCCACCATCAGAAAGGCAGACCACGTCATCATTCTCACAGGTGGTAAGGTGACGGGGACCGGCTCCCCGGCTCAGATCCTTGAGCAGACAGGCAACTATCTGAGCAAGGTCATCAACCGCAGAAAAGCGGAGAAGGCCTGAAAGTAAAGGATTAATGAAGCGGCCGGAGAAGGACCTGAGCCCACAGCGCAGGTGAACAGGCCGGCATAAGATCTGAACGCAAGACCAAAATGAAACGGCCGGCAAAAGGCCTGACAGGCATAGGCCTATCAGGCGATCCAAGGTCTGCCAAGCAGACAAATTTACTTGAATTGAAGCGTACAGCGCTCCAAAATAAAAAACATTTTTCTCAGGGAGGAAAAATCATGAAAAAGTTCATCAAACTGACTGCCCTTGCAGTGGTAGTATGCACCATGCTGATGGCTCTTGTGGGCTGCGGCGCAAAGGAAGAGACAGGAATTGACCTGTCCAAGTACCCCACCGACATCAACGAGTGGACCGTGGCTGACATGAAGGATTACCTTGTCACTGCCGGCCTTATTGACGAAGAGAAGGAAGGCTTCATCTTCATGGAGATCTCCCAGGGCGAGGTGGAAGCTATGGGCATCGACGGCGGTTTCCTTTATGTTGACGGAAATGCAGCTTCTATCATGGATACCGTATTCTTCTACGACCTTTCCAAGGAAGGAAATGCTGATCTGGTGGCTACTGCAGCTTCCGAGCAGGCTTTCTTCATCGGCGAGCAGAAGGTTTCCGATCTTGACTGCGTCATCGGCGGTTTCCTGTTCTCCTACGGTCAGAGCATTGACGAGGAGCACATCGCTGCCTTTACTCAGGCTATGAAGGATCTGGAAGCAGGTCTCGGTACCACTGCTGCTCTGCTTAAGTAATCATCATTCTTCATTTTTTGTTTTTCTCCTTGTGCTGCCTCGAAACGATTCTTAAGGGTCGTCAGAGACAGCACTTTTTTGTGGTATAATTTATATTATCTGCGGAGGCTATGCTGTGCACCGGGATAGGACATGTGATGAAACAGGTGCAGCCAAGAGAGACGCAAAATATGAACCTGTGCAGCTAAGGCTAATTCAAACTGTATGAGGCTGCATTAAGGGCTATCTATTTGGATCAAACGACTTCCATAGAGCTCTATGTCGGCATCGTTATGCTTGCATAGGAGCACTCTGATCATCAATCATAAAGGAGAACAGCCATGATCTTTCTTATGCTGATCGGCGCACTGGTATCCATAGTGGTGCCGAATATGGTATATAAGGGAATCCTGAAAGGAGTGGACAGGACCCTTCCGAATAAGAAATATGCCACCACCTTTTTACTGTCCGCCACGGTGTACATGATCCCCATTATTATCATTCAGCTGAGCTTTGACCGGATCCTTCATTTTGATTCCGAAGTGGTCGACTCCATCGGGCGGTGTTTTTTCATTTCTTTTATCCGGGCATCTTTGCTGGAAGAAGGGACAAAATTCTTCTTCGTCCGTCGCGTGCTGAAAAAGAATGGGGCTTTGGGCATGAAGGAAACCGTGCTGCTGGCAGGCATCGTCGGCATTGGCTTCGGAGTCCTGGAGAAGACCATGCTGGGAGGCGCTGCCATGATTGCCAATGCCCTTTTCCCGGGGCATATGCTGTTCCAGTGGCTCATGGGATATTATCTG
>JABUST010000082.1 GCA_021442595.1 Lachnospiraceae bacterium | reverse complement strand
AGGATCCGGGAAAGGAGTTTATCATGTTAGAACTGGCAATCGGTATCATTCTCGGCGGTTGTGCTCTTGGCGCAGGCTGCGCCATGATCGCAGGTATCGGCCCCGGTATCGGTGAAGGAAACGCTGTAGGTGCTGCCTGTGAGGCCATCGGCCGTCAGCCTGAGTGCAAGGGTGATGTCACCACCACTATGCTCATGGGTTGTGCTGTCGCAGAGACCACCGGTCTGTATGCACTGGTCATCGCCATCCTGCTGATTTTCGTTGCACCTAAAACCCTGGTCAATGTTCTGTTAAAAGCCCTCGCAGGAACTCTGTAATGCAGAGTCTGGTGGAGGTACAGAATGCAATCATTAGATGTAATTTCCGTTAATCTTTGGAGTATTCTGATCTCTCTGGCCAACCTGGTCATTCTGTATCTGCTGCTGAAGAAGTTCCTCTATAAACCTGTCCGCAAATTCGTGGAGAACCGGGAGAAGGCAGTGCAGGATCGGCTCACCTCCGCCCAAAGAGCTGAGGAGAACGCCAAGGCCGATGAAGCTGCCTGGAACCAAAGGATGATGGAGGCTAAGGTAACGGCAGATACCATGATCTCCGATGCCGCCCGCAAAGCAAGCGAGCGTGGCGCACAGCTGGTGGCAGAGGCAAATGCCAAGGCCGAGAGCATCGTGGAGCAGGCTAAGGCCGATGCAGCCCAGGAGAAGAAGAAAGCGGAAGCTGAGATTCGTCAGCAGATCGTGGATATTTCTTCTCTCATGACCGAGAGGATCCTGGAGCGGGAGATCAACCCCGGAGATCACAAGGGTCTCATCGATACTATGATCGACCAGATTGGAGCCGGCAATGAAGGAGACCAGTAGAGAATACGCGGAAGCGCTCTTTGCTCTTTCTCTGGAGGAAAAGACTGTCCGGGAGGATTATGAAGCGTTGGAAATGGTAGGGACTCTGATGGATGAGAATCCTGCCTACCTTTTGTTTCTGGCCACCCCCAGCATTCCCCGCTCCGAGCGGGTGAAGGCCTTGCTGGATGCCTTTGAGGGCAGCGTGCCGGAGAGGGTTCTGTCTACTCTCTGCCTCCTGGTGGAGAAGGGACGCATCCCGGATTACAGGGAAGTCAAAGAAGAGTTTTATGAGCTGCTGCTGGCCTATGAGTCCAGGACCGTGGCCCTGGTGACCAGTGCGGTTCCTCTTTCCGAAGATGAAAAGAACAGATTGAAGATCAGTCTGGAGAAAAACTGCGGGCACAGTGTTGAGCTGGAATGCTCCGTAGATTCAAGTTTGATCGGCGGTATGATTGTAGAGATGGAAGGCAAGACCATGGATGGCAGCCTGAAGTCCAGACTGCGCCGCCTGAAGGAAGCGATTGAAGGATGAGCAGAAAACCGGAAGAGATCACAAATATCATTAAGGAACAGATCCGGAACTACCGTTCCCGCATTGACATGGCGGAGACCGGTACTGTTATCCTGGTTGGCGACGGTATTGCCCGTGTATACGGCCTTACCAACTGCATGGCCAACGAGCTGCTGCGTTTTGATGACGGCAGCTACGGCATGGCACAGAACCTGGAAACAGAGAGCGTATCTGTCGCTATTTTGTCCAATACCGGCAACATCAAGGAAGGAACCACCGTCCGCCGCACCGGCGAAGTAGTGAGTGTTCCCGTTGGTGAAGCCTTCCTGGGACGTGTCGTCAACGCCCTGGGCGAACCCATTGACGGCAAGGGACCCATTGCAAATTCCGGCATGCGTCCCATAGAGTCTCAGGCTCCCGGCATCATTGAGAGAAAGCCCGTATCCGTTCCTCTGCAGACCGGTATTAAGGCTATTGACTCCATGATTCCCATCGGCCGCGGTCAGCGTGAGCTGATCATCGGTGACCGTCAGACAGGTAAGACCGAGATCATCACAGACACCATCATCAACCAGAAGGATTCCGGTGTTCTGTGTATCTATGTGGCCATCGGCCAGAAGAGTACCTCCGTGGTACAGTTGGTAAAGGAGCTGACGAATCAAGGCGCCATGGGCTATACCATTGTAGTCAGCGCCTCTGCCTCCGAAAGTGCACCTCTGCAGTACATCGCACCCTACAGCGGCTGCGCCATGGCAGAGTATTTCCGGGAGCAGGGCAAGGATGTGCTCATCATCTATGATGATCTGAGTAAACACGCTGTGGCTTACCGCGCACTGTCCCTGCTGATTCGCAGACCTCCGGGACGTGAAGCATATCCCGGCGACGTATTCTATCTCCACTCCAGACTGCTGGAGAGGGCCGCCTGCGTGGCACCTGAATATGGCGGAGGATCCATCACCGCCCTGCCCCTCATCGAGACCCAGGCCGGCGATGTGTCCGCCTACATTCCCACCAACGTCATTTCCATCACCGATGGACAGATCTTCCTGGAGAGCGAACTGTTCCACTCCGGCGTCATGCCTGCCATCAACCCGGGTATCTCTGTCAGCCGTGTAGGCGGCAGTGCCCAGGTGAAGGCCATGAAGAAGGTAGCCGGTGAATTAAAGCTGCTGTACTCCCAGTACCGCGAGCTGCAGGCCTTCTCCCAGTTCGGATCCGACCTGGATGCAGACACCAAGGCTCGTCTGGCCCTGGGTGAGCGCATCGTGGAGGTGCTGAAGCAGGGAAGAAACGAGCCTGTCCCGGTAGGCTGCCAGGTGTGCATCATCTACGCTGTCACCAAGGGCTTCATGAATGAAGTTCCGGTGAAGAAGGTCCACGCCTACGAAAAGGCCCTTTATGAGAAACTGCAGAACGGGCATCAGGAGCTGCTGAAGCGTTTTGCTCAAGGCTTCTATGATCCCTGTGACATCGAAGAGATGGAAGCTGTTCTGAATGAAATGCGGGATTTTAAGGGGTAATCAACAGTGGGATTTGATACAAAAGCGTTAAGAAGCCGCATAAAAAGCGTCAACTCCACGCTGCATCTCACCAAGGCCATGGGCCTTGTGGCCTCCTCCAAGATCCGCAAAGCCAATGAGGCAATGTTTTCCGCCCGCCAGTTTCTGGATGCCTATCAGGAGACCATCCGTGTCCTGACGGCCAGTTCCGAGTGCCGCAAAAGCCCTTATATGGCTAAGCGAACCGGGGGAAAGACCCGCATCATTGTCATTGCCGGAGACAGGGGCATGGCCGGAGGCTATAACGCCAACGTATTCCGTCTGGCCAGAAATTTTCCCGGAGCAGAATTGATCCCCATCGGAAAACGGGCCTGTGACCGATTCTCTTTGGACTATACCTACGGAATCGACACCCTGAGCTCCGAGCACTTTGACGGTACTAAGGCAGCTCAGCTGGCCCGGAACCTTTGCCGGGATTTTGCTGAAGGAAAATTCGACCGACTCGGCATCATTTACACCGTTTACGAGAGCATCATGACCCAGACCGCCACCATGGACTGGATCCTGCCCCTGGAGGCAGAGGAGGGCGTCAAAGCCCACGGCACCATCTTCGAGCCTGATGAGAACACCGTCTTTCAGGCTGTAGTTCCGGACTACGTGGCAGGAAGGATTGCTGCCAGAGTTAAGGAGAGCTACGCCAGTGAGGTGGCAGCCCGCCGTACGGCCATGGATTCCGCAGGCAAGAACGCAACCGCCATGCTGGATGACCTGAGCCTGCAGTATAACAGGGCCAGACAGGGCGCCATCACCCAGGAGATCACGGAGATCGTGGCCGGCGCCGGGGCAGAGTAAACGGCATACATATAAGGAGAGATGAACGTGGCTAATTTTATAGGTACTGTAGCGCAGGTCATGGGACCGGTCGTTGACGTTCGCTTTAACGACAACGAGCTTCCGGCCATCCAGAACGCGCTGACCATTCCCATCGGCGACAGAACGCTGACGGTTGAGGTTGCACAGCACATTGGCGACAACGTGGTCCGCTGCATCGCCATGGCCTCCACCGACGGTCTGAAGCGCGGGACAAAAGTAACAGATACCGGTTCCTCCATTACGGTTCCGGTAGGAAAAGAAACCCTGGGACGTATTTTCAACGTTCTTGGAGATGTGGTGGATAACGGACCCGAGCCCGGTACCACCCAGCGCTGGAATATTCACCGTCAGGCTCCCGATTATGACGAGCTTTCTACCTCCACGGAGATCCTGGAGACAGGCATCAAGGTCATCGACCTGATCTGTCCCTACTCCAAAGGAGGAAAGATCGGACTCTTCGGCGGCGCCGGCGTAGGAAAAACCGTGCTGATTATGGAGCTGATCCATAACATTGCAACAGAGCATGACGGACTTTCCGTATTCACCGGTGTAGGCGAGCGTACCCGTGAGGGTAACGACCTTTACGGAGAAATGACGGAATCCGGCGTTATCAAAAATACCGCCTTGGTATACGGTCAGATGAACGAGCCCCCGGGAGCCCGTATGCGCGTGGCCCTTTCCGGTCTGACCATGGCAGAGTACTTCCGTGATGAGCAGAAGCAGGACGTGCTGCTGTTCATCGACAACATTTTCCGTTTCACTCAGGCAGGTTCCGAGGTATCCGCACTGCTGGGACGTATGCCCTCCGCCGTAGGATATCAGCCCACACTGGCAACGGAGATGGGCGCCCTCCAGGAGCGCATCACTTCCACGAAGAACGGATCCATCACCTCCGTCCAGGCAGTCTATGTGCCTGCCGATGACCTGACGGACCCGGCTCCTGCCACCACCTTTGCCCATCTGGACGCTACCACCGTTCTTTCCAGAAGCATTGCCTCTCAGGGTATCTACCCCGCCGTGGATCCACTGGAATCCACCAGCCGTATTCTGGATGCAGAGATCCTGGGCGAAGAGCACTATAACACTGCAAAGGAAGTACAGCGCGTGCTGCAGCGGTATCAGGAGCTGATGGATATCATCGCCATCATGGGTATGGACGAGCTGTCCGACGACGACAAGATGACCGTATCCAGAGCCCGTAAGATTCAGAGATTCCTGTCTCAGCCCTTCTCCGTGTCCGAGAAGTTCACCGGCTATGAGGGTGTGTATGTGCCTCTGGCAGAGACCATCCGCGGCTTCCGGGAAATTCTGGAAGGCCGGCATGACGCCATTCC
>JABUST010000018.1 GCA_021442595.1 Lachnospiraceae bacterium | reverse complement strand
TGGCAGCCTGGGGCTGCTGGTTAGTGCTATTCTCAAGCCGGTCCTTCTTGGGAGCCGGGGTCTGCTGTTTAGTAACAGGAGCTTGTTCAGGATTGCCCGCTTGAATAGACTCTGCTGTCTCTGCAGCCTCCGGATTAGTACAATCCACCACCATCCGAACCGTGATCTTTTGCTTTTTCCAATAGCAAGCCAGAGCCTCAAAGCCCTTATCCTTGGATACCACGCAGTAATCCTTCTGATTATCTCTGTTAATTCCGATCAGGTAACCCAGGTAGGTAGCCAGCTGAAAATCCAGAGCATTCTTGGCGCCCGTCTCCACCTTTCTGTAGGATATGGTGGCCTTGGCCTCCTGCAGCTTCTTGTGAAGGCTGAAGGTCAATGTGTCTGCCTTATCACTGTAAAAGATGCAGACCTCGTCTCCTTCGGTCAGCTTGCTCAGGCCGTCCAGTCCATGGACGCCCACATTTTCGTAGTCGATTAAATAAACCATAAATTTCTTTCTCCTATTGTATGATCCTAATGAGTTTTTCGTAAAAGGCATAACCGGATAGAATTCCTAAAAGTGAGGTTCTTTCCATTGCCTTCCTTCTTATTGTTATCATAATTGCCGTCGTCTATCCTCTATAGTCTGCCTTTCAAGGCAGCAGACCACTTCTGTGTGCTCCGTATAGGGAAACATATCCACAGGAATGATGGTTTTGACTCTGTAGTCCATTGACTCCAGATACTCCAGATCCCTTTTCAGTGCTTCCGGTCCACAGGAAATGTAAACCAGCTTCCCTGGATGAAGCCGGTCCACAGCGTCCATGAATTGCTGAGTAGAGCCGTTTCTGGGGGGATCCATGAACACCACATCCGCCTTTTCTCCGGCGTCAGCCATGGCCTCCATGAATTCGCCTGCATCCCCCTGATAGACCCGGTAGTTGTTTACCTGATTTTCCTTGCAGTTTAAAATGGCATCCTTGACGGCGTCAGCATTAAGTTCAATGCCGATGACCTTCTCTGCCCGCGAGGCAACGCAGAGGCCGATGGTACCGATGCCGCAGTAGGCATCGATGACAGTTTCCGTTCCCTTCAGCTCAGCCAGGCCGATAGCAGTTTCGTACAGCACCTCTGTCTGCGCCGGATTCACCTGATAAAAAGATGCCGGTGAGATTCTGAAGGTGCGGCCGCAGAGGGAATCCCGGATAAAGCCGGGTCCGTAGATAGTCTTATTGACCTTGCCAAGCACCATACTGGTATCCTTTGGATTGATATTCAGGACGATGGTGGTGATTTCCGGGTGAAGGGAGGTAAGCGCCTTAACAAAATTATTCTTTCCCGGGAAAACCTGGTCTGCCAGCACCAGCACCACCAGAAACTCTCCGGAGAAACAACCCTTTCGAACCATCACATGGCGCAGCAGCCCGGTTCCGCTATCTTCATCATAAATGCGGATCTTAAAGGATCTCAGCAGCTTATGGATAGAACTGATGATCTCCCGGCACTGCTGATCTTCCAGCAGACAGTCCTCGGAGGGAATAATCCTGTGGGTTCCTGCCTGGTAAGAGCCATGAAGCACTTCACCCTTTTTGGTGCGTCCGAAGACATGGTGAACCTTGCAGCGGTAATGCTCCGGCTGCTCCATGCCCCGGATGGGCTCCGTCTCCCCGAAGTCCTTCAGAAGCTCCCGGATATAGCTCTGCTTCTTCTCCAGCTGCTTCCCATATTCCACCGCAGAATACCGGCAGCCTCCGCACTTTCCCGAGACCCGGCAGCCCACCGCCTGCCCGTTGTCAGGAGACTTTGCGCTCTTCTCCTCCTGCACGGAACGGGGACCTCTATGTATAGAAGGTTTCACGCTTCTTCTCCTTCCTGCTCCTCAAAGCTGATGACATGGATGACCTGCTTACTTCCCCTAAATTTCACATTCCACTTGCCGAAGTTCATGCCGTAGATCCTATCCTCGTCCACCTGATAGATGGGCCGGGGATCTGCCGCCAGCACTGACACCAGGACCTCTGCCTTCTCCCGGGTCAGGGCAGCAGGCAGGTCAACATCGAAAACCACCTCCAGAGGATTGTCCGGAGGCAGATAGCCCGTGGAGGCTTCCGGATGGGAATCGGAATAGGCCAGATAAGGCTTAATGTCATACACCGGGGTCCCGTTCATGAGATCCGCCCCGGAGACCAGCAGCACCGTGCCTTCCTTTTCTGTGTGGAGGATCTGCTCCAGCTTCACGGAGGAAAGCCCCAGAGCGTTAGGCCTGAAGGGCGATCTGGACGCAAATACCCCCACCTTCCGGTTACCTCCCAGCTTGGGGGGACGGACCATGGGGGACCAGCCCTTTTCAAGATTTTCGGAGAATTGCCAGATGATCCAGATATGGGAGAAGCCCTCCAGCTCCCGGAAGGCCTCCTCCACTTGATAGGGAGGATGGAATACGATGCGGGAAAGCATTCTCCCCGCAATGCCGCTCTGCCTGGGTATACCGAATTTCCCGGTATAGTCATTATAAATATGGCCGATAGGTGTGATCTCCATGTACGTACGATTCTCCTTGTACTAACGAGAGGGATCTGCTGAGAACAGATCCCTCTCGTGGTAATCGATTTTCAAATCAGACTGTTTGAAGCAGTAAGTAAGGAAAGTTAATACCGGGAAGTGGTATCCACCAGCACCACCACATCATCGGCAACTTTGATCTTCTTTCCATTCCTGAACAGATAAGCTTCTCCGGAATAGGAGTTGTAGCTGTAGTCATAGAGATACAGCACGCTGCCGTCCTTCAGGGGAACATATTGTAAAACATCCGTGGAGATGATCTGTTTCTTTCCGCTCTGAACGGAATAGACATTCAGGGTACCGTCGTCCCGATCATAATTGTAATCGGTACAGTAGAAGAAGGAGTCAATATCCTGATAGTATCGGCTCAGGAAAGGATAAACATCAAAATCCACCTTTTCACCGTTAATGTTCAGATCACCGGTGTTGGTTTTCATACTAAAATCCGTGAAGTATGCAACACCGAAATCATAGCAGGACACACCGTACACATAAACATCCGTTGCATAGAGCTCCTCCGTACCATCTGCTACATTATAGGCATAGAGATCGGCATTCGGACCATCCTCCTTCGGATCCTTCATGTAATAGATGCAGCTTCCGTCATTGGAGAAACCCTTCATGTAAACATTTGCATCGATGGATAAAGGAACGGGAACTGCCCCCGGCTCATTTCCAACCAGATAATACGTGCAAGTTTTATTTTGCTGTTCGCAGATGGCGCTGGATACATCCCATTTGTCGAAATAGGGAGCATAAGGCAGCTCGGACACCTTGACCTTAAGCTTCTCCGGGCTTTCCCATGTGTTTACGAGAACCACCCCGTCGGGTCCCAGATACAGAGAATTGGAATTATCGGTCAGGCACAGCTTTTCACCGTTCAGGTAACGATACATACCGGTAACATAGAAGACGCACTCTTCCTCGGGATTATAGGAACACTCTTCCTTCTTCAGAGTATCGAAGGTGACCAGATCCTCCAGCTTGATCCTAAGCTCCTCGGACTTGACATAGTACAGAACTCCCTTTCCGTCTGCATAATAAATATAGGAAACATCGGAGTCAATCTTTTCCTTATCCTTTCCCAGCACACGTATATACAGAGAATCTGTCTTCTTGTAGCAAATGGACTCTCCTTCCATATACCAGTTCAGTTCGGTAACATCACTATCCAGCTTCTCTTTGTCTCCGCCATTATTTACATAGTAGAGATTCCCGTCAGTATTTATGTAGACCAGCTGCCTGCCATCGTCGGTCATAAGCCAGTTACGGTAATAGACCTCCGTTGCAAGCTTGGTCTTTTCACCCTTCTTGATGCTGTATTGATAAAGATTGTCACCCTTTTTGTAGGTGATGAGATCGCTGTTGGAGCTGATGAGAATACCATTATAATCAATATCAATGCCGGAATCGATCTTCACCGCGCCGGAGGACAGCTTTTTGACTTCTCTATAGTACAGAGAGAAAGATCCGTCATCAACCCTGTCGGGATAAATGACATACTTTTCGTTGGGTGTAAATTGAAGCAGCCAGGATAATTCTTCAACAGACTGGAAAAGGTCACTGTCCGTAATATCCGTGTTAGTCAGACGATCCGTAAGCTCTACGTTTGTATTCTTGAAATCGGTAAAGAAAAGCTCCCCATCCTGAACATACACACCGTAGGAGGACAAATGATCAACGGAATCGTTCTTTTTACCGTTTCCGGAAAGAAGAAAAAATACAGCAGCTCCTGCAATTACCAGAACGGCAAGAAGGATTACGATGATCAGACCTGCCTTGCCCTTCTTTTCCTTTCCGTTCTTATCCTTGCCCTGCTTAGCTTTATTTTTCTTTCCCTTCTTACCGGGGTCGGAGGCCGGTCCGTTCATAGGAGAACCGCACATCTGGCAGAAGGGTGTTCCCCCAGAGGGTGCGCCGCACATCTGGCAGAAAGCGGGGGAGAAAGCACCGGGAGCCGACTGGGCCATAGAAGGCTGCTGTGGCTGTCCGTAGGGCTGCTGATACCCATAGTTCATGTAAGGAGCCTGGGACATCTGAGGTGCGGGCGCCGTTTCCGTCATGGGAGCAGGTGCAGGCATGGGCACAGGAGCCGGCGAAATCGCTGCCGTAGAAGACACCGGCTCATTCGCAGGAGCCTGGGCAGGTGAGGCTTCAGGGGTGGCTGCAGGGGCCGGCATGGGCTCAGAGACTGCAGCAATGCGAGGGGCTTGTTCCAGAACTGTTCCGCACTCCTGGCAGAACCTGGTTCCATCGGGCATGGAAGCGCCGCACTTAGGACAAACGACCATGATGGTTCCTCCTATAGATATATAGACTTTAACTGATTGTATTTCTTTCCTGCTTTCAGCACAAGGTGCGGAACAGGATTTTAGTTTATTTCCCGCTCTTTTTCTTTCCTGAAGACTTGCCTACAAGGAAAATGTAGGCAAGAAGAGCAGCCAGATACACCAGAATAATGCCGAAGGTCACAAAGGTCATGACATCGCTCTTAGCAGCCATGGAGACCAACAGCAAAACAGGAGCGCCGAAGGCGATGCCGAAGGAGCTGCCGGTG
>JABUST010000141.1 GCA_021442595.1 Lachnospiraceae bacterium | reverse complement strand
GCCCAGATCATTCTGAAAGGCTCCGATTGGTTTAAGTCTATCGGCACCGAGCGCAGCACCGGCACCAAGGTCTTTGCTCTTGGCGGAAAAATCAACAACACCGGTCTGGTGGAGATCCCCATGGGCACACCCCTGCGCACCATTATCGAGGACATCGGCGGCGGCATTCCCAACGGCAAGAAGTTCAAGGCTGCCCAGACAGGCGGTCCCTCCGGCGGATGTATCCCCGCTTCTCTCATCGACACTGAGGTGGACTATGACAACCTGACCGCCATCGGCTGCATGATGGGTTCCGGCGGTCTGATCGTCATGGACGAAGACAACTGTATGGTAGATATGGCCAAGTTCTTCCTTGAGTTCACCGTGGATGAGTCCTGCGGTAAGTGTACTCCCTGCCGTGTAGGTACCAAGAGACTGCTGGAGATGCTGGAAAAGATCACCTCCGGTAAGGGAACCCTTGAAGATCTGGACAAGCTGGAAGAGCTGTGCAACTACATCAAGGCCAACTCTCTCTGCGGTCTGGGACAGACTGCTCCCAACCCCGTACTGGCAACCCTTCGTTTCTTCCGCGATGAGTATGTAGCTCATGTGGTAGATAAGAAGTGCCCCGCCGGCGTATGTAAGGACCTGCTTACCTTCTCCATCAACAAGGATAAGTGTATCGGATGCGGTCTCTGCTCCCGCAACTGTCCTGCTTCCGCTATTTCCAAAACGGATTATGTGGCACCCGGACATAAGCTTGCATCTTATTCCATCGATGCTTCCAAGTGCGTGAAGTGCGGTGTATGTATGAATAACTGTAAGTTCAAGGCAATCAGCAAGATTTAAGAAAGGAGCCTCAAAACATCATGGAAATGCTTAATGTAAAAGTCAACGGTATTGCTGTAAGCGTACCGAAGGGCTCCACCATTCTGGAGGCCGCCCGCGTCGCAGGAGTGGAGATCCCCACCCTGTGCTTCATGAAGGAAAAGAACGAGATCGGCGCCTGCCGTATCTGCGTTGTTGAGGCTACCGGTGCCCGCGGTCTTGTCACTGCCTGTGTCTATCCCGTTACGGAAGGCATGGAGATCAAGACCAATACTGCCAAGGTTCTGAAGGCGCGTAAGACCACTCTGGAACTGATCCTCTCCACCCACGACAAGAGCTGCCTCTCCTGCGTACGTTCCCAGAACTGCGAGCTGCAGAAGCTCTGCCTGGAGTACGGTGTAGACGGCGAAGCTTTCAATGGCTTCAAGCCCCAGTATGAGCTGGATCATTCCGTTCCTCATCTGGTGAGAGACAATAACAAGTGTATCCTTTGCCGCCGGTGCGTAGCTGCTTGTAAAGAGCAGTATGTAGGCGTCATCGGCGCCAACGATCGCGGTATCGATACCCATATCGGTACTCCCTTCAACCGTAACCTGAATCAGGTTCCCTGCATCTCCTGCGGTCAGTGTACCGTGGTTTGCCCCACCGGCGCTCTTGTGGTTAAGGATGATACCGACAAGATCTGGGCTGCTCTTGCAGATCCCACCAAGCATGTGCTGGTACAGACTGCTCCTTCCGTTCGTGCTACCCTTGGCGAGTGCTTCGACAATCCCATCGGCACCAACGTGGAAGGCAAGATGGTAGCTGCACTTCGCCGCATCGGCTTTGAGAAGGTGTTCGATACCAACTTCGGCGCTGACCTTACCATCGTAGAGGAAGCTAATGAGCTGGTAGAGCGCCTGAAGAACGGCGGAACTCTGCCCATGATTACCTCCTGCTCACCCGGATGGGTCAAGTTCATCGAGTTCTATTATCCCGAGCTGCTGCCTCATCTGTCCACCTGCAAGTCTCCTCAGCAGATGGCAGGCGCTGTCTTCAAGACCTACTACGCACAGAAGATGGGTCTGGATCCCAAGGATATCGTTTCCGTATCCATCATGCCCTGTACTGCCAAAAAGTTTGAGATCGGCCGTGAAGATCAGTCTGCCTCCGGTTATCCGGACGTGGATATCTCCATTACCACCCGTGAGCTTGGCCTTATGATCAAGCGCGCAGGTATCAACTTCAATGCTCTTCCTGATGAAGACTTTGACGATCCTCTTGGCGAGGATACCGGAGCCGGCGTCATCTTCGGCGCTACCGGCGGTGTTATGGAAGCTGCTGTCCGTACGGCTAATGCATGGGTCAACGGCGCTACCGAGCCTCTGGAGCTGACTGCTGTTCGTGGCACTGCCAGCATCAAGGAAACCACCGTCAATGTGGGCGGACAGGAGCTGAAGCTCTGCGTAGCTTCCGGCATCTCCAATGCTAAGTGGGTCATGGATCAGCTGAAGGCCGGCAATCCTCGCGGATGGGGCTTCATCGAGATCATGGCTTGCCCCGGCGGCTGTGTAAATGGCGGCGGACAGCCCATCCAGCCTCAGTATGTGCGTGATACCAACGATCTGAAGGCCCTCCGCGCAAAGGCTCTGTATGATCAGGATAAGGGCATGGAGCTTCGTATGTCCCATGAGTCTCCTGTCATTAAGACACTCTACAGCGAATGGTATGACGGATTCGGTGGACACAAGGCTCATCACGATCTGCACACCAGCTATACGCCTCGCAAGAAGTATGAATAAGACAGGGTACGGAATCTCTGACGTATGTATCTTTGAAACTTATTTCGAAATGAATAATGAAATGAGTTATCTGAGACCATTGCTGTGAGATCCTCACCTGTTCCAACAAAAAACAGGTGCCTCCCCGCGGGAGCGCACCTGTTTTTTTGTTGCCTTTATGAAGACAAACCACGCGTTCAACGCGTGGTTTTGATTTATGGGAAACCGGCTTACAGAGCTTCCACACCCTTGACCCACTTACCGCTGTAGTACCGGATCATGGGCAGGATGCAGCCGAGAGTCCACCCAAGAGGTTCCGCAAACCAAATGCCGAAATAACCAAAGGCTTTAGCCAAAACGATGGAAAAGAATACCTTGCAGAACAGCTCTATGAAAGCGGAGATCATGGGAACCGTGATCTCACCCATTCCCTTCAGGGCAAAATTGTACAGCATAACAAAGCCCATGGGAATGAAGAAAGCGCTGTTGACTTTCAGAAAGCCGTAGGCAATTTCCTGTACCTGAGGTTCTTCCGGAACAAACAGAGAAGCCAGGGGACGGCCGAACAGCCAGACAAGAAGTGTAGCCGTGCAGGTGAGGAAGAGCAGGAGAATCAGAGAAGAGCGGACACCCTTCCGGATCCGGGGAATGTCTCCGGCTCCCGCATTCTGTCCGGTATAGGTGGCGATGGCCTGGGAGAGAGTGGTGAAGGTACACCAGCTGATCTCCTCGCAGCGGGCACCTACGGTGTACCCGCTGACCACCATAGTTCCAAAGGAATTGATGACCTTCTGTATGGTCATCATGCCGATGGTGAAGCAGCCGCTTTGAAGACCCATGGGAATTCCCAGCTTGCAGACCTTCTTAACGATCTCAGAATCGGGACGGAACTCCTTTAGGCTAAAACGCATGATGGGATATTTGCGGTACATGTAGATTAGAGTGAGAACTGCTGATAGCCCCTGGGAAGCTATGGTGGCAGAAGCTACGCCAACCACACCCATCTTCAGACCCAGCACAAAGACATAGTCCAATATGATGTGCATCACAGAAGCAAGGATCAGAAAATACAAGGGCGCCCGGGAGTTGCCGAGACCCCGGAGAAGGGCGGCAGTCATGTTGTAGGTCAGAGTGCAAACCAGTCCCGCCAGCACGGTGGTGGAGTAGCGGATGGACATCCGGATGATATCTTCCGGTGTTCCAAGCCATCTTAATATGGTCCGGTTCAGGGACAGAGCCAGAGTGGTCATGATGAGGGCAGTGATGAGGATCATAAACAGCGCATTCATGGAAACACGGTGCACGGCATCATCATTTTTAGCGCCTACATACTGGGCAATAACGATGCCCAGGCCGGTGGCTATGCCAATGGATACATTCAAAAAAAAGTTGATCATGGAGCTGCAGGCTCCTACCGCTGCCATGGCTTCCGTAGAAACGTAATTTCCCATGAAGTAGGAGTCCACCACGGTGTAGAGCATCTGGAAAATGTTTCCCAGCAGCATTGGCAGAGCGAAGAGAATGATGACTTTAATAGGACTTCCCTGGGTAAGGTCGATTCCCCGGGAAGCAGATTTTCGGCTTGTCATAAATGCTCCTTGATATAGTCTTCCTGCGCCTTTTTGCGCAAATCGAAGAATTGATAGACAGATTCTGCTGCTTTCAGGTTCATTCCATCCACCCCGGCCAGCGTGTCCAAATCGGCCTCGGCAATCTTTTCGATGGAGCCGAAGTACTGCATCAGCAGCTTACGTCTGGTTTCGCCGATCTGAGGGATATCCTCCAGAATTGAGTGGGTCTGGGAATCCTCCCGCAGCTTTCGGTGGTAGGTGATGGCAAAGCGGTGGGCCTCATCCTGAATGCGGGTGATGAGGAGAAACGCGTCCCGGCTGCTGCCGAACTCAATTTCCCGGTTTTCAAAGTAAAGCCCCCGGGTCCGGTGCTTGTCGTCCTTCACCATACCTGCCACGGGAATGGAAAGCCCTACCTTATTAAGGACCTGGAGGGCAATGTTGACCTGGCCCTTACCTCCATCCATCAGGATAAGATCCGGGAGACGGGTGAAGCTTCCGGTATGGATGTCCATGCCGTCCTTTTCCAGGTTCTGCGCCTCCTCTATAGCATGAAGAAAACGACGGGTAAGTACTTCCTCCATAGAGTGATAATCATCAGAACCCACCACGGTTTTAATGCGGAATTTTCGGTAGTCACTGTTTTTGGGACGACCGTCCTCAAAAACCACCATGGAGCCCACAGACAGGGTACCGTAGGTGTTGGAGATGTCGAAGGCTTCCACCCGGCGCAGCGGTCTGCCGCGAAATTCCAGAAGGTCGGCCAGCTGCTGCATGGCGCCCTTGGTTTTCTTGTCCTCTGCCTTAAGTCTGGCGCCGAATTGTGTCATCTGAACCCGGGCATTATCGGCTGCCATGGAGACCAGACGTGATTTTTCTCCCCGCTGGGGACAGAGTATATGTACACGGGCCCCGGTCTGTTCCCTGTTTGCTGTCAGACGGGAGGTGAGAAACTCCTCCAGAAGCTCCCGGTTCTCCGGCATGGAAGCCACCAGTAGTTCCCGGGGCACATCAGCGGTTCCTCCGTAAAACTGTT
>JABUST010000043.1 GCA_021442595.1 Lachnospiraceae bacterium | reverse complement strand
AACCCACCCATCCGCAGCGAGGAGGACCGGCTGGCTCTCCTTGCCGGCATTAAGGATGGGACTGTGGATATGATCATTACGGATCATGCCCCTCACAGCGCGGAAGAAAAATCCAGGGGCCTGGCAGGCTCCCTTATGGGTGTGGTGGGACTGGAAACCAGTTTCCCGGTCATGTACACCAAGCTGGTGAAGACCGGTGAGCTGACCCTGGAGGATCTGATGAGGTTGATGCACGATGCCCCCATGAATCGTTTCTGTGTAGGCGCTCCTCTAGAGGAAGGACAGCCTGCGGACCTGACGGTCTTTGACCTGAATGCTTCCTTCACTGTGGATCCGAATAGGTTTCTCAGCCGAGGCAGGGCCACTCCCTTCCATGGTGAGGTGCTGCAGGGCGTCTGCCGCATGACCATGGTAAACGGAAATGTGGTCTACCGCGATAGTCAATACAACTGATGTGCCGCATTAGGCCGGTATGCATGGTATACCGATTGAATGCCTCACATCGCTGCAGCGATGTCTGCCAATATCCTTTCAATGAACAACCATTCATTCGATCTCAGAGGTGCGAAACTCTTATGAAACAAGGAATTTTCACCATACAGAGTAATGAGAACATCGCTCTGAATGTGTATAAAATGGTGCTGACGGGAGACACCGGTGCCATCACCGCTCCCGGTCAGTTCGTCGACATAATGCTGGAGGGTTATTTCCTGAGAAGACCTATCAGCGTCTGTGACTGCGTTGATGGAAAGCTGACTCTCATCTACAAGGTCGTGGGCAAGGGCACCGAGGCCATGGCCGGCTTGGAGGCAGAACAGAAGCTTGATCTGCTCACCGGGCTGGGAAACGGCTACGACCTGACTGCCTGCAGGAACCATGCTCTGCTTATCGGCGGAGGGGTAGGAGTTCCTCCCCTGTACATGATGGCCAGAGAGCTTAGGGAAATGGGCAAAGAGGTCTCCGTGATCCTGGGCTTCAATAAGGCAAAAGAAATCTTTTATCAGAAAGAATTCGAAGCTCTGGGAGCCCACACCTACGTGGCCACCGCCGACGGTTCTGTAGGAACCAAAGGCTTTGTAACGGATGTTATGAATTCCGTGGACATCCCCTACGACTACTTTTACTGCTGCGGCCCGGAGCCTATGCTGAAGGCTGTGTATAACGCTTCGAAGACCGGCGGACAGTTCAGCTTCGAGGAGCGCATGGGCTGCGGCTTCGGAGCCTGCATGGGCTGCTCCTGCAAGACTAAGTACGGGAATAAGCGCATCTGCAAGGACGGCCCCGTGCTCACCAAGGAGGAGATCATATGGTAAACGCAAACACAAAGGTCTGCCTGTCCGGTCTGGAGCTGGACAATCCTGTCATTCCCGCCAGCGGCACCTTCGGCTACGGCTATGAATTTGCTGAGCTGTATGACATTAATGTGCTGGGCACCTTCTCCTTCAAGGGAACCACCAGGGAGCCCCGCTTCGGAAATCCCACGCCCCGCATCGCCGAGTGCAGGGAGGGCATGATCAACGCCGTGGGACTTCAGAATCCCGGTGTAGAGAAGGTCATCAGTGAAGAACTGCCCAAGCTGGCAAAATGCTTTAACAAAAAGGTCATCGCCAATGTCAGCGGCTTCAGCATTGATGAATATATGTACACCTGCGAGAGGCTGGATGCCCAGGAGCAGGTGGGGCTCATTGAGGTGAACATCAGCTGTCCCAACGTGCACGGAGGGGGCATGAGCTTCGGCACCCAGCCGGAGATGGCTGCCCGGGTCACCAAGGCTGTGAAATCCGTGACCAAAAAACCGGTCTACATTAAACTCACCCCCAACGTGACGGACATTGCTTCCATTGCCAAAGCCTGTGAAGAGGCCGGAGCCGATGGAATCAGCCTCATCAATACCCTGATGGGTATGCGCATCGATCTGAACAGAAAAAAGCCCGTCATCGCCAACACCATGGGCGGCTTCAGCGGCCCCGCCATATTCCCGGTGGCCCTTAGGTGCGTGTGGCAGGTCTACAATGCCGTGAACATTCCCGTCATCGGTATGGGAGGCGTGTCCTGTGCCGAGGACGTCATCGAGATGATGCTGGCAGGAGCTACCGCCGTGGAGACCGGCGCCATTAACCTTGTGGATCCCTATGCCTCAAAGAAGATCGTGGAGGATCTTCCCCGGGTCATGGAGAAATATCATATTACCAATCTGTCGGACATTATAGGAGGAGCACATTCATGAGCAGAGACGTCATCATCGCCTGTGATTTCAGCAGCAAGGAAGCCTGTCTGAGTTTTCTGGACAAATTTGAGGGGAAGAAGCCCTTCGTCAAGATCGGTATGGAGCTGTTCTACGCAGAAGGTCCCTCCATCGTGAGGGAGATCAAGGCCCGGGGTCACAAGATCTTCCTGGATCTGAA
Organism: Lachnospiraceae bacterium; assembly: GCA_021442595.1. Taxonomy (GTDB): domain Bacteria; phylum Bacillota; class Clostridia; order Lachnospirales; family Bianqueaceae; genus RUG760. The sequence goes on along the minus strand of JABUST010000043.1, from coordinate 2,775 downwards.
GCTCCACGATATTCCCAACACGGTCAAGAAGTCCATGGCTGTACTGTCTCATCTGGATGTAGACATGTGCAACCTCCATGCCGCCGGTACCGGAGCCATGATGGAAGCTGCTCTGGAGGGACTGACCCGGGAGGACGGGACCCGTCCCCTGCTGATTGCAGTGACCCAGCTGACCTCCACCAGTCAGGAGCGGATGGAACAGGAGCTGCTGATCCCCGAGCCCATGGACAAGGTGGTCATGCACTATGCTGCCAATGCCGCTAAGGCCGGTCTGGACGGTGTGGTCTGCTCTCCTCTTGAGGCAGACAAGGTTCATGAGGTCTGCGGCGAGAGCTTCGTGACGGTCACTCCCGGAGTACGCTTCGCCGACGGAGATGTGGGGGACCAGGTGCGGGTCATGACCCCTGCCCAGGCCCGGTCCATCGGTTCCGATTACATCGTGGTAGGCCGCCCCATTACTGCTGCTGCGGATCCTGTGGCTGCCTACGAACGCTGCGTGAAGGAGTTTCTGGGATAACAAGAGGTAGAGGGAGTGATTGGGCAGACTGAGTCAAATCAACTTAGGTAATTACCTAAGCCCTTTGTCCGGAACGCACTACCGAGAAATTATCAGACGTAAACAAAGTCCCGGTACCGGTCTTCTATGGCCGATATCCATTGAAATAAACAGATGTAAAACAGGAGAACACATTATGAGTATTGAAAGAGAAGTTGCCAAAGCCCTGCTGGAGATCAAAGCCGTTTTCTTCCGCCCTGAAGAGCCCTTCACCTGGGCCAGCGGCATTAAGAGCCCTGTCTATTGTGACAACCGCCTCATTCTGACGGCTCCCGCCCAGCGAGACATCGTGGAGCATGCCATCGCCCGCACTGTCATCGAAAACTACCCCGAGGCCGAGGTGCTCATGGGCACCAGCACCGCAGGCATTGCCCATGCTGCCATCACCGCGGACATTCTTAATCTGCCCATGGGATATGTACGCAGCGGCGCCAAGGACCACGGCCGCCGGAATCAGATCGAAGGCCGTCTGGAGAAGGGTCAGAAGGTGGTGGTGGTGGAGGATCTCATCTCCACCGGCGGCAGCGTTATTGAGGTAGTGGATGTTCTCCGGGAAGCCGGCGCTGAGGTACTGGGCATCGTGTCCATTTTCACCTACGGTATGAAGAAGGGTGTGGAGCGCCTGGCCGCAGCTGATGTTAAAAATGTGTCTCTCACCAATTTCGACGTCATCGCTCAGGTGGCTGCCGAGATGGAGTACATTAAAGAAGAGAACATTGCTCAGCTGATCCAGTTCCGCAACAATCCTTCCGACGAATCCTGGATCAAAAAATAAGTTATTTGCCAGAAACCGGATGAATCAACAAGATGAATAGGAGCTTCATATGCGTGACCTGATCAATATCATGGACCTTTCCACCGAAGAGATTGACAGCCTCATTGATGTGGCCAATCACATCATCGACGACCCCGAAGCTTATGCCGGAAAGTGTGCCGGCAAGAAGCTGGCCACCCTGTTCTTTGAGCCTTCCACCCGTACCCGCCTCAGCTTCGAGGCAGCCATGTACGAGCTGGGCGGCCATGTGCTGGGATTCAGCGAAGCCCAGTCCTCCTCCGCCGCCAAAGGTGAGAGCGTGGCTGATACTGTGCGAGTAGTCAGCGGCTATGCAGACATCATCGCCATGAGACATCCCAAGGAGGGTGCTCCCATGGTGGCTTCCATGAAGTCTCTGGTGCCCATCATCAATGCCGGTGACGGAGGTCATAATCATCCCACCCAGACTCTGACCGATCTGCTGACCATTGCCCGGAAGAAGGGGCGCCTGACAGATCTGACCATCGGTCTTTGCGGTGACCTGAAGTTCGGCCGCACGGTCCACTCTCTCATCGAGGCCATGTCCCGCTACGAGGGCATCAAATTTGTGCTCATCAGTCCCCCGGAGCTGGATCTGCCCAGCTACATCCGGGATGATATTCTGGAAGAAGAAGGCATTCCTTATGTGGAGACCACGGATCTGGAAAATGTCATCGGTGATCTGGATATTCTTTACATGACCCGTGTTCAGAAGGAGAGATTCTTCAATGAGGCGGATTACATCCGCTTGAAGGACAGCTACATTCTGACCCCCAAAAAGCTGGCGGCTGCCAAACCTGACCTTTCTATTCTTCATCCCCTTCCCCGGGTGAATGAGATTAGCGTGGAAGTAGATGAAGATCCCCGGGCCTGCTATTTCGATCAGGCTCTGTTTGGCAAGTACATCCGTATGGCTCTCATTATGAAACTGCTGCAGATCGACTGATCGGGAAAGGAATACTACTATGAATACTGCAAAAGACAGCAGGATGATGATTGTCAATCCCGTGACCAACGGCATTGTGCTGGACCATATTCAGGCGGGGCTTTCCGATCAGTTGTACACGGCGCTTCATCTGGACAAGCTGGACTGCCCCATCGCCATTTTGAAGAACGTGGAAAGCGGCAAGATGGGACGGAAGGATATCATTAAGATCTTCTCCAGCATCGATCTGGATTTTGATGTCATCGGCTATATGGATCCGGGAATTACAGTTAGCATTATAAAAGATGGATCAGTAATTGACCGCCGAGGGTTGAAGCTGCCGGAAACCATCACGAATGTGATTCGCTGCCGTAATCCCCGCTGCATTACTTCTGTGGAGCAGGAGCTGCCCCAGATCTTCAAGCTGGCCAACCGGGAAAAGGGTCTGTATCGGTGCTTTTATTGCGAACAGAAAGCTTCGAAAAAGCAATAATACTGCTG
>JABUST010000066.1 GCA_021442595.1 Lachnospiraceae bacterium | reverse complement strand
GACGACATCCGCGGAAATGACATCCGCGGAGACGACATCCGCAGAGTCGGTGGTCAAGAAAGATGTGGACATCATTGATTATTTTGAGAGCATCTTTGAGACGGAGCCGGAAGAAGAACAGACAGACACGGAAGAGGTAACAGAATGATACCGGTTTTATACATTGTCATTCCCTGCTATAATGAGCAGGAGGTGCTGCCGGAAACATCCGGAAGGATACTGAAAAAGCTCCGGGGCATGATGGAAGCGGGGCTTTGTTCCGGGGACAGCCGCATTCTATTTGTGGATGACGGCAGCCGGGACAACACCTGGGAGATGATCAGCGGTTATGCCGCCGGGGATGAGCATTTTGAAGGGCTGAAGCTGGCTCATAACCGGGGCCACCAGAATGCGCTGCTCTGCGGGCTCATGACGGTGAACGGTCATTGCGACGCAGTGATCTCCATGGATGCGGATCTGCAGGATGACATCGAGGTGCTGGATCAATTCATGGAGAAGTATCTGGAGGGCTGCGAGGTGGTCTACGGGGTTCGGAAGGCCAGGACTACGGACACGGCCTTCAAGCGGGGAACGGCCCAGGCCTACTATAAATTCATGGAAATTCTGGGCACCAAGGTGATCTATAACCATGCGGATTACAGACTGCTGGGTTCCAGGGCGCTGGATGCCTTGAGCGAATACCGGGAGGTCAATCTGTTCCTTCGGGGATTGGTGACGGACATCGGATATAAAACGGATGTGGTCTATTATGACCGGGCGGAGCGCTTTGCCGGGGAATCCAAATATCCTCTGAAAAAGATGCTGGCCCTGGCTATTCAGGGCATCACCTCCTTCAGTACCAAGCCTCTGGACATGATCTTTACCATGGGCTGCTGGATCACGGTGTTGTCCGTTCTGGTACTGATCTATGCTTTGGTGGCTGCCCTGGCCTCTTTGCCCGGGGTGTTCTATGCCTGTCTTTTCGGAGGTATGTTCCTGTGCTGCGGTCTGATCCTGCTGAGTATGGGCGTCCTTTCCTGCTATGTAGGCAAGATCTATGCAGAGACCAAAGCACGGCCCCGGTACCGGGTAGAGGAGTGGCTCAGACATGAGCCGGATGAGAAGAAAGGATCGGCTGCAGATCCTGTTTCGGAGAAATAAGAAATATAGTTTGATCGGATGAATTGAATCTATGTATAAACTGATTAAAACGGAGGGCCGGGCCAAGCGGGGGGAACTCACCACCGTTCACGGTACCATCCAGACCCCTGTATTTATGAATGTGGGCACTGCGGGAGCCATAAAGGGCGCCCTGTCCAGCTTGGATTTGAAGGACATAGGGACCCAGGTGGAGCTTTCCAACACCTATCATCTCCATGTTCGTCCCGGAGACGATGTGGTGTATAAGATGGGCGGTCTTCACAAGTTTATGAACTGGGACAGACCAATTCTGACGGACTCCGGCGGATTTCAGGTATTCTCTTTGACAGCCCTGCGGGGAAAGATCAAGGAAGAGGGAGTCACCTTTCAGTCCCATGTGGACGGGCGGAAGATATTCATGGGCCCGGAGGAGAGCATGCAGATTCAGTCCCACCTGGCTTCCACCATTGCCATGGCCTTTGATGAATGTCCTCCTGCCAAGGCGGAGAGGGCTTACATTGCTCCTTCGGTGGACCGCACCACCCGGTGGCTGGACCGGTGCATTAAGGAGATGCAGCGGCTGAATTCTCTGGAGGAGACCATCAACCGAAACCAGATGCTCTTTGGCATCAACCAGGGAGGCATCATCGACGATATCCGCATTGACCATGCCAAGGAGATCAGCGAACGACAGGAGCAGCTGGACGGATTTGCCGTAGGCGGTCTGGCAGTAGGAGAATCCCATGAGGAGATGTATCACATCCTGGATGTGACGGTGCCGTACCTTCCCAAGAATAAGCCTACCTATCTGATGGGTGTGGGAACTCCGGAGAACATTCTGGAGGGTGTGGACAGAGGCATCGATTTCTTTGACTGTGTGCTGCCTGCCAGAAACGGCCGTCACGGACACGTGTATACCAACGCAGGTAAGCTGAATCTCTGGAATGAGAAGTATATGCTGGATGAGCGCCCCATCGGTGTGGATTGCGGATGCCCCACCTGCCGCAGCTTCTCCAGAGCCTATGTGCGCCATCTGCTGAAGGCCAAAGAAATGCTGGGCATGCGGCTGTGCGTCATCCATAACCTTTACTACTACAATCATCTGATGGAAGAGATCCGGAATGCGCTGGATGCGGGGAACTTCGCAGCCTACAAGAAAATGCGTCTGGAAGGATACAAAGAGCAGAATAATAAATAATTGTGAACACACGGGGTTTGCAGTTGAATTTCTGCGGCCTTTCCCTTATAATCTTCGTTACGTATTTATTTTTAGGAGGTTCCTATGAATTCTATCATTCTTACAGCCGCAGCCGGTGCTGCCAGCAGCCCTCTCGGACTGATTGCCATCTACGCAGTCTTCATTGCAGTACTCTATTTCGTTCTGATCCGTCCCCAGCGCAAGCAGGCCAAGGAAACCGAGAAGATGCAGAGCAGCCTGAAGGCAGGGGACTGGGTGCTCCTGAACAATGGTATGTATGGTAAGGTGGTCAGCATGGTAAATGACAATCTTGTGGTGGAGTTCGGTACCAACAAGACCGTTATGATTCCCGTGCTTCGCTCTCAGGTTGCAGGCCTGAAGGAGCCCGACCTCACCGAGAAAATCGTAGATGAGAAGGCTGTTGAGCCTAAGGACGACGTAGTCGGTGATGACATCCCGGAGGATGATCTTGACAACTACGATAAGAAAATCCTTGAAAAAGGCGAAAAGAAGGGATTCTTCAAGAAGAAGTAAGTTTTCATAAAGAAATGTGTATTCATGTTGAAGCAATCCTATGTGAGGAACCAATTCTTCATGAATAAGTAATTTCCGAATGACTTGACGGTAGGCTCCGAATGGAGTATACTGTTTGAGTGTCTGTGCGCAGACACCGTCACATTGCTTGTCTATCCCATGCAAATGGGTTGCAAAATCTGGTAGAGCGAAGGAGGTGAAGAACATGGCAACTGTTATCGTTAAGGAAAACGAGTCATTGGACAGTGCTCTTCGTCGCTTCAAGAGAAGCTGTGCTAAGGCCGGTATCATGCAGGAGATCCGTAAGAGAGAACATTACGAGAAGCCCAGCGTTAAGAGAAAGAAGAAGGCTGAAGCTGCAAGAAAGAGAAAGTACAATTGATGAGACCCTAAAAGGCCTTGATCTTCGGATCAAGGCCTTTTGAGTATCCGCATGTCAGAGGGACGCAGTATATGTATGTTCCGAGAAGCAGATCAGGTTTGAATGTCAGGGAGTCGCAGATTGGTTTTGCATGTCCGGAGAAGCAGATCGAGTCTGAATGTCATGGAGACGAGTATGAGTGAAGAAAAGCAGAAGCAGAAGATCCTGGTGATCGCGGAGAAGCCTTCCGTGGCCAGAGACTATGCCCGGGTGCTGAAATGCTCGGGAAAGGGAGAAGGCTGCATCGTTGGGGAGGACTATATCGTCAGCTGGGCTGTGGGACATCTCATCGAGCTCTGTCCTCCGGACAAGTACGATGAAAAGTACAAGCGCTGGAATTATCAGGATCTTCCCATTATCCCCACAACCATGGAGACCCAGGTCATCCGGGGAAGCGGAAAGCAGTTTCAGATCCTGAAAAAGCTCATGAACTCCAAGGAGGTATCCCGGATCATATGCGGAACGGACTCCGGACGGGAGGGAGAATTGATCTTCCGCTATATCTACGAGGCTGTCGGATGCAAAAAGCCCTTTGACAGACTATGGGTCTCCAGTATGACAGACGAAGCCATTCGTAAGGGTTTTCAGGAGCTGAAGGATGGTCGCGAGTATGATACCCTTTATGCCAGCGCCAAATGCCGCAGCGAGGCGGACTGGCTGGTGGGCATGAACGGATCCCGTGCCTTCACCGTTAAGTATGATGCCCTGCTGACTATCGGCCGTGTCCAGACACCCACCCTTTCCATCATCGTCAACCGGCAAAAGGAAATCGATGCTTTCGTGCCCAAAGAGTATTTTGAGGTGAAGCTGAAGCATCCTGCCGGAGGCATATCCACTCCGGAAGGGGAGACCAGGGACAATGTCGCCTTTGACAGTCTCTGGTTTCGCATGAATGAAAAGCAGAAGGAAACGCATATCGATGCTGCTGAAGAAGCAGAGCGGATCCGCAGCGGGGCTCTGGCAGCGGGAAAAGCCGTGGTCAACGCTGTTTCCAAAACGCCAGGAAAGCAGCTGCCTCCCTTACTGTATGACCTGACAGAGCTTCAAAGGGATGCTAACAGGCGCTTCGGCTACTCCGCCAATAAGACCCTGAATCTGGCCCAGAGCCTTTACGAAAAGCATAAGCTGCTGACCTATCCCCGTACAGACAGCCGCTATCTGCCGGAGGATATGAAGGAAACGGTTCGGAAGACCCTCCATGCCATCAACATTCCCGAGTTTCATCAAGCCCTCATGGGGATTCCGGAGCTGCGTTTTAACAAGAGGATCATCGACAACAGTAAGATCACAGATCACCATGCAGTGATCCCCACCCCCAAAACACCGGATCTGTCCAAGCTCTCCGGTGAGGAAGCCAATATCTACCGCATGGTCTGCCAGCGGCTCATTGAGGTTTTCTATCCTGCCTATGAGTACGAGACCACGGAGGTAATCCTGAAAGCGGAGGACCCGCTGCAGCCCTACAGCGAGACATTCCTGGCCAAGGGCCGGGTCATTACCTGCATGGGATTTATGGCCCTTCGAAAGAAAGAGGGAGCCATTGCCGAAGGAGAAGGAAAGCCTGAAAGTAAGCCTAAAGGAAAGAAAAAATCCTCCTCCTCCGATGATGACGAAGTCTCCGATCTTCCGGAAATGAAGGAGGGAGACATGGTCATCATCGCCTCTGCCGAGGTGCAGTCCAAGAAGACCCAGCCCCCGAAACCCTTTACGGAGGCTACCCTGCTGACGGCCATGGAGTATGCGGGCAAGTATATTGAGGATGAGGAGCTGAAGGAGGAGATGGATAAGCTTTCCCTGGGAACTCCGGCCACCCGTGCTTCCATCATTGAGAGATTAATCCAGGTGAAATATATTCGCAGGGCGGGGAAGGCCCTTCTTCCTACGGAAAAGGGAAAACAGCTCATCGCGGTGGTGCCCGTGGAGCTCCGTTCTCCCGAAATGACCGGAAAATGGGAAAGGTCTCTGGAGAGGATCTACCG
>JABUST010000068.1 GCA_021442595.1 Lachnospiraceae bacterium | reverse complement strand
CGGCAGTCACGAGACGGAGGTCACCGCCCGCCATGAGGTGAAGCTGGAGAACTACTGCAAGATCCTCTTCATCGAAGCCCAGACCATGCTGGAGATGACCAGAAGAGATATCCTTCCCGCCATGTCCCGCTTTGCTGCTGAACTGAGCAGCGCCATCACGGCCAGAAAAGCTGTCATGGGAGATTCTGATCTGACCTACGAGAAGGAGACCCTGAGGACCCTCAGCGCCCTTATGGGAAGCACCTACAGCTGTGTTAAGGAGTTGGAGCAGGATCTGCTGAAGGCCAGAACCATCAGAGAAGCTGCCGAGCAGGCTGAAATGGTCAAGACCGTCATCGTAAGCGATATGAGCCGTCTGCGCCTGGCCGTTGACCAGATGGAGGTCATCGGGGAAGGCAAGCAGTGGCCTTATCCCACCTACGGCGAGATCCTCTACGGGATCCGCTGATACCGAATAAACAAAGAGGAAGTTTCATATGAACAGGACCTTATATTCCCCCGTCTTTGAGCATGACGCCTGCGGCATCGGTGCCGTGGTCAGCATGGACGGTGTCCCCTCCTACAGTATCGTATCCGATGCCCTGAGCATTGTGGAGAAACTGGAACACAGAGCCGGCAAAGACGCCACCGGACAGGTGGGTGACGGCGTCGGTGTGCTGCTGCAGATCTGCCACGGTTTCTTTCAGGAGAAGGCCCGGGATCTTGGCATCTGCCTGGAAGAGAAAGGGGATTACGGTGTCGGCATGTTCTTTCTGCCTCAGGATGCCCTTAAGCGCAGCCAGGCAAAGAAACTGCTGGAGGTAGTCTGCCGGAAGGAGGGCGTTGATTTCCTGGGATGGCGCCCCGTTCCGGTGGATCCTCAGGTCCTGGGGGACCGGGCCAGAGACACCATGCCCTGCATCTGCCAGTGCTTTGTCAGACGACCTCAGGGTATTCAGCCCGGTCTGGATTTTGACAGGAAGCTGTATGTGATCCGAAGAGTATTCGAGCAGAGCTGTGACAACACCTATGTCTGCTCCTTCTCCTCCCGGACTATCGTGTACAAGGGCATGTTCCTGGTCTATCAGCTTCGCCGCTTCTACGAGGATCTCCGGCAGGAGACCTACGAGAGCGCCATTGCCATGGTCCACTCCCGCTTCTCCACCAACACCATGCCCAGCTGGGAGCGGGCTCATCCCAACCGCCTGATCCTCCACAACGGAGAGATCAACACCATCCGGGGCAATGCAGACCGCATGCTGGCCCGTGAGGAGACCATGGAGTCTCCCTGCATGGAGCAGGATATGGACAAGGTGTTCCCCGTTATCTCCAAGACGGGCTCCGACTCCGCCATGCTGGATAACACCCTGGAATTTCTGATGATGAACGGCATCCCTCTTCCTCTGGCGGTCATGATGACCATACCGGAGCCCTGGCGGAACGACCCGGGCATGTCCAGAGAAAAGAGAGACCTGTACCACTACTACTCCACCATGATGGAGCCCTGGGACGGCCCTGCCGCTATCCTGTTCTCCGATGGTGACATCATGGGAGCTGTTCTGGACCGGAACGGTCTCAGACCCTCCCGCTATTATATTACCCGGGACCGCCGGCTCATTCTTTCTTCTGAAGTGGGAGTGCTGGATATTCCCGCGGAAGATATTCTTGTAAAGTCCAGACTCATGCCCGGAAAGATGCTGTTGGTGGACACCCTTCGGAAAAGGGTCATTGCCGACGAGGAGATCAAGAGCACCTATGCATCTGCAGCACCCTACGGAGAGTGGCTGGACCAGAACCTGCTGAAGCTGGCGGATCTTCCCGTTCCCGCCCACAAGGTGCCCCGGTATACCCCGGAGCAGCGCAGCAAGCTCTGCAAAGCCTTTGGCTACACCCAGGAGGATATGAATGATGCCCTCCTCACCATGGCCAAGACCGGCTCCGAGAAGGTTACCGCCATGGGCGCGGATATTCCTCTGGCTGTCCTCAGTGAGAAGCATCAGCCCCTGTTCAACTACTTTAAGCAGCTCTTTGCCCAGGTGACCAATCCTCCCATCGACTGTCTCCGGGAGGAGATCATCACGGACACCACGGTCTATGTGGGCTCCGACGGAAACCTGCTGCAGGAAAAGGCCGAAAACTGCCGGGTCCTGCAGATCAACAATCCCATCCTCACCTCTGTGGACCTTATGAAGATCCGCCACATGAAGCATCCCGGCTTCAAGGTGGAGACGGTCTCCCTCTTGTATTATAAAAATGCCAGTCTTAAAAAGGCCATCGATCGGCTCTTTGTGGAGTGCGACCGGGCCTATAGAGACGGCGCCAACATCATTATTCTGTCTGACAGAGGGGTGGACGAGTACCATGTGGCCATTCCCTCCCTTTTGGCTGTCTCCGCCATGGAGCAGTATCTGATCCGTACCAAGAAGCGCACCGCCGTTTCCATCATTCTGGAGAGCGCGGAGCCCAGAGATGTGCACCACTTTGCCACCTTGCTTGGCTATGGTGCCCGGGCCATCAATCCCTATCTGGCACAGGAGTGCATCATGGATATGGTGGAGCGGAACCGTCTGGACAAGGATCCCTATCAGGCTATCAACGACTATAACAATGCAGTTCTTCACGGCATCGTGAAAATCGCTTCCAAGATGGGCATTTCCACCCTGCAGTCCTACCAGTCGGCTCAGATCTTCGAGGCACTGGGCATCTGCAAAGAGGTGGTGGATGAGTACTTCACCAATACCGTAAGTCCTGTGGAGGGCATCGGTCTGGAGGAGATTGCGGAAGGCGTCCTCTGGCGTCATGATCATGCTTTTGATCCCCTGGATCTGGGGCTGGATCCTACCCTGGATTCCACCGGCACCCACAAGCTTCGTTCCGGCAGCAGAGGAGAGGATCACATGTATGATCCCCGGACCATCATCGCCCTGCGGGAGGCTGTGCGAAGAGGCTCCTATGAGCAGTTTAAGGAGTATACCGCCCGGGTGGACCATGAGAGCGTGCCTCACACCCTCAGGGGTCTGCTGGAGTTCGTTTATCCTCAGGAGGGAGGCATTCCTCTGGAGGAGGTAGAGCCGGAGGAGAGCATCGTCAGGAGGTTCAAGACCGGAGCCATGTCCTACGGATCCATCTCTAAGGAAGCTCACGAATGCATGGCTATTGCCATGAATCGTCTGGGAGGAAAGTCCAATTCCGGAGAGGGAGGAGAGGATCCTGCCCGCTTCGGCACGGAGAAATGCAGCGCCATCAAACAGGTGGCTTCCGGCCGCTTCGGTGTCAACAGCGCCTATCTGTGCAGCGCAAGGGAGATCCAGATCAAGATGGCTCAGGGAGCCAAGCCCGGCGAGGGCGGACATCTGCCCGGGGGAAAGGTCTATCCCTGGATCGCGGGAACCCGGTTCTCTACTCCCGGTGTGTCTCTGATCTCCCCGCCGCCCCATCATGATATTTATTCCATTGAGGATCTGGCTCAGCTGATCTATGACCTCAAGAACGCCAACCGTCAGGCGGAGATCTCTGTGAAGCTGGTCTCCGAGGCCGGTGTGGGCACCATCGCCGCCGGCGTAGCCAAGGCCGGCGCAGGCTGCGTCCTCATCAGCGGATATGACGGAGGTACCGGAGCTGCTCCCAAGAGCTCCATCCACCATGCAGGCCTGCCCTGGGAGCTGGGTCTGGCGGAGGCTCATCAGACCCTGATCCAAAACGGCCTTCGCAGCAGAGTTCGTCTGGAGACCGACGGAAAGCTCATGAGCGGCCGGGATGTGGCCATCGCCTGCATTCTGGGCGCTGAGGAATTCGGCTTTGCCACGGCGCCTTTGGTGACCATGGGCTGTGTTATGATGCGGGTGTGCAACCTGGATACCTGTCCTGTAGGTGTTGCCACTCAGAATCCGGAGCTTCGGAAGCACTTCGACGGAAAGCCGGAATATGTCATGAATTTCATGCTGTTCATCGCCAGAGAACTGCGGGAGATCATGGCCGCTTTAGGTGTGCGCAGCGTAGACGAGCTGGTGGGACGGACGGATCTGATTCGCCCCAGAGACCGGCGCATCACCCACAGAGCCGACACACTGCAGCTGGAGAGCCTGCTGTGGAGCGGAGAGGGAGCACAGGGGAACAAAGAAGAGGGAAAACATTTTAATCCTCTGAACAAGTATGACTTTGAACTGGAAAAAACTTTGGATGTTAGTGTACTGCTTCCCGCCTTTAAAACTGCCTTCCAGAAGAAGAAAGCTCATACCGTGTCTGTAAAGGTCTCCAGCGTGAACCGTACCTTCGGAACCATTCTGGGAAGCGAGATCACCCGCAGATTCGGTGATTCTCTGGAAGAGGATACCTATGTGATCCGTGCAGAGGGCGGCGGTGGTCAGTCCTTCGGCGCCTTCCTCCCCAAGGGAGAGACCATCTGCCTGACAGGAGATGCCAACGACTACTTCGGAAAGGGACTATCCGGCGGTAAGCTGGTGGTCAAGCCTCCGGTGGACGCCGGGTTTGAAGCCAAGGATAACGTCATCATCGGCAATGTGGCTCTTTACGGAGCCACAGCCGGAAAGGCTCTTATTAATGGCGTGGCCGGAGAGCGCTTCTGCGTGCGCAACTCCGGAGCCGTGGCGGTGGCAGAGGGCTGCGGAGACCACGGCTGTGAGTATATGACCGGCGGCCGGGCTGTGATCCTGGGACCCACGGGAAAGAATTTTGCGGCAGGCATGAGCGGCGGCATCGCCTATGTGCTGGATGAGAAGCATGATCTGTATCTGCGGCTGAACAAGCAGATGGTCAGTATGGAAACCATCTCCGAAAAGCATGACATCCGGGAGCTGAGAGAGCTGATTCGGGAGCATGTGGAGGCCACGGGTTCCGCCCTGGGCGCCCGGATCCTGGAGCATTTTGAGGATTATCTGCCTGATTTTAAGAAGATCATTCCCAGGGACTATCAGCGCATGCTGACACTGATCGGTCAGTATGAGGAGAAGGGACTCAATCGGGAAGAGGCTGCCCTGGAGGCATTTTATGCCATGAAGAACGCGTAAGGAGAGGAGAGAGTATGGGAAGACCTACAGGCTTTCAGGAATATCAGCGGCATCCGGACGGAACCGTGAAGCCCCTGAAGAGAATCTTGAATTACGATGAATTTCACACGGCTCTGGATCCGGAGCAGAGACGAATACAGGCAGCCCGGTGCATGGACTGCGGCGTTCCCTTCTGTCAGGCGGGCTGTGGCTACGGCACCGGTACCATGGGGGGCGGAACTCCGGGAGGCGGCCCTGTCAGCGGCTGTCCCCTGCACAATCTGATCCCGG
>JABUST010000054.1 GCA_021442595.1 Lachnospiraceae bacterium | reverse complement strand
TGCCTCCGTCCTCATATTTGTGCGCCTCTCAAAAACGAGAACCGGAATGCAAGCATTCCGTTCTCGATTCTTTCGAGGCTTGTGTCTATTATATCACACTCGTGAATGATTTTTGTGTGTTTGTCTGTTATAATGGAGTACCGCTTGTTTGTTTGGGGTTTGCCGGGGGCGTTTGCTTCCGGGATGGTTTTGTTTCTTAAGGGGGGACGTTATGGAGGTTTCCATTAAGATCAAGGACAGCGAGGTCCTGTTTTCCGGCCCGCTTTGTGTGGTTCGGGGTGTTCTTTCTGTGAAGTCCGGAGGCAAGGTGAGCTCGGGTTCTGTTCTGCAGAGCGACTGGCTCTCTGCGGGGGCTGAGGGTGAGGCTTTCCGTCTGGAGGTTTCTTCTGCCCGGTCTATGCAGGGATATACCCGGACCGGGGTTTCTGATGGGTCGATCCTTTCTTATGGTAAGGAGGATCTGTTTTTCCGGGATGCGGATAAGAACCATGTGCCTGATATCAAGCTGGGGTATCAGCTGAACACGGCTACCGGAAAGTTCCGTGTGGCGCTGAAGTTTAAAAGCAGCTTCGGCGGCGGAGAGCTTCTGTACGGCTTTGTTCTCCTTTCCTGGGATAAGTCGAGAGAGGCTGAGCCGGTTCTGACACAGGAAATTGCGTCGGTTCTGACAGAGGAAGCTACGACTCCGGAGTCGGAGGATATAGAGACTGCAGACCTTCTGATCGACCAAACTTCTGAGCCGGAGGACATTCTTCCGGACATGGTGATCTTTACTCCTGAGATTGAAGAGCAAAGCCCGAAGGAGGAGCCGGAGCCCACAGAGGTTTCCGCACTTGAGGCCCTCTCCAAGGCGGTGGAAGGGCTCTCTGATATGGAGGATCTCCCTGTTTCGGAACAGGAACCTTTCTTCATTGCCAATCCTCCTCATTTTCTGCACCCGGGATGGAAATACACCCTGCGCACCAACATCGCAGCCAGGGAAGAGGAGATCCTCTGGGAGGCCACGGAGGGCACGGTGGACCGCTTTGGCGTGTATACGGCTCCGGACAGACCGGGTATGTATGAGGTGATGGCCACCAGAACGAGCACCGGCCAGACAGCCCAGGTGTTCATGATTATTGTTAACTGAGGCAAGTTATGCTAAGAGAATTCTCGGCCATCGGACTGAGCCGATACAGCGGACAGAGGGCAGCGGGAGAGCTGATCAGCCGTGCCATGACAGACGGAAGCCTGCGAGGGCGGCAGTATGTGCAGGCCGGACAGCATCGTATGGAGCTGGCCTTCAATATGGGCCCTTTCCAGCTGATCCTCCGGGGGGTCCGCAAGAGTCAGGCGGAGCTGGTCATTGAGTTGGCCATTCCCTCCCTGAAGGAGAAGCGGGGATACCTGCTTCATGAACCTGAGCTGTTTCTGGGAGAGCGGGATCTTCTGTACCTGGAGGGCACGGAGCACGAGACCTATGAGACCATGACTGTCTGTCTGACGGAGGTAGCCCGGGCATACAGCGACCCGGATTCCGTTAAGGCGGAGGCCTTGATGGTATCCTGTTACGGACTCAGCACCGAAGGGAAAATCATTCTGGGGATAGAGCGCACAGAAGAAGATATGGACGCCATCCGCAAGGAGACCCGGCGCCGCAGAGAGATGCTGAAGGCTGCCCGGGAGGATAACTGGAATTTCTCCTCCAGAGAAAGCTTCCGCCAGGATGAGTTTGCCAACGAGGATGAGATTCTTGAGCGGTTGAAGCAGGAGGATGTTTTCAGCATTTACGATGGGTTTTATTATCCCGCGGAGAAGGATGAGAACTGCTTCACGATTCTGGGAGACATCCGGCATATCGACAAGCTGCTGAACCCCATGACGGAGGAGTGGGTCTATTACCTGGAGCTGGACGTTCTGGGCCAGATCCAGCGGGTGCTGATCCATCCCAAGGACCTGGTGGGGCAGCCGGCCCCGGGCCGAAGATTCCAGGGTAAGGTGCGGTTTTACGGCCGCATGGATCCTGCCAGGCTTCTGCTGGAGGATCAGACAGGGTTTTATTAAGGAGGAAGAGCTTTGCTGAGGATCTGGGGAAAAATCATGGCAGGCGGTAAGATCCGGGAGAGTTTCACCGGGGAGGATGCTCACTCAGAGTGGCCTTTGGAGGAGAGGATCTATGCCTGTGAGGAGCAGATATCCCGCCATTTTGACTTGGCCAGGCCCATCTGGCTGGCCAAAAATCGGCAGCATCTCAAAAACTTCGGTTCCACCAGATTCGATCAGGACAACTTTATAGAAACCATCGGTTTTCAATATCTTGAACTGGAGATCGTTGGCACAGATGATGACGAGGGCTCCCGGCCCTGAACCGGGATACCGGGAGTCAGTGATATACAGACAGAAACGGAGGGATGGCTATGAGTGAAGAAGATCGAAACAACGGTCTGGATAATTTCTTTGTAGAGCCGTCAAATGAAGAGGAAGCCACGGACCTGTTTGCTCCTGTGGGGGAAACTCAGGCGCCTCAGGGATATATCCCACCGGCAGCGCCCCCTGTGCAGCAGTATGCAGCACCTTCTGCAGCCTCAGCACAAGGAGCTGTGCCCGTTATTACAGAGACGGCGCCGGTTCCGGAAGACTCGGTAGAGAAGACCGGAAAAGCAAAGAGGAAAAAATCCGGAAGGTCTGCCATTAAGAGCAAAGCAGCGAAGGGAAAGGCAGCTTTGGAAGAGGGGATCCGAAAAGGAACCCGGCAAGCCGAGATGCTGAAAAAAGAAATCGAGGAAGATGATCGGGAACTGAAAGAACCCAGCAGTAAAAACCGGCAGACATTCTTTACGCTTGCCCTGGCTCTGTTGGTGGTGGTCACCATCGTATTCCTGTTTTCCGACCGATTCTACAATCGCCTCAGAGGCCGCTCCAGTTACGTCCTGGACGATATCGGCGTCAGCATCCCCTATACGGAAGGTAATACGACCCTGCTGACTCATAAGGAAAATCTGATCCGCTGCTCCCAGGATGGACTCATGGCCATCAATGAAAAGGGCGGCGTGATCTATGATGTTCCCTATACCATGTCCGCACCCTATCCTGCTGTGGGGGGGGACTATATTTCTGTAGCCGATCGTCTGGGCATGTCTTTGATGGTCATTAAAGATGGACAGACCAAAATGTCCGTAACCACAGAGAGCGTCATCATTTTAAACACCGTCAATGCAACAGGAGAAAGCTGCGTGGTTCTGAATGCCGCCAATGGTCACATGATCGTCCTGTACGATATCAATGGCAATATCCTGATGCAGCGCCGCACCTATTCCGCCAGCGATGGTATTCCCATGGGATTGGCGCTTTCCGATGACGGAAGCCGTATGGCCACTGTTTATGTGAATTACACCGGCACGGAGCTGGCCTCCATCGTCACGCTGTTTGATCTGACGGAAAGCGGGTCTGTTCTGGTGGACCGGATCGTAGGCAGTATGTCTTTCTCCCAATGCCTGATCAGCGATATCTGCTTTGTGGGGAATGAACTCTTTTATGCGGGAACAGACAGGATCGGCGCCCTGTCCGCGGAGGGCAGCGTAAAAAGCATCTGGGAGCAGCAGCTGTCCTATGAGCTGAAGAGTCTCTGTCTGGGCAACGAGTTCTTTGCCGTGCTTTACGGAAACGGACAGGCCGGAACGGCCCTGCCTGCAGAGAACAACATCGTGGTGTACAATTATAACGGAGATACCCTCTACGAAATGAATGTGGAGGATGCCGGTTATATTGACGTATGGGGGGATACCGTCATCTATGCCAAGGGCAGGATCTATTACGGCATCTCTTCTGTGGGTAAAGCCATGTGGACCATGAACACGGGAGACACCTATGGGCGTCTTGTGGCTTACAATAATGACAAGACTGTAGCAGCGACCCGCAATGGGGAGCTGAGAGTCTATAAAGTCTCGCTTAGATCGGTTGAGAGTGAACATGTGGACTGAATATCTTCCTATTATCATTGACGCAGCCTGTGTGCTGATTCTGTCGATTTTCTTTGTATCCGGATGCCGGGAGGGGCTGGCAGGTAAACTCCTGAGAGCGCTCAGTATTTTTTTCGCAGTGGTGATCACCTATCTTTTCTATGCAAAGCTGGCGGAGGTTCTGCGTCAGGCGGGCTTTGAAGAGTTTCTGTTCAAGAAGATCATGCAGAAGATTGGCGATGTGGACGAAAACGGACTTCCGGACCTGATTCCTTCTTATTTGAAGGAAGGAATCATGATGAACAATACAATGTTCCTTCAGGAAAGCATGGGCGCGGAAAGCCTTCGTGAATATGCCGGTCGGTATTTTGCAAGATTTCTGCTGAATACCGCCTCTATTCTTGTGATCTTCCTGGCCAGCTGGACCATTCTTGTGTGGCTGGCATCTAAGTTGAGGCTGCTGAACAAGCTGCCTCTCGTCGGAACGGTCAATGCTGTATTGGGAGGCATCGTCAATGCTGTCATCGGCTTTGTTTTGATGCTGTTTGTGGTATTTGTCATCACGGCATTGGGAAGCGGAAATGCCGCCGTAGCCATCATTGCGGATGCCATTGACAAAAGCTATATTGCATCTCTCCTGCAGAACATCAACTGGTTTGCCGGATGGGCAAGTACCATTTGATTCCCTTGCCCTCAGGGAGTATCTTTCCCTGATGCGGGAGAGTGTACTGTGATTGACAGTTGACAATCCGGGATGCCGCAGATATAATACTGATTACGCTTATTGGTTTGGAGCCACAAGCGGCCTGGAGAAGTACTCAAGTGGCCGAAGAGGCGCCCCTGCTAAGGGTGTAGGTCGGGAAACCGGCGCGAGGGTTCAAATCCCTCCTTCTCCGCTTAAAACAGCTCGTCATCATGACGGGCTGTTTTTTTTCTGTGCAGAGAGGTAATACATACTTTTGTAACAAATTCTTTTGAATTTTGACGGGTTATACACAGGGTATGTGAAAATGTGGAAAAAGAAAATGAGGGAGGATCATGGGAAACCGACTGTTTATCCACAAATCTCCGGTGTATTCTGTGGATAAACCCCAAAAGAGAATTGTTACAGAATAATTAATACTCCGTTGACAAGATTCTGAAGAAGTGGTAAGATAAACATTACCCGCTGCTAAGAGGATGCAGAGAAGCCATAACAGGCATGCTCTTCCCCGGTTCGGTGCTGTCTGCTAAGTGTGGATGGGCGGAATTTCCAAAAAGTTTAAAAATCTTTCAAAAAGGTGTTGACGAAGCAGGGAAGCAGTGGTATTATAACAAAGCTGTCGCAAAACGACAGCGCGCCGCGAAGAGCGGCGATGAACTTTGAAAA